>NZ_JBOGBV010000057.1:0-47865 GCF_051656405.1 Paraclostridium sp.
TTCAATTTTATTTAGTTAGTTTTATAGGAGGATTTAAAAATATGAAAATTATCGATGCATACATAACCCTAGCTTTAGAATGTAGCGATTTAGAAAACTTAACATTTTTAGAAAATGGAGAAAGTCGATTAATTGAAAAAATACCCTCAATAGATGGTTCTTATCCATCTATTGCAGTAATAAATTTTAGCAGAAGACATACTGCGCATTTAACAAATAGTAAGTTAAATCAGCAAGTTTTATTTGTGGAAGGAACTTATCAGGTTTTAAAGAATAAAAATGGCACTCCCTTTTTAAATATTAAAGCTGTAAAAACTGTTTTGAAAAATAAAAAACAAGTTGTTGATATAACAAATATTAGACACAAAATATATAATGATTTTGATGAAAACGACCTAACTTCATTAAAAGAAAAATATTTACATAGTTGTGCTGAAGAGGAAATCAAAAATTTAAAAGAAGTTATAGAAAAAAGAGATTTACTTAAGCTACAATATCAATTAAAATTTCAAGAAACTCAAAAATTAAAGCATGAAAAGAAAATATTAATGTTAAAGCAAAATGTAGGTCAAACACCTTTAAGTAATGGAAGTTAAATAAAAGAGTTAATGATTAACTCTTTTATTTAATTTGAAAACCGTTTTAAATAGCAATCGCAAAGTAAATCACATCATCATAAGGAGACTATTATAAAATGAAATTTTTTAAGTTTATATTATTAGTATTTTTAATATTTACGGTATACTTAAACACAGCTTTGCTTAAGCATTGTTTTGAAAAAATTTTTAAATATTAAAATTAACATAGGTTGTGAACTTCTTGAACTTTTCATAACCTTTTATTATTTTTTGTTAAAATCTTGATATATACTCTTAAAAACAAGTCTACTCTCTGTTAATACTTGATTTCTACTCATTAAATATTTTGTCTGGAATTTTACTTTCATATCTACAATTATGTTATTATGTTTAATATTAATTGGATTTTAAATTAAAATTAGGAGGACATTTGATAATTGAGTAGCTTAAAGTATTTAAAAATAAGTAAACTTGTATCTAAATGTAAAAATGGAGACTCTCAAGCTTTTTCAGATTTATATTCTTTAACTTATCAAAAGGTTTATTTTCTATCTTTAAGTATTTTAAAAGATCAGCCTATGGCAGAAGATGCTGTACAAGAAGTATTTTTGATTGTTCTAAGGTCACTTGATAAGTTAGAAAGCCCTAAATTATTTGTAGCATGGATAAATAAAATTACATACAACTATTGCATTAAAGAACTTTACAAAGTAAAAAAACTTGGAGAAGTTCATTCTGATCATGTTTTGCCTACGCTAAGCGATAATTCAAATGATGTTGACCCTGTAGAATCATATATTCTAAAAGAAAGTAATACCGAATTGATGAATTTAATTAATAAGCTTTCATCTATACATTCAACAGTCCTGATTTTAAAATACTTCGATGAACTAAAAGTATCAGAGATTGCATATGTTTTAAGCATTTCTGAAGGTACTGTAAAAAGTAGACTAAATAATGCAAAGAAAAATTTATATAAATTATATTCTGAAGAAAGAACAGATAATAGAAAAATTTATGGATTTATGCTATTTACGTTCTTTAAAAAAGCATCTAATGAAAACTTACTAAATTTAAGTTCCTCAAAAAATATTTTGGGAAATGTATTATATAAGTCTCATTTTAATATAGGTAAAAGTTTTAAATTCAAAATTAACACTAAACAAGGTATGCCAAAATCTATGGTAGTTTCACTTACTTCTTCAATAATAGTATCTACATCTGTTCTAGGTCTTTATGAAATTACCAAACATGATTTTTCAAATGCAAGTAATTTATCTACTAAATCTAATTTATTAGATAATATAAACATATCTATAAGTGATACATCTAAAATTACAAATAAACCAATTTTAGTAGATATTCAGATAAAAGATAAATCTCTAGTAAATGATTTGTATATTAAACTTGATAATTCTGAAAAACTCTTAGGTAGCTATATAAATCAGTCTACTTATAGATTTAAAATCACTAAAAATGGGGATTATAAGGTCTTTGTAAACTTAAAACGACACTCCACCCTAGTTAAGGAATTTAAAATTAATTGTATAGATACAGAATCTCCAAATATTATAAATTACACCTATGATAATGATAAAATTATAATTAGCTTAAAGGATTCTAGTAGTGAAATAGATTTTAATAAGATTTATTTAAAAGATTCTAATGGAAAAATTTTAAATATACAGTCAATAGACAAAGACAAAGGTATTATTGTTGTAAAAATAATCAATTTACCTTTATACTTAACTATATATGATAGTGTTGGAAATAAAGCCGTGTATAATATAAAAAAGGCCTAACTTTTAAAACATATAAATTTAATATATAAGGATAATTAAAAAATGAAAAAGATACGATGGATAATAAACTTACTACTTTTGATTATACTGTTATTTAGTTCTTATAAAATAATCAATAAATTTATGCAGTATAATAAAGCTGATAAAGTATATGATAAAATTTACAAAATCAAAGAATCACAACAAAGTAATAATGATAATTCAGTAGACTTGTCTTATATCAATAAAGACTATAGAGGATGGTTAGATGTAGATGGTACAAATATTCACTACCCAATAGTCCAAGCAAATAATAATGATTTCTATTTAAATAAAGATATGGATAAAAATTATCTAGAATCAGGATCTATATTCCTAGATTACCAAAATGATAAATTTAATGATTTCAACACAGTGCTTTATGGACATAGTATGAGAAATGGAACTATGTTTGGCCAACTAAAAAAGTTTAAAGATGAGGATTTTTTTAGCAAATATAATGCTATATCTATATCTGAACCTGATGGTAATACTTTAAACTATACAATTTTTTCCGCTTATGTAACTGATTCTAGCAATATTTATAATAAAACTTCATTTGCTTCTAACGAAGATTTTAATGATTTTTTAAGTAAAATAAAAAAAGATTCCTTATTTAAATCTTCAGTAAATGTTGATTCAACCGATAAAATTTTAACCTTATCTACATGTAGTTATGAATTTGATAATGCTCGGATGGTTGTTCATGCAAAACTTGATAAATAGAAAAACATACTTAAATATTTAAGTATGTTTTTTATTTATTAATATTTAAAGTTTAATTAGGACATTTAAATTTTTAATTTATTTTTCGATAAACTTTTCTTGAATTAGACACATAAAAAAAGCTTTTGAATATATTGATATTGTAGTTAAATAATTTTTTATAAATCTAGATAATTATTTATACTATAAATTTATCATAAGTATAGGTGGAAAATATATGACATGTTCAAATTGTTGTGGTCATAACGATCATAGACCTTGTGTAGACTATATACCTTGTTTTGGACCTGCTGGACCAGCAGGACCAACTGCTACAAATCAATTTTTAACTTTAGGTGCAGGTGTAGGCGCTGCTGCACTACCTATAGCACAAACTCCAATAATTTTTAGTGCTATTCTTGCTCAGAATGGAACTGATATATCTGCAACAGTTCCTACAAACACAATAACATTAGCAGCTAATCATCGTTACTACGTATCATATAATATTAATACAACTTCTGCAGCTCCTGCTGCAGGTGGGGAAGATCTTGGTGGTATACTTGTACTAAATGGTACTCCTATCGCTTCAAGTGCTGCAAATACTACTGTTACAGTCGCTGGATATGCAAGTGTTGCTGGAGGAACTATAGTAACTGTAGGTCCTACAGGTCCTCTACCACTTCAACTTGCTACTACTGCTTCTGCTGTAAACATATTCACATTAGCAAATGCAAGCATTTCAGTAATAGAATTATTATAAAGTCTTTGATATTTAATTTATAAACTTTATGTATTAAGGGGTTATAACTTACTTTTTTAAAATTAAGTTATAATCCCCACCTATACTATATATCAAAAATTTTTTATTAACTATATTTTTAATTATAGTTAGATTTATAATATCCGTATTAGAAATAAAGGCAATATAAAAACTAAATACTTACTTACATGAGGTTATAATATGAACATACATTTACATATTTTTATCACAACAATAAACATTTTAGTCTCAATGTTTATATTTGCTTTATACTTATATTTTAAGAAAAGTAGTACCAATCTCATTTCTAACAATTGTCATAATTACAGATCTAATATATTTAGATCTATAATTTTAATTTTTTTAACAACTATTTTTATTTATAACTTTTATTTACCGAAACATGTAATTATGCTTATAATTATTGAATCAACTCTATTGTTAGTTATTGCGTATAGACTTAAAAATTTAATCTCTCTATAGGATAGAAACAAGTTAGCTAAAGTTGGGTATTTTTACTTTGGCTAACTTGTTTTTTAATTGTATATGATAATTCTTCTAATTTAAAACTCCAAAATCACAACTTATTAATCTTAACTTTAATTTCTAATGCACTTCTGTTTTTTATTATACTTACTATATTTTTTATTATTAAAATTAAATAATTAGATTTTTTACAAAAACTTGTTGACCTAGTTAAAATTTTATTATACAATCTTATTGAAATTAATTATCATTATAAAATGAAAAGGAGAATCAAAATGTTATTGATTTACTCACTGATACTCACAATGGTGATATCATTATTTTGTACGTCTAGTATTAAAAAGCATTCAAACCTATACTACATAATTGCTTTAACGATAGCTTTACTAACTAGTTACATAAACCTTTACGGAGAAACATACAATATAGATCTACAAGGGCTTCTACTAGCATCTTATAAATCATCAATGAAAGGTATTTTATCTGTAGCTTTCTTTATTATCGTAATGTTTACAGGGGCTCTTGATAGAAAATATGCGTTAACTAAAAAGCTATTAAGTATAAGAGCTCAGTTAGCTATACTAGGATCTATACTTATACTTCCACATGGCTTAATATATACATATTTTATATTTGGGGATTTTGTTAAATCGCTTACGCTCCCTGGATTATCTATGATTCATCTAACTATAGGTTTAATTGCATTTTTCGTTATGATCCCATTGTTTATTACTTCATTTAAATTTGTTAGAAGGAAAATTAAGTATGCTAAATGGAAAAAAATACAAAGATTGTCATATTTATTTTATCTATTAACTTATTTACATATAGCTCTTATTCTTTTAAATAAAGATAAAGTAGATATATTTAAAATTGTTATTTATTCTACAATTTTTATAGTTTATACAATGCTTAGAGTTATGAAATGCTTTAATGAAAAGAAAGTTAAATCAATGAAAGTATCAAGTATTTAATTAAAAGCTTTTTTACCCCTTTTTCATAAAAAAAGTATGTCTTTTTTAGATATCCTTTTTTTATACTTATTGCAGGCAAATTGATAAGATTCTTGTAGGCTATATAACTTATTTGAATTGGAGGACAAATATCCTCCAATATTTATCATGCAAATTAAATCTATTTTAGATTTTGTTATCTAATTAAATAATTATTTAATTAGATAATTATTTAATTAGATAATTATTTAATATATATTTAATAGTTATTTAATCATTATTTAATTTTTTCATACCTATTATTTTGTATTTGCTTTAAATACTTTCAATACATTCCCATAATTTTTACTTTGTCGGACAAGTGTCATACATCGTTAAATGAGTATCAATTTCGATACATTTGTTTCAATCCTGTAACATATATTGATTTTAAAAATCAGCGTGCTATACTATAAAAATTAAGAGGGTTAAAAATACAGGTGTTTGTGATATAATCACATTTGATTATTTTTTATGTTATTAAGAATACCTTCATAGGTAATAGGTTTTTACATATCATTCTTAAAACAGTTAAATAAAATATATATTAATAATATAGAAAATAAGTTTATATGGTATATGTCTTTATATAATTAGACTTATACCATTTTTTTTATTAAAATACTTCAAATAGCCTCTAACACCTAGTATATGAATTGACTTATAATATATCTGGGGGAATCAATTAGATACAAACCTGAATAAATATCTAATGGATTTAAAGTTATACAATTTTTAATACATAGAATATAATTTGGAGGAAGTTAAAATGGCAAATGGGAGTTTTAAGGGTCTATATACTTTTCAACAAGTATCAGATATTTATGGCTTAGATAACTCAACGTTACGAAAACAAGTATCAAATGGAAAGCTAATCGACAACGTTGAGGTAAAAAAATTCGGTAAAACTTGGTTAATAACAGAACAAGCTATGATAAAACATTTTGGTGTTGATGAATTTAATTTGCATATTGGTAAAATTACTTTAGATGATTTAGATGAAGTTAAACAGAAAAAAATTAAAAAGAAAATGGATAAAAAATCTGAATTAAATGAACTTAAAATAGGTATTTAAAAAGTATAAATATAATCTTTTTCATTATACAATTTTTTCATAATGAAAAAGATTATATTTATTTTTTTAATTAATTAAACTTTAAGGTATTATAAAAAGAAATACTTATATTTGAATAGATTTGAAATATAATGAATTTGTATTAGATTTGCATATATAATCATTTAAATTTTTTATTAAAAAGTCTAATTTAAAGTATAAATTTTTCTGTTTACTAGACGTATATCTAATATTAGTACACAATTATAAATTTTATATAATTTAAATAGAATCAATTAAAACCCTATATTTTTATTGATTGAGTTATATAAAATCTAATTATGTTTTGTTTTAATTTTTTATACTTAATACAAATACAATTATATTTTACCCTCATTGTATTAAATTATTAAGATTTGTCCTAATTAGCCTTCTACCCACTAACCTATATAAACAGTGGTGTATGAAGGTTAATTTACTTATATACTATTTTATTTTTTTGTAATATTCAATTATATAGTAAGACTTGTTCTAGTCAATTTCTCTATAATTAACGTCTATTATTTGATCATTTTCTAAAAAAACATCTTCATTATTCCTTTTATTTTTAACAAGATATACTACAATTCCTATTATTAATAACAATGTCATAGTAATTCCTCCATTTTTATTATGTCTTAAATTTCCAATTTATATTATTGGTTTGCTATTTCTAATTCATTTCTTACTAAACCGGCTCCTACTGCTAGTATAAATGGAACTATCATTAAACTCCCTATTATTGTTGTCATCTTATTATTCCTCCCTCATTTTTTATCCTATACTCTTATATTACCTACCTTTTTTCTAACTGCTTTAACATTCTATTGTTGGTTAGCTGCATCTAATTCATTACTTACTAGTCCTGCCCCTACTGCTAATATAAATGGTGCCATCACTACACTTCCTATTACTATCATATATAATTTCTCCTTCATTTTTTTATATTTATTCTATACGCTTAAATTCATTTTAAGTTTTATTGATTTGCTATTTCTAGTTCATTGCTTACTAGCCCTGCTCCTACTGCTAATATAAATGGAACTATCATTAAACTCCCTATTACTATTGCCATCTTACTTTTCCTCCTTTATTTTTAGCTTATATTCTTATATTACATCTATACTCTTAACTTATCTTTATCTTAATCTTAAACATTTCTTAAATATTTTAAACGTCTATTGTTGGTTAGCTACTGCTAATATGAATGGAACTATCATTAGAACTCCTATTATTGTCATGTATAATTTATTTGCTAAGTATATTATACATTTACATCCTTAAAATAGCCTTGCACCAACCTTAAAGATTTCTTACATTTTTGATATTTTAAATTTACTATTATAATAAGTCTAAAAACAATAAAAATAGATATATAAAAAGGAGCATCATTAATGATGTTCCTTTATATATATCTATTTTGTTAATTGCAGTTTAAAACATTTTCAATTGATTTTTTAAGTGATTCAATAAATTTATTTTGAAGTTGATTTGATAATTCTAATACAGATAGATAAGGATTTAAATCTTCTAATTCAACAAGTAAAAGGTTACCTTCTTTGTCTCTGCATGCATCAATCCTTTGAATACCATGATCTATATTATTCCATTCAACAAACTTCATCGCAAACTCTAAATCAGCTGTAGTTGCCTCATATTCTTTTAATTCCCATCTCTTACTTTTGTTTGGTGCATAAAGAGCATATTGGAACTCTTTATCTATATAGTAAAAAGACACTTCATATTCAAAGTTTATCGCTGGCTGAATTAATGTATTAAAATCATTCTTTGGAACTTTTTCATATAATTCTTCTTTTGTTACAAATTCCATTCCTATTGAATCTGCCCCATCTTTTGGCTTTATAACATACTTATCTACTTTAGGTAGTTTATTAATATTATTAATTGAATCTACAGTACTGATTACAGGATATCCTAAATTAGTTAATTCAATCAAATAGTCCTTGCCATTCATATCTCCATTTCCATCAAATGAGTTATATGTCTTTAAATTATTTCTTTTTATTTTTTCTCTAAAATCATTATACTCTTTAGGAAAATTTGTAACAGGACCTGCATTTCTGAATATAGTTAAGTCAAAATTATCATTAAACTTATTCATAGCTTTTGGATTGCAAATAACTAGGTTAAATTTATCTACTAATTTAGATGTTATAAAAAGATCTTCTTCATAGTAGTTTCTTCCGTTCGCTTTATAATATAAATCTGTTACGAATAATATTTTTTTCATAATAGCGCACTCCTTTTTAATACATTCTATCAGATTGAAAAATATTTACAATAAATTTTTAAAATTCAGAATTATTATTTCATAAATAATTAAATACTTCTTCTATTTTCATTTTTCACCCAAGTTATTATTTATTTTAACAAGTAAAGGTCAAAATAATTCCAATTTTTTTGACCTTTTTAATTTTATTAAAGTATATATTATAGTATTTTCAATATATATATCAATAAATTCAATTATATTTTTTATATTTCTATTAATTTTTAACTATTAATAAATAATCCACTTATAAAATAATATATATGTTGTATTTAAAAAATTAATAAATTAAGAGTTAAACTATTTTTTTAATGGGTAATATAAACATAAGCACCTTCTAATTTAACATAATAAAAAAGCACATAAAATATAGACTCTATATTTTATGTGCTTTTTTATTATGACCTTATAGGTATCATTATCTTCAAAATAAATTCAGTCTCAGAAAAATTCACAGCAACTTCTCCATCATACTTATCTACAGTTCTTTTTATACTTGCTAATCCTATACCATGTTCATATTTATTATATTTACTTGTTTGTATTCCCGTTTTGGTAAGGTTAATTTTATTTTGTTTAGTGTTTATAATTTTTATTATGCAAAACTGCTTAATATAGGTTACTTTTACCTCTATTTTCCTATCAATCCCACAATCTATTAATTTGCATGCCTCTATTGAGTTATCTAAAGCATTTCCAAATATAGAACATACATCTATATTACTTATAAATCCTAATTTTGAAAAATTTATATTCGATTCAAACTTAATATTATATTTATTACACTCATGTATCTTTTGGCTTAAAATTATATCTAAAGTCTCATTCCCTGTATGAGAGATACTATCGAACATTCTTATTTCGAAACTTAAGTTATCTATGTATTTAATAATATCTTCTTTACTATTATAATTTTTTAGACACATCATATGATTCTTTAAATCATGATATACATGCCTTAAACTACTATGGACCTCATATATATTTTCATAATTTTTATAATTCATTTGAGTCCTCTCATTTATAAGCTCCGTTTCAAGCTTAAGTCTATCAGCTCTTCTAATCCTAGCTATAACTACTAGTAATGAAATAGTTGATAGCATTAAAAGCATTGTAATTAATATTAAAAATACAATATTTAATTTGCTTAATATCCTATTTAAAAAATTATATCCAAAAACTAATAATAAGCTTAATATATTGTAACTTATTGAAAGACCTATAAGAGCCATATCTTTTGGCTTAAACTCTAATGCCAATTTAAAGTATCTTAATAATATAAACTCTATTAGAAGTAATGCTTTAGATAGTATAATTGCTTGAATTACATACTTTTTTTGATTTATTAGATAGTTTAGATTTGATATGTTGTTAAGTGCTGCTATAGCCCCCATTGATACGGTCTCTACAACCATCACACTTATCCAAAACAATATAGTTACGATAACACATTTCACTAAAACTTCATCATATACTAAGTTATAGTATATGATTCCAAATATTATATATAATAAAATTCTAAAATTTCTAAATATATTTGATACACTTATTACTACTAGAATACAAATTAAAATACCTATATACTGCAAAACTTTTATATTACTCATCTTTCTAATACTTACTACATCTAGTGTGCAAAAAAATATTATAAAATTCATAAATACTATTGAAATTTTAAATATATCTCTAATGTCTATACCTAATTTGTTTAGCATACTATATCTCCTAGAGTATTGGTTATAGCTAGTTTTAATCCTTTCGTTCTATACCTGCTTACGGGTATTTTCATATCATTTATAAATATGTATTCGCCATCCATAGATTCAATTTCTTTTAAATTAACTAAAAAACTGTTGTGACACCTATAAAAACTGTATTCTTCTAATATTCCTTCAATCTTCCTCATACTCATTCTTACACTATGAACTTTTTTCTTTGTATAAATTAATAAATTAGGCCTTTGAGTTTCAATATACAATATAGAATCTATTTTTATTCTATCTATATAGTTCTTTGTGTTAATTGTTAAATAGTCGCTATTTCGTCTTTTTAATTCCTTTACACAAGGTATTATATGTTTATTTAATTTATCGAAATCTATAGGTTTTAATAAGTATCTATAAGCTCTTACTTCATATCCTTCTTGCATAAATTCAGAATAAGAAGTCATAAATATAATTTCTACGTTACTATCAAATATTCTAATTCTTCTAGCTGTATTCATCCCATCGATGCTATCCATTTGTATATCTAAAATCAAGATATCTAAATTATTAGGGTAATTCTCTAGTAGTTCTTCTCCAGATGTAAATTCATGTATTTCGTAACTCTGTACATTTGATTGTAATATTTCTTCTAAATATTTTCTAATAATTGACCTATAATGCTGTTCATCATCGCATATGCCAAGTACAACCATTTAAAAATCCCCCTAACATATTTTTTGTCATTACATAATATCTTATATCGGTACCTTTTTCTAGTTTTTAAAGATAATTGTCTCATTTTAGTTATTTTTTAGTTATTCCAGTTAATTAACTTAACACAAAAAGAAGTATTCAATTTGAATACTTCTTTTGTTAAGTTAATTAAATTTATGTTTATAACCCTAAAACACAACTATTAAAAATCTAAATATACCCTTTTCTATTTAGATTTTAATTAACTTTTATATACTTTTATCGACACTATGAGTTTGAATTTGAATTGAGATACTTAGTTCATACTTTTATGTATGTACTTATTTACAAACTATATAAAAAGTATACGTCTTAAAAAAACTTTGTTCAATGCTTTGTTGCATACTAGACCTTAACTTATGCATTTTAGATATTTTTTAATTAAAAGCTAAATTTCAACTAAATACGCAATTTTTAAATAGTATAATAATATGGAGGACTAGTGTCCTCCATATTGTTGGGGGTGATAACTTGGAAAATAAGAAAGATTGGAGCTATGATAAAAAAATAGATTATATAATTAGTCTCCAGGAAAAAGGCCTATCAAGAAAAGAAATTGCTGAAAAAATGAGTTATACAAGAGTTGATACTTTAGATAGATTCATGAAAAAATATGGATATCAAAAATTTGAAGGTAAATTCATTTTAACCGTGGATAATATATCTCCTAAACATAATTCAAACTCACTTATTTCAAGCAATTATGACCCATTCACAGTAAATTCAAATCAACTATTTAATAACTATGAAATTCAAGAAAAACTATTAAATATCGTTAAAAATTACGATAAAATAATTAGTTTTGTAAATAACTTCGAATCTCAGGAGGACACTTGTCCTATAGATGTAATCGAGGTAAAAACTGGCCTTCAAATAAATTTCAATAAATCTGAAGTTATAAAAACTACAATCAGATTAGATAAAGATATATGGAATGATTTTTCTGATTTATGTAAAAATAAATATTCTCATTTAAATAAACATGACATTATAAGTAAAGCATTTTTAGAGTTTATAGATAAATATAATTAACTTTATTGATATCTAACTTTTAAATGCACCACTAACTCAAACCTAATATAATCAAATGGTGACTGCATACATATATTAGTTGATAAAATAAGGAGGACAAACGTCCTCCTTATTTTATTTATAAGTCTATATTTATATATTCCATTTATCATATCCCTTTATAATTATTTTAAAATGACGATAATTATATTTAGAATCACTATTTCTTTAATATAACAATGAGGTGCCCCCTATGAGAATCGAGTACAATGACAATAAGTCTACTTTAAAATTCAGCTTTTTAAAAACCAAAGATTTAAAAAAGCAAAGTAACTTTTATTTTATTTTTGGAGTAATAATTTATATAATTTATACCATTAATACTTTTAAATCTTATACTATAATAGATGAAAGTTTTGAGGTATTTTTCATTAGCTTATTTTTTAATTTTATATTAATGATATTAACTTTTATAATTTTTCATTTAGTCTATTTTACAAAATATAATAGTGAATTTATACCTACAAATACTACTTTAATCATTACAGTAATTACTTTTCTGCCATCTGTAGCATTATTGTTTTTATCTATTTAAAAATTCACATTTATAAAATAATCAGCATATATTTAAAAGTAATTAAATATACATTTAATAGTGTATTTAATAATTATCTCTAATTTTGAAAGAGACTTGTTATCACGAAATGAGTCTCTTTTTTCTATACTTAAATAAAATTATCAACATTAAAACAATAAATAAAAAAAATAAAAACGAGGTGTTAGTATGATGCTTTTACTAGACTTTATGGGCATAAGCTATTCAAATTGGCTCTGGATTGACTATGCTTTATTTGTATTTGCCATATTTATGATATTAAGTGTGATTTTCTATTTTGGTCATGGTTTCTGTATTATGTTCAAACAGAAAAAATCCACGAAAAAACAAAATAAAAAATCTAATTGATTTCAAACTGAATTTTATAATGGTATCAATATTTTGTCTTTAAAGAGCTATATTTTTAGCTCTTTATTTTTAATTTTTATAAATAGATTAAATTAGTATTTAAAAAGTATTTAATTAATGATAAAATATATATTAAACTACTATTAAATGTATATTTAATATAAAAAGGAGTAATAAAAGTGGCTAAAAATCAAACAATTTTAACACATATGAGCTTTAAGGGTGGTAGTTCCAAAACATGTTTAAATCTAAATTTTATACATCAATTTTGTACAAACTATCCCAATAAAAAAGTATTGTTTATAGATGCTGATCCTCAATCAAATGCATCAGTATTTTTATTAGGAGAAGAAGTAATTCAATCCAATATATATACTTTGAAAGATGGATTAGAGAGCAATATTGAAATAGATAAGTTAATTATGAAATCTCCTCTAAGTAAATTTCAAAACTTAGATATTATAGCAAGTAATATAGATATGGTTACTCTTGAATTAGTTCTTAATACAAAAGCCGGTAAGGAATATACTTTATTGAATTACTTAACTGACGATAAGAATATAGATGTTTTTTCAGAATATGATTTAGTATTATTTGATTTAAATCCTGCTATATCTGTTTTAAATACAAATGTATTTATATGTTGTACCGATATTGTGCCTATAATAAACTACGGGTGTTATAGCACACTAACAGGTTATGATTTATTATTAAAAACTTATGGAGATATAAAGAAAGCTCTTAGAATAGACAAAGATGATATAAGGAAACCAGTTATCACTAAATTTGAAAAACAAGAAAACAACAAAATAAAAATGTGGTTAGAGTGTGCTAAAGAAAAAGAAATTTTAGGAAATACATTTAAACAAACTATGAGAAAGTCTGTTCACTATGAAAACTCAATATTATATAACGAGTCAATTAGTGAGTATGTAAAAGTTAAAGAAAGAAAAATAAAAACTGATATAGGAAATGAAATTTCCGACTTAATAAATGAATACATAGAAGAAGGCTTAATAGTTATTTAATGAACATTTTTTAACTATTAAAAATACATTTAATCAATATTAAATATTTATTAAATATTAGGAGAGAAAGCTATGACTATTGAAAATCCAATGTTAAATAAAAAAAGCAGTTTATTAAACATAAAACAAAAAGTAGATGAAAAATCAACAGGCCAAGAATTTATTGAAAATAAAAATACTGATATTAATGTATTTGACTTAATAAATAAACCCAAATTAAAAGAAGAAAAAGTTATGATTGGAATTAAATTAAAAAAGGAAATCGCTGATAAGGTTAAATCTTTTTCTTATGAAAATAATATGACTGTTTCTCAAGTCTTAGAAGATATAGTCTGTAAGATGTTTGACTCAGTTGAGCTTAATGTAGACGCCTTAACTGAATATGAAGAGAAGTATAAGAAGAAATCAAAAAAAACTAAAAAATAGATTAATAAATTCATAAGAGGGAGGACAATTGTCCTCCCTTTTTATGCATTTACTAATCTAAATTAGATACTTTACTAATCTTGTAGAAAGTTTTTATTCCATTGTTTTTTATCTTGCTATTTCTTGGAGCTTGAAAAAACAATAGTATAAAAGATAATGCATCTACTGATGCTCCTGCAGCATTAACAATTGCCAAAATTAAAATAATCATAGGGTTTACCCCTAATAAGGTCATTATAATTGGCATTACAAATGACAATATTATAAATGGCATTATAGTTACTATCAAGTATCTATTTCTACTAATTATTTCTTCTGTATAAACAAAACCACCCCATAGTTTTACTGAAATAAATGTTGATTTAGAGTTTGCAAAGTTTGGAATACATACTAAATGAATAACTTCATGTAAAAATATATACACATATATGTATATTATATATATAATCTTAATTGTAAAAACAAATTTTCCATCATAAAAAATAGAGTTTATAATTGTCAATAAGTCTTTATTTATAAGCTTAATAAAAAATATACATAAATAAATATTTATAATTGATATAGGTAATGATATTAGAGTTGCTGTAACTAAGTTTAGAGGTTCTTTTAACATTTTCCAACCAGTACTAATCATATCCTTATTTAAATTAATATCTGTATCTGGTATTTTACTTATATACTTCATAAAAATTTCCTTTCATTTACATGTATGCGTATTCTATATAGACTTATTTTACATCACTTATCATTTTATTGAACTCTTTTTCTGTAAATGATCCAACATGCCTTTCACCATTTAAATAAAATGTAGGTATAAAATCTATTCCAAGATCATCTCTTTCAGACAGAATATGTTTTTGCATCTCAACTCTATCTTTTTTAATAGCACCTAGTTTAAAAAACTCTTCAACATCTTTCACGTTTTTCATTTTACTCCATGTTTTATAATTATCCATTATATAATCTACCGTTTCTATTTTATCTAGGTTATCAATTCTGTTGAATATAACATCATCATACTTAAACTTTTCAAAATCAACATGCTTTACTACATAATATATTTCACCATTTTTGATCTTATCTCTTAATGTATCTCCTATATTTTCATGTAACTCATAGCAGTCTATACATTGAAAACTCATGTATTCTACCAATTTTATTTTGGCATTAGGGTCTCCATATGCTAGTCCATACTTTGTATCTATAGTTTCTTTACCTTTAGAGTATATTGAATATGCTGATATACAGATTGCAATAAAAGCAATAAATAAAACTAATTTAACTACTCTTTTCTTATCCATTTGCCCTCTTTCCTTTTTCATAGAAATTTTTACAAAACTTCGTTCTTGAAACTATGAATACTAATCCAATAAGTACTATATATAAAACTATGTATATCAAAACTAAGTTTGAACTTATGTTTAATTTGAAACTACTTTGTGCTACATCTAGTACAACTCCACCATTAAATAAATTTACACTTTTATTACTTATCAATGAATATAGTAAGTAAAAAACTATACTAAATGGTATAAGTATAAAATATGCAGCAGATATAATGCCTAATGTTTTTTTCATTTTATAGCTCCCTTCATTAGTTTCTTCATTAGAATTTTCCTAAGTATTCCTTTCCCATCTTGTGTAAAAGGTAATAAATTTATTGCATTAACTGCAAATCCTATTCCTAGAGCAAATATCATTATACTTTGTATTTTTATTGAAATTGCTATTATTATGATTCCTAAAATACTTGGAATCAATGGTCCTAGTAAAATGGATAATAAACTAGATTCGGTATTTACCTTAACTATGCTTACCGTAAATCTTCTTGCTAATATGTATCCACGAAATTCTTGATTTTGAATTTTACTAACAGCTATATGAATCCATTCATGCATAACAAATCCACTTATAATTGAAAGTATAAAAACCATGTAGCAATCAATTGCATAATTTATCTTCTCATTAAACTCAGATGTTAAATTATGTTTAAATAAGTAAATAGTTATAAAAGTAATGATCCACATTACAAACAACTTTTTTGTTACTACATAAAGTAAAAGAATCAAAGATCCAAATTTAGATTCAGAAACAGAGTATCTTTTCTTGTACACATATTGAAATATACTTATATTTAAAAATAAAACTGCGATTTTATTCCCTATTACCTTAATTTCAACTAAGTTTTTATCTTGTAAATTACTTAATATATTTATTACATCTCTTTCTAATACAGTCTTTTTTACATTATACTTTTTGAGTAACTCTATAACTATGTCATCTATAGAATTTTTGCCATTAACCAACTTTAAAATTTCATAAGCAACCCCATTTAGTGTAATGCTTTTATTTAAATCCTTATCAAAAATTAAATTTTCATTTAAATCTACGCTCTTAGGAATAATAAAAACTGTTTTTATTTTTAATAATGCTTTTATCTTTTCAATTAAAAATGTAAATAGATTCATCTAATCTCTCCTTTATAAATTAAAATGTATTATTTAAATATAAATTTAATCTAACTTAGAATTTAACTTATAAAGCTTTGGTATCATCAACGTTATAGCTACTACAGATATTAAAATAAGTTGATATATATATGCACCACTAAATGTTAGTGATATTATAGAAATCAAAATACATATTGCCGCAAAAGATAAAAATACAATTATATTTGAAAATGGCTCTTTTTCTCTAACTGGAATTACAATACCATATGTGTAAATCACTATAACCCCCATTGCAGTATACATTAATCCACTTTTAAATAATTCTATATTTATACCTAAATATGTAAATACGATAAAAAATAGTATCGTATATAGCAATATCCCAATAATAAGATTCCCTATTAGTTTCCCATAAGAAATTAACTTACTAGAAATAGGAACTATATTAGAGTAAATAGTGAAATTTCTATCTTCACCAAATGAACTTAGTGCGAATATTGAACAAAAACTTGATAAAATTAAATTAGCAATTGTTTTGTCTATAGTGTTTGGATCCAAAAAACCTACAGATATAATTATGCATATTAATACAAAGAAATTTGAAATATTAGTCTCACTTCGTACAATATGTTTAATTTCTTTTATTACAATCCATAACATTTTACCTTTGTATTTTGGTATATATTTAAAAAGCATTAAATTTCTATTATCAAGTTCAATCCCAGCAAATACAATCATTATTAATATTCCTAAAATCAAAATTATTCCACTTAGAATCAAACAGACTTTTGCATCTTTATAGTTAAAGTATCCATATCCCAAGCACATATCTATAACGGGTAATAAAATGTTTACTATCGATACCTTATATGAATTACTTTTAACTAAAAGACTATCTAGGTTAATTTTGCTAACTAAATAAATAAACGTATTTATGCCTAAAATAATTGAGGCTAATTCTCTGATAAATTTTTTATGTGATATAAAGTACAGTAATCTAATTATTAATAGATAAATAATATTTAATAAGAAATATATCAATAATGATTGCAAAATTACAGATATTAAATATATAATAATAATTTTTATATTAACTTTGGATCCTATAAATGATGGTAGGTGAAAAAATGTTACATAGCATAGATTGGTAATAATTATAAAAAATAATTCTTGAATTGTTTGTGCACATATCTTTTCTCTCTTTGTAAGAGGTAACCATTTTATTATTTTGCTATAATTACTGCTATCATTGTCTGAGTTAATTAGTATTATGTATATAACAAAAGTAATTAAAGTTACATTTAACATACTTGAGGAAATAAATGAAAAAAACATACTTTTATTTCCGCTAATAATAGCATTAATCATAGGCGAAAATATCTTATACGATATTATAGCTCCTAAAAAAATAAAAAATGGGACTACAATAGATATAAAAACAAAGTATTTTTTGATTTTATTATATAAACTATTTTTAACTCCCTTAAGCATTGTTGTTAAAATTAGAAATGATTTCTCCAATCTCATTTTTTCTGTCCTCCCCTATAGCAACTTTCATAAAAACTTCTTCTAAGTCTTCACATTCAAATTCTTCTTTTAAACGATGACTTGTGCCCTTTGCTACAGTATTACCTTTATAAAGCATTATTACCTCATCCGATAATTCCTCAATCAAATTTAAATCATGTGAGCATAATAATATACTTCCTGAGCTTATAAAGCTCTTAAAAAGCTGTTTTGTTATTATAATTGACTCTATATCTAACCCCCTGAAAGGTTCATCAATAATTATTACCTCGCTTTCTAATGAGAAAGCAACTATTATCTGAATTTTTTTCTTCATTCCATGTGAATATTCTTTTATCAAAATATCTAAAAAGTCTTGCATATTATACAGTTGAATTAATTTTTTTAATTTATCACTTTTCTTTATAGAGTATACTGATAAAATAAAATCTATATATTCTCTCCCAGTCAAAGATTCCGGTAGTATCAAGTCATCTGGGATATATCCAACTTTCTGTTTAAATTCTAGACTATCATTTTTATAATTTTCATATAATATCTTACCTGTATCTCTTTTGATAGTCCCTAAGATTAAATTAATTGTTGTAGTCTTTCCAGATCCATTAGGGCCTACAAGCCCTAAAACTTTATTTTTATTTAAAGAAAAACTGAGATTTTTTATAGCAACAATTTTATTGTTATAAGTTTTTGTCAAGTTATCTACATAAAGCATAGTTTACACATTCCTCCCAGTACTTAAATCAATTTATAGACTTAGGTGTCCTAAATTTAAATCTTTATCTTTTGTTATAGTTTTAAATTTTTTAGTATAATTTTAATAAATTAAAGTCCTATCTATTTACACTCTATGTTAACGTTAAGTCCATTTTCCCACTTAACTCCACCAGTAAAACTTCCTTTACCTTGAACTAAACACCAAATTGCAGCTCCTAAAACAACAGTAGCTCCTAATGCTAAAAGTACTGCTACGAAAACTAAAAACCATGCTTGTTCCTCAGTTATTTCAAAATTATCACACTCTATTACAGGTGCATTGTATTGTATTAATTCCATTTCCCAATCTCCTCCTATAATTTAAATAGAACACCTAAGTCAAAAGACATTGTTAGATATTTGACAACCTTGCCTTTGTATACATTGTTGCATATCAAAAAATCGTTTGCAATATTTAACCCGAATAATGTCAAAATGTTTATATGATTTACTCAATTGAAATAAGTAAGTATATATAATAAATATACTTCATCTGCTATTCTCAGATATTGAAATCACTCTATATTTTCTTTCATTATATAAGGACAATTTTAAGATAAAAATCTTTATTTTCTATATTAAAAATTAAATAAGTCTGTTTTTGTTGAAATTTGTTTTATTTTGCATTTTTTTATCATTTTTTTCTCTATTAGCTAACTTTTTTCTATTTTATAAAGTTTAAGGTTCGGATGAAACTTTATAAGATTTATTCTAAACATTAAAATAAATCTTATTGCAAATACTCAATCCTAATCTAAAATGTTTAAACTTTATAAAACTATAGATGTCTAGAATAAAAAATTTACATTAATATAAATACTCTTTTTAATCCAATTTTGCTTAATTATCAATTTTTAAGTTTTTAAAATCTAATAATCAAATTAATGCTGAAATCAATAAATTAAAAGATAAGGAATAATATAAAGTTTTATATTGTAACTAATTTTAATTAGTTTTTCTGTATTTATTATAGTAAAATTTTACTTAAATCAATATTAGGAGGATTTAAGTCATGGAGAAAAAACAATATATTTGTCCTAAATGTTCAAATACATCTTATGAGAGTGATCAATTTCAAGCTACAGGTGGAAATTTTGCAAAAATATTTGATATCCAAAATAAAAAATTTATAACTATAAGTTGTACTAAATGTGGATATACGGAACTTTACAAAATCAATACATCAGATGGGTGGAATATTTTAGATTTTCTTATAGGTTAATATATCAAATTCAAATAAAAAAGGGATATTATATACTAATATCTCTTTTTTATTTGAATTTGATATTAAATTGTTCATTCTATTCTTACTAAAAATTACAGTTTTTTCGATCTTTATCTTCCGTTTTTAACCAAATTTTCTAATTTATAATACATTTATCCATTTTAGTGTATAAAAACTTTCTAATAAGCTCTGAGAGGTTTAAATCTATATTTAAACTCTATTCTTTATTAATATATATTTTCTTAAAAAAGATTTCTTCGGAAAATATATATTAACGTTATATAACACTAATTCCTAATATAGATCTATATATTTTTCAAAGTTTAAAAATATACATTACATAATAAGTACAATTAAATTAAGCAATAGGGTAGTAAAAATAAATATGTCATATTGATAATAAATTTTGATTTAAATAGATTAGATTAGAACAGAAAAGTACCTTTACTAGTCTTTACTATTATTTAAATAGTATTTAATAGTATTTATAGTATTTAGGGAGCGGTGAAAACCTTGAAATTACTTATACTGAAGCAATTAAAAGTGTCAAGTTGATAGTTAAAAGTGTCAAGTTGATAGTTAAAAGTGTCAAGTTGATAGTTTTTATATGTCAAGTTGATAGTTAAAAGTGTCAAGTTGATAGTTAAAAGTGTCAAGTTGATAGCATTAAAAGTGTCACTTTGATAATGAATTAGTATAGCAAAAAAGTTAACACTGTTAAATTAAAGTGTCAAAATTGCAAAAGTGACACTTTAAAATTATACATATGATATACTAATTTTATTAGTTAATAGAATTGGGGGATATTATGAGTAATTTAACTGATATAGAAAATCCAAAAATACTTATGAAAAACAATGTACTAATCCAATCTAAATATAGTTTAACATTGAATGAAAATAGAATATTTTTGTTAATACTTTATAAACTTCAAAAAAACTATAATGGATCAATGCATTGTGATATTCATTATGATGAATTTAAAGAAATAATAAAAAGAACTAATGATAGAACTGTAAAAAAAATAAGCAGTTATTTAGAAGGTCTTATGAACAAAAGTATATTTTTCATTGAAAAAAAGAGAAATGATAAATTAATTTGGGGACAATACAACTTTATATCAGGATACCAGTTTGATGAAGAAACTCAGATTTTTAGAATCGAAAGCCCAAAAAAAATTTATACTTTATTAGATCAATACTTAAAGACAGGATATACTCCTGCAAATTTAGCTATACTATTTAGCTTAAAAAATTATAATGCTCAAAGGTTATATGATTTAATAAGAGTTTGGTCAGGAACTAAACAAACTATAAATTATAAAATTGAGGATATAAAGATGTATTTAATGTTAGAAGATAGTTATCCTCAATATTCAAATTTTAAAAGACGTGTAATTTTACCAGCGATAAAAGAGCTAAATGAAAGTGGTTTTTTTGAAATAGATATAAAAGAAAATAAATCAGGAAGAAAGGTTGAATCAATAGATTTTATAGTAAAAGACTTAGATAAGCGAAAGTATTTCTCTAAAGATGATGTAATTGATCAAATTGGGGAGTCTAAAATTTATGAACAATCAAGTTTATCTGAACAATTTGAAGAAAATCAAATAAATTTAAAGTTAGATAAATCTATTTTAAATAGAGAGTTTTTTGTTCCAGATGAAACAGTTTTTACAAAAGGAACTTTAAGAAGTTTTAAAATGGACTTTGAAAATATAGACTTTAAAAATGATTATATGAAAAAAGCATTTGATGATGCAGTTATGATAACTCTTGATAAAGACGATGTTGAAACTATAAAAGCCGTTTCATATAAATTCTTTAAGGGAACTTTAGATAATAAAATTTTGGAGTACAAGAAAGAGTATGAAGAAGATATAAAGCATAAAGAAGAAATGGATCTATTTTGGTAGTCCTAAAATATGTCAACTTGATAATTATATTAAAAGTTTAAATAATAAAATTTATATAGATATTAAACATTTTAATTGTGGTAGAAATAGTAGACAAATAAATCAAAGTGTGTCACATTGATAATTTTAAAATAAGTATTATCTATCAAAACTTCAAGTAAAATACTAAGTAGTTGAAAACACTAATGTCCAATAACTTAAAATTATAATGTTTTCAAAAAAAATTTATATAAAAGCAACACATTGATAATTAAATTCAAAAAGATACTGTTTTTAAATTTAAAAACAGTATCTTTTGATTAACTATAGCTATTTACTAACTTCAATATCTTCAACATATTCTAAAATATCTCCTGGTTGACAGTCTAATATTTTACAAATACTATTTAAAGTTGTAAACCTAACAGCTTTAGCTTTATTATTTTTTAATATGGAAAGATTAGCCATAGTGATTCCAAGCTTTTCAGAAAGTTCAGTTGAACTCATTTTTCTCTTTGCCATCATTACATCTAAGTTAACTATAATCGCCATAATATCTCCTTATATAGTCTTATCATTTTCTTCCTTTATTTCAATTGCCATAGTATATAACCTACCTAATACCAAACTTAAGAATCCTATAGCTAAAGAAATAAATGAAACTAAAATAGCTGGTATTATGTTAAGGGCATAAAGGTAAACCTTAAATAAGTAACATAAAAATAATTGTACCACATTAAATATCAAAATTTCACTAAAAGCACACATTGCTATTGATTTTAGATGATAAGGAATCTGCCTTGAAAAAGGGTTTTTTTTAGCAATTAAACTACATAATTTTTTTAATGATATTAATGCTATTAAATAAGGAATTGCACATATATATACTCCTAAAGATAAAACAATAGGTATGTTTGATCCAACTATACCCAGGCTGCTTTTAAAAAAAGCTGTAAGCCCTAGTGGTAAGAATAGAAGTAAGCATATTGTTAGTCCTATCCCTACCAAAACAATGTTATTTAGTATTTTTGAACTAATATTTTTTCCCATAATTATGACCTCGATTTTTTTTATTTGATTTTTTTTATTTTAATTATTTCGTAATTAATTTTATACAAGACAAAATTAAAAAGTCCTATAAATAAAGAAATAAATGAAATTAAAACAGTTGGAATTAGGTTAATTGAATATAAATAAATATCAAATAAATTACATAAAAATAATTGTACCGTATTAAATACAAAAAATTCACTAAAAGCACATAATGATATTATTTTTAATAAACAAGTAGTTTCCTTTGAAAATGGATTTTTATTATCTATTATTAAACTACATAATTTTTTCAGTGTAATTAATGCTATTAAGTAAGGAATTATACATATATAAACTCCAGTTGAAACAAATAAAGATATATTTCCACCTACTAATCCCAAAGTATTTTTAAAAAAATAGTTGAACAATAAAGGTATAAGTAAAAATAATATTAGAGTTATAAATATACCTATTGAGACAATATTGTTTAAAATTTTTGAACAAAAATTTTTATCCATTAATTCATATCCTATTTTAGATTTTATCTATTGGCTAATATGCTTTTTCTTAAATAGAAATAGCATAAATCTAAAGCTTAAAGCTAAAATTCCTATGAAAGAAAATAACCAGAATGTAGGGATTAAGAAAAATGGTTCTATAAGAGTTCCATCTGCAGCAACTTCAGATCCTATAATATTGAAAATTACTAAGCATCCTATTGCTATTAAAAATGGTATTGAATATAATATATTTTTTTTCATTGTAGACTCTCCTTTTAATTTGCTTTAATTAAATTATAACAGGTAATTATAATAAATCAATATAAAATTATTGTTTTTCGATAAAAAAATATCCTTTGGGAATATTTAGCAGTTGATTTAATGATGAAATTTAATAAAATATTATATATATTTTAATTAGATGTTTATATGAATTAAGATTAAATATCTTACAATCATAAATAAAAAAGGATTTAAAAGATTAGATATTAAAAATCTTTTAAATCCTTGGTAAAATGTATAAAAATACTATTGATTAATTAGTACATTCAACTTATATGGTGTAAACAATTAATCATAATAACCATTAATTACTTTAGATATAGTACATATACTCCAATTAGAAAGAGTGCTTATTTCTCTGTAAGTATACTTTTTCATATTAAATAAATTTTTTATATTGTCTATATCATTTTGTGATATTTTTTTACTTCGTGGCTTTAAATTTGGATTGAAATCTTTAAGCTGGTTTTTTAATTTGGCTATTTCATTTACGGATTCTTTATAATATTTTCGCCACTCATTGATAAGATTTTCTTGCTTTTCCATTTCAGATTTTAATTTAACAACTTCTTCCTCTAACTTTGAAATTTTAATTTCAAGTCTAGTTTTTTCAAATTGAAGTTTTTCAACTTGCTTTTTATTAGATAAACTAATCATAAAAAACCTCCGTTATTAAGCTACTTAACATTAACTGTAGTATATTATAAAAAAAAAACAACTATTTTTTTATAAAAACTAAATCTATTTTTGTTAACAAGCTAAATAACAAATAAGAATATTAAATTCCTAGTTGAAATAAATATTTACAAATTTGAAGAATTTTAAATATTTATGTGTAAACTAAAAAGCTGAATTGAATACATTATTAGTATAAATTTTTAGATATTAATTAAATTAACAAAAAAAGATTGAACAGAAGGGGTAGATTGACACATGGAGGCGAAATACAAAGAAGAGTGCTTTAATATTATTAAGGAAATCTTGTGTACTGAATCTAATATAAGTAAATCCTTTGATGTATTGCTAAATAAAATTATACTAAATGAATTTGATTCTATAGATGACTATAACTATAAATTAAATTTAATAAAAGATATTTTAAGATATCATAACGAAAGAACTTATTTATTACAAAAAATATTGCATGATTATTCAAATTTAATTACATTTTCAAATGAGTTTAAAGATTTAAAAATTAATGATAATACATCTAAAGATAATTACATTAAGAAAAATAATATAAATAAGGATTTAGAAGAATTAAAAATTGATGATGATTATGAAATAATAGATAGGTGTAAAGTAGATTAATACTTATAATTTTGCTTATATACAATTTAATCTTTAAATAAAAAAAGATTAAATATATATTTAATCTTTTTTCTGGTTTCTTGTTTTTTGTTGAAATAATTTGTTATTTTTAAATGAGATTTTTATAAATGCAAATATACATAAAATAG
Organism: Paraclostridium sp.; assembly: GCF_051656405.1. Classification (GTDB taxonomy): domain Bacteria; phylum Bacillota; class Clostridia; order Peptostreptococcales; family Peptostreptococcaceae; genus Paraclostridium. The sequence continues at coordinate 25,739 of NZ_JBOGBV010000057.1, forward strand.
AAAGTAAAAAAAGTAGTATATATGAAATTAAATTTTTTATACCAAATAATAAAATTAAATTGATAATTAAAAAAGTTCCATAAAAAACATACTTATTTGCATCTTTATCCTCGGTATGATTTAAACTTAGTGCCACTATAGACAATAATATTAAAATCAAATTTGTTAGCATAATTATCACCTACAAATTTATTTTTATTTAATAAACTACTTTAATATGTATAGTAATAATTTATACCCGTATATATGTTTTTGTAGCAGAAAATTAATATATATGGATAATATATTAATACTAAAGACAAGATGAATATCTATTAAATTAATTTTAGTATTTAACTATTTTAGTGATTTTATATTTTCAATTATATGATCATGTATTTCAAGTAATGAATCGATATCTTTAGGATCTAGACCATCAAGAGCTAATAACATTGCTTTATAAGCATATGCATTATTTTGTGATTGTTGGTAAAGGTAATCACCCTTTTCTGTAAGATTTAGTATAATCTTCCTTCTATCTATTGTTGAGGATTTTCTTTCAACTATATTTTGTTCAACTAATTTATCTACTATTAAGCTTACAGAACTTTTTGAAAGAGACATTGACATTACCTCAGTAAGATTTTTTAGCGTTAAGTCTGAATTTGTAGCTAATGCATTTAAAATAGATAATTGTTGTATAGTCATACCCAGTTCATGAGCATTTTTTTTTGTAAAATCACTAGTTTCTTTTATCAGTGAATAAAATGATTGCAATACTTCTATTGCTTTTTTAAATTTAGCGTCATTATAATCCATGATTGCCCTCCGAAAAATATTTTATGTTTAAATAGTTTTATATTAAAATTATTTAAACATAAAAATTTATTGATGTCAATTTTTATATACTATAATTATAGTATATAAAAATCCATCAGAAAACATTAATATGAAGTCTGATGGATTTAACAGTTAATATATAACTAGTATTTTAAATTAGGATCTTTTCTATATTTAGTATTATTTTCATATACATTAGCTATTTTTAATAATTTACCTTCTTCAAATTTGGATCCTACAAAAGTAATACCTATTGGTTCTCCACTAATTTTATATCCAGCAGGAACAGTAATAGCTGGATAACCAGCAGGTGCATATGCGGTTGCAGCTTGATTACTTAAAGATACTATTACATCTGCATTTTTTAATATACTATCTATTTCTTTACTAGCTATGTTTTTATTGGACTCAACTAAGTTTTTATATTCTTCAGAAGTCATTTTATTTGCTAGGGATTTTTCTAATAAATCTTGGCCATAAGGAGCTCTATTTTCTAAATCTTCTTTATTAATATCAACTATATCCTTTAAGCTATTTATTCCATTAACTTTAGCAATTTTTAGATATTTAGCTATATCAAATTTAAACCCAGCCTCTAATGCTTCACTCATTTTTATATTATTAACTTCATCAGAGAATGAAACCATCTGAGTTTGAGTTCCCATACCTTTGAATTCTTTTTCTATTTTCTCTAAAATATAAGATTCATTGATTCTAGCCGCAAAAGGTTTAAGTATAGCTACTTTTATACCTTTTATTGATTTTTCAGTTAAATAGTTACTATAATTTTCATCTAAGTTTTTAAAGGCTATTGTATCTTTATCATTTGTATCATATCCATATATAGAACTAAGTATTAAAGCAGCATCATCAACATTTTTAGATATTACACCAGCTGTATCTTGTGATTCAGATATAGGGACTATTCTATCTCTACTAACCAAACCTATAGATGGCTTTATTCCTACAACAGAATTCTGACTAGACGGATATATTATAGACCCTGCTGTTTCAGTTCCTATTGACGCAACAGAAAACCCACTTGCAACAGATGATGCTGATCCAGAGCTAGAGCCACCAACATCAAATTTACCATAAGGATTTTGTGTTTGGCCTCCTAAAGCGGAGTATCCATTAGAGGATTTTGTAGTCATATAGTTTGCAAATTCGCTTAGATTAGTTTTACCTAGTATAACTGCTCCTTCAGATCTTAACTTTTTAACAATAAAAGAATCTTCATCTAAAATAGAATCCTTTAAAGCGTAAGAACCTGCAGTAGTATGCATTTTGTCTGAAGTACCTATATTTGCTTTTAAAGTTATTGGAATTCCATATAATTTTCCAGATTTCGTTCCTTTGTCTTTTTCTCTTGCAATTTTAATTACATCTGGATTTAATTCTATTATTGAATTTAGTTTATTTATGTCATATTTTTCAATTCTTTTTAAATAATAAATAACTAATTCCTCACAAGTAAGCTTTTTAGAATCATATAGAGATTGAATATCTTTTATATTTGCATTTGATATCAATTCACCAATGTTTTTGAATTTTAAATCACTCATTTGATCTAATTCAGCTTTAAATTGATTTATATTAATATCATTTTTTGATTTAGTAACTTTTTTTTCATCATACTGCATTTTAACTTGTTTGTTAATGCTATTTTCAATAATAAATGAAGTAAATTTCACAATTATTTTTTGAAAATTAAAGGCTACAATAACAATAAGTACAACAATTGTTATTAATGAATATTTTAAAAAATTTTTCACGATTTATCTCCTCATATTTATATTTATAATTTAAGACTAGTTAATTTAAATTAAATTATAAATTAGTATTTTCTTATTTTTTCATAAAAACTAGTAGTTATTTTTTATAGTGTTACCTCCTTGAGGAAATTCTATCATAGAAAAAAGGAATTAAATCTTAATGTTTTCTTTCTTTAAGTGTCTTTTTCGTAACATAGGTAAGAAGATTTTAATATATATGAATTGTTTTGATTTGATTATTAAAATGAGAATGTAAAATTTGGAATTAAGATTAAAATGTAAATAACAAAAAAGGTGACTTAAAATTAAGTTCACCTTTTTATACTATCTATAGTTTTGCAAAATTATAAATAATTAAATCAGCCAAGCGTAAATTGAAATCTTACTACTTTAGCATTAAAAAGTAAATAGTGCTATGGTTGATATTGTAGATAAAGATCCTAGAATCAATCGCCTAGAATTAAATCCCTTTTTATATCTAATTAAATATAAAAATAAATTACAAAATAATAAAATCATTAAAACTTCAAGAGTAATTTTTTTTACAATAAAATTAGTAGGCAAAGCTGTAACTGTTATAAACAACTCAGATAAAGTAATTAAACTTAGGGCTATAAAAATTGATTTTTTTCTTAGTACTTTTCCTTTTTTAAATAAAGCAAAAAATAAAGTTAACAGAGCTGTGAATATAAAAAATATACCTATGATTGTCATTAATAAAAATACCATAAATTCTCCCTTTTTAATATTTAAATATGTCTGTAGAGTACAAATAATACTATTAAATATGTTATATTATTTAACGATAACATGACAAACTTAATAATTATGTATTTTGATATAAAAATTAGTCTTATATTTATATGCTATTTTTTCATTATATAGAGACCGATAAAGTTATAATACGGCGATAATATCAATTAGTATATAGTAAAGTTAATAAATTATTATTTTTATAAATCATAGCTATAATAAACTGAGTTATATGCTTTTGATGTTTTAGGAGAATATAAAGTATTTAGAATACAATACAATGGTATGATATAATCTATAAAAGTATATTTATAAAATAATATTATACAAAATTAAAATTATTTTACACAGTTTATAGTATTGATATTGTTAAAAAGCTTGTTAACGATAAATAGTTGAGTGTATAGCATTTAAATTTTAATATAGGTATATTTAGTTCAAAATAAAAAATATATAGTACATTATTTAGATTAGTAAATAAAATACTATATGTTTTAAATTAACAATATATTTATGGAAAAATAAATACATTATTATATAAATAAAAATGCATTTTAGCTTAAATTTAGATGAACTTCAAATATTGTACAATTATAGTCACTCGATACAGAAATACTTCCATTATGCATTTCTATTATATTTTTAGTAATTGCTAATCCTAATCCAGATCCACCATCATTTCTATTTCTAGACTTTTCTACTCTATAAAACCTATCAAATATATAAGGTAAATCAATAGCTGGGATAGGATATCCATAATTAACAATTTGTACTATTGCAAAATTATCTGCTTTTTTAGTTGTTATATCAATGAATTTACCATCTTTACCATATTTCATAGCATTAGTAATTAAATTTTCAAATGCTCTTACGAGCTTAACTGGATCTGCTTGAATTGTAAGTTTATCCTCTGAAAAATTTAGTCTACATTTTACATTTTCACTCTTTAGCATATATTCAAATTGAGATATAATTTGTCCTAATAGCTCCACTAGATTTATTTTCATTGTATTTAAAGGCATGGAATTATTCTGCATTTTAGTAAGATCAAATAAATCATTTATAAGTATGTTTAAAGTTTTTGCTTTTTCATAAGCAATACTTGTGTAGTATCTAAGTTGAATTTCATCTTTATATTTATCTTCTTCTATAAGGCTTAAATATCCAATTATAGAAGTTAAAGGAGTTCTTAGGTCATGAGAAACATTAGTTATTAAATCTGTTTTAGTTTGTTGAGCTTTTCTTTCCTCGATAGTTATATTCCTTAACTGATCAATAATATTATTAATATTGGTAGCTAATTTTTTTATATTACCATTTGTATTTAACTTTATTTCACTATCTAAATTACCATTAGCCATTTTATCTACACTATCGATAAGAGCAATTATATTACTACTTCTTTTATAAGATAGTGCAGAGTATATAATTAATGAAAGTATTGAAAATAAGACAATATATATTAAATCACCAGTTAAAAGGTTTTTAATGTACATAAAATAGTCAACAGAGTTATTGATTAGTTCATACTTTGATTTTCTATACAACGAGTCTGATATTAGGTAAGCTGAATATAAAATGCCTCCGGATAACATGCAACTAATAATAAGGTTGAAAATTGGTTGAAACATATATTTTATTACAGGTAAACTTAATTTTATTTTATTTTTCAATTTTATAACCTACTCCCCACACAGTATGAATTACTTTTTGTCCATTAGTATATTTTTCAATTTTATCTCTTATTCTGCTCATATGAACCATAACTGTATTATTAGATTGGAAATAATCTTCTTTCCATACCTTTCTAAATATATCTTCAGAGCTCAGAACAGAGCCTCTATTAACTGCTAAAAGGTATAATATATCAAATTCCCTAGATGTAAGAGTAACCTCTTCTTCGTTTATAGTAACTCTATGTTGGTTTTTATCTATTGTTAATGTATCTATATTAATAATATTATCTGAGCTTGAAGCATTGTTGAAATAATAAGCTCTTCTTAAAAGGGCTTTAACTCTAACAACTAACTCCAAAGAATTGAATGGTTTTGTAAGGTAATCATCAGCACCTGTCATTATTCCTTGTATCTTATCCATATCTTCTGATTTTGCACTAAGCATAAGTATCGGAATATTTAAATTTCTTCTAATTATACTGCAGACTTCCATACCATTTAGTTTAGGCATCATTACATCTAATATTATCAATTGTACACTTTCTTTCTCTAGTATATTAAGAGCATCTTCGCCATCGAAGGCCTTAACAACATTAAAGCCTTCGTTAGTAAGGCAGATTTCCAATAGATTTCTTATTTCATCATCATCATCTACAACAAGTATTTTATTTCTCAATTTAAGTTAAACCTCCTAAATAGATTATTTTTTAAAAAAAATTCTTCAAGCGTTATTTGCTCATCATAAATTTTCTTAGCTACTTTTTCACCGACATACCTTATATGCCATGGTTCATATGCTACCCCTGTTATCTGTTGTTTACCTTCAGTGTATCTAAGTATAAAACCATATTCATGAGCATTTGCAGCTAGCCATTGGGCTTCATCAGTTGACTTAACAAACCACCTATCTTCATTAGTCACATCTATTGCTAGTCCTGTTTGATGTTCACTTTTACCCGGTTTTGCGACATATTTATCAGCCTCTTTTTTACCAACTGATTTTATTCTATTATAATACGTATCTTTCTGTAAGTCATAAGATCTATATGCTGACATTCCTAACAAATTTATACCATCTTTTCTTGCATCTTTAAACAATTTTTCTATTGCTTTTGCACTATCTGGGGTCATAAACCTTTCTTCATTTGTAGCACTTGCATCAAAATATATATTAGGGTTAACCAATTCTTTAGGTTTGTAGCTTGATTTTAATGAATTATTTTTATTAACTAGCATTAAATTAGATTCCCCAGTTTCTAGATGATACTCTGATTCAGATGAATTTTTAAAAGCCACAGAATAAGAACTTATAAAAAATGTTGATAATGCTAGTACTCCTGATATTATTATTGCTTTTATTTTAGATTTCATATATATACTCTCCTTAAAAATTTTTATAGATTAATTTTAAAGGAGAGATATTAAGTGATTTATAAGTAAATCTTAAGTTTTATTAAGAATTAAATTTCAAGTTGGTATTAGGTTACAACTAAACTATCGGCATAAAACTTGTTGAAATGTATATTAATTTCATATTTAATTGAATAATTATCAGGTTAGAATAAGATATATTTAAATATAAATAATAAAAATACCTAGATAAATCTAGGTATTTTTTTGTTTTTTTCTACACTTTTGAACTTGGTAATTAAAAATAGATTGAAAATTATAGTTGAGGATACTAAAATGTCCATGATAATAGTAGAATTATCTACATGGTAGAAATACAATAAAACTAAAAGTAATTTTTTGAAAAATAATATATTCATTTTACCTCCAAGTTTAATATCCCTAGAAATTAATTTGTTCTGTTCTAATAATAATAGTAGCAATTAATTTATTAAATGTATGTTAAATTAATTTAAAGTTATTAGATTTATAAATTTAAATTTTTAACATACATTTTAAGCATCCACAGTAGAATTTTAAAACTATTATTTTTAACATATGATAAATTGATTTTAAACTTAGTATACAACTTTAAAACAAATAAGAAGTATAAGTCACACTAAGATTTAATAAGTATTAAACGATGATTTAATACTTATTAAATCTATTTAAACTGTTAGAATTGGAACTTTTGATAGCTAATTAAATTAGTGAATATGTATTTTTTTATATTAAAATTAATGAGTTAATTTGTTCAATTTAACATTTATATATGGTAAAATTAAAATAAAAGGATGTGATTATATGCGAAGCATTTTAGTTCCTATTGATGGTAGTGATAGAAGTCAAAAATCCTTAGATTTTATATTAAATGAGTTTTCAAATGAAAAGGTTAAGATAACCTTGATGTGTGTAAATGATGTTGTTTTAACTAATTTAACAAATCCAATGATTATAGATATGAAAGTAAAAGAATCTGAAAAAGAAATAAAGAGTATGCTAGATCGTTTAAAAAGAAAGTTACAAGGTTATGAAGTAAAAACTTATTATACAATAGGTGATGCAGGTCAAGAGATTATAGAAAAATCAATAGATGGCAAGTTTGATTTAATTGTTATGACTAAATCAACTAAGAAAAACTTTATAGACTCAATAGGATCTGTAACTTTATATGTAGTTAAAAAATCTAAGTGTACTGTAGTTATAGTTCCAGAATAAATCATTTTCATTACAGATATAAAAAAAGGAGCATTTAAATGCTCCTTTTTAATATATAAAAACAAGTTAAACTCTTATAATTACATATTTAATATTTCTATAATATAAATAACTATGCATTTGCATTAAATTTCTCTAAAGCCATTAACTCTGTTAATTTCTTTCTCATTAGGATTAATAAAACTCCAAAAATACTTACTACAATAGTAATTAACACGAATATCTTAGTATATCCCATAGTTTCTGTGAAACCAGCAACTTTTCCTGAAATTAAGTTTGAGAAAAAGAAACTCATATACCATGCACCCATTGCAAGGGAGCTATATTTTTGTGGAGCTAATTTATTAAACATTGCCATTCCAATAGGAGATATACATAACTCCCCAACAGTTAATAAGAAATAAGCTAGAAGAATAAATAATATATTCATTTGCTTACTTCCATCAAATACTCCACCTAAAGTCTTTATACCTAAAATGACTGTAATAAACGCTGATGCTGTAAGAAGCATTCCTAGCCCCATTTTAGAAGGAATAGATAAGTCTCCATGCTTTGATTTAGATAGTTTAATCCATATACTACCTAGTACAGGAGATAATACAACACATAATATTCCATTGAAAGATGTTAACCATGGAACTGGAATTACGAAACTTCCTAAATTTCTATTTACTAACTCATTTGATAATAATGTAAATGATGTTGCTGTTTGATACCATGCAGTCCAAAATAAAACAACAAATATAAATAAAACACCCATTGCTTTTAATCTATTTTTTTCAACTTGAGTAAGATCATTATCTGCACTTTTTTTATTAGACTTGTTTTCTTTATCATAAACTGGATATTTACCTTTTTCACCTAACCATTTTGGAGATAGAACTATAAGTAAAAAGCAAACAATAAACATTGCTATAGCAGCCATTAAAAAAATATATTTATATCCATACGCTGCTATTTCTCCATCAGATGTTAATTTGGCAAACCATTTATCTGATATAAAACCAGCTATAATAGGGCCAAAGAAAGAACCTATATTTATAAACATATAAAAAATACTGTAAGCAGCATCTTTTTTTGATAACTCATCTTGATCATATAAAGTACCTACAAGAGAACTTATCTGCCCCTTAAAGAATGCTCCTGCTATTACTAGTACTATTAACCCAGACCATACACTTGCTATATTTGGCTTTGCAAAAAATAAAAGTATATATCCACATGCAGTAATGAAAGATCCTAGTATGAGTGACTTTTGTATTCCAAGCCACTTGTCTGATATATATCCCCCTATTAAAGAACCCATATAGTTTATTCCTTGATATAAACCTATAATTGCAGTTGCTTTTGCTACGCTTAAACCTAGTCCATTTTGACTAATATCTGCTGTGAAAAATAATATTAGTATAGATGACACTGCATAACCTGCATAACTTTGAAGAGCAATAGATATATTTGCTAGCCAAAGCCCCATTGGATGTTTTACCTTTTGATCCATAATTAAAAACCCCTCCCCATATTAATTAGTCTCTAATTATATAATATCACCATAGATAAAAATATTTAATTACTTTTTACATAATTTTACAATGAAATATATTAAAATATTTTTATATTTAGTATTTTTTATCAGAATATTTTCACATTTGTAAATTTGTGAGGTTTTAGAAAATGGACATGTTAAATTAATAAAATAAGACAATATATGGAGTTAATTTTTATGAAATGATTTATTAAAAATGCATATATGTGCTATACATCAATTTACATAGTGATATTTTAATCAAAATAAGTTAATATATAGCACAATTTATAAAACTAATATTTTAAGTTAATGTATAAATTAATATCATATTTTTCGTTGTATTAAAGTTTATAGAGAAGTAAGCTTAAATTATTTATTAAACTTCTCCACTATTTCATTTAAACATGACTTGCATATAGGTAACTCTTTATAATACTCTATATTTTCTTCACTAGAGCAAAAAGAACATGTAGTTATAGCTTTTTCAATTTTGATATAATCTTTAAATAGTTTTATACTAACAGGACTGTTCTTTTTTAAATTTAACTTATCTCTCATTTCTTTAGGTAAAACTACTCTTCCTAGGTCATCAATATTACGGTTAACGCCTACTGTTAAATCCTTCGAATTTTTCTTCATTGCATTCCTCCTTAAGTGAATTGTTTAAGTTTATTTTATTGGATATTCATGGAAAAGTAACTGTAAAAATTTGCCAAAATAGCTCGAAACATTGAATTCAAGCCAAAAATTTTTTTATTTACATTAAATCGCATGAGCATGGAATGTATATAAATAAATTGTGAATTTTATTAGAATTTAAATAGTATATACTGTTTTACTATTGATTGATTTGCTAATTCAGTAGAATCTATCCAACTTTGACCATTAAAAATAATTTTGGAAACTTTTTGATTTTATATAAAATAATCGTATGTTTTACAGTATTTTGCTTATTTTATAAATACTAAGTGGGCGTTAAGCATAAAAAATGGAAGACAATTGTCCTCCATTTTTTATATTAAGAAAACTATATTTAAATAATGCTTGTATATAATCTGTAGAGTATAGTAATACCAATATTTTTTAGGAAGTAAAAATGATATCTCAAGTAATGGGTGAAGTTATTAGAGAGATGAGTAAAGCGAATTTTTTACTTAAATATAATGTTAAGTTACAACTTCATATATATCGGAAAGCTCTAACTCAGCGTTATATGAATTTATATCATATATAGAAGGACAACAGTTTTCAATTATTACATTTGGTAAAAATATTGTAAATGAACTCCCTTTATTTAAATCACTTTCAACAGTAATAACTCCATCATGAAGATTTACTAAAGATTTAACAATACTTAATCCTATTCCGCTTCCTTCATTTGATCTAGTAAATGACTTATCTATTTGGACAAACTTATCAAAAATAACTTCTTGGTTTTCTTTAGATATACCAATCCCCTCATCTCTTACTACAATCTTAGTCCATTGATCATCTATGTTTAAATTTACTAAAATAGAGGATCCTTTATTAGAAAATTTAATTGAGTTTGATAGTAAATTTAATATAGAGCGTTCAATCATATAAGCATCGCACTTTATAATATGCTCTTCTTCTTCAGTATCAAACTGTATAGTTATACCTTTCGATAAAGCATATTCAATTACAGATAAGGTTACGTCTTCTACAATAGATACTATGTTATAATTTTTAAACTTTACAGTAAGTGTACCAAGGTCTATTTCAGATAAATCCATGATATTATTTACTAGTCTTGTCATCCTCTGACAATTTGTACGTAATATTTTGCTATATTTGTTGTATAGAGCATTAAAGTCTATCGCATTTTTTACACTAAAACTATCTAACAATTGAATGGATGAATAAAGTAAATTAATTGGAGTTTTTAATTCATGCGAAATATTAGCTATAAATTCAGTTTTTTCTTTATCATAAGTTTTCAGTTTTTTTACTTCGAGTTCTTTTTTAACTACATCTGATATATCTATATATGTAACTGCAATCTCTTTTCTACTACTTGCTGAATTAATTGTTTGAACACAGCAATCTAAAGTTACATTTCTATCTTCAATTTTTATGACACCTCTCCAACAATTATTTAAATTTAACGATTTTATAATTTCATCATATTCATTTACTTTATAGATTTTATCTTTTAAAAGGAGCGTTAATTTATGAAGATCATTACCGCATGAATAATAATCTCTAACTTTTTTATTAGCATATAACAAGTTTGAGTCTTCATCGAAAATTAGCATAAAACTATGTTTATCATTTTCTGATAAGTTATAAAATAAGTTTAAATTATTATTTAATACTTTCGTTCTAGACATATAAATAAACAATTCAATTAATGCTCCTATAATTACTATAAAAAAACAAATATACGTCAAAGATATAGATACTAATTTAGTGTAAAATGTTAATCGAGTTGATATATGTATAGCGTAAATTGCTTTTATTGCAAGTATGAAGACACTAGAACTTAGAACTACAAATATGGACTCTTTATCCTTTATTGATTTTAAAAAAAGAGCACCTGAACAAACTGTATATGTGAAAGCTAAAAAAGTATTATAAATTAAAAAAGTATTTGATTTAAATTCATTATTGTATAGGAATAATCTTCTCTCCAAAGTACCTAAAATTAAAGTTAGAGATATTACAATAAGTATTGAAAGTTTTTTATTATCAATTATTAGTTTACTAATTTTAGTATTAGGCAGGATTGCAAGTATAATTAAAGAAACTCTAATTAGGGATGAAGAGATTACTACATATAGAGATGAATATAATTCCGTGTAGTAATACGGTAGATAATCTATATGTCCAAATAAAATTCCTACTGACAAACCCACAAACATTAATAGAATTAAAAAAATACTTTCATTTTTTGTTCTGTTGTAAGAAACTAAACAACTTCCTATTCCTAATAAGGAGATAAGAAAATTAAAGAACTTTATAAAAAGTAATGTTGATTGTAGATAATTTGATTCAACATTTTCTTTGAAAAATACATTTGCAATAATAATAATAGATAATGTTAGCATGCTTAAAACAACATATACCAATAAATTATTTTTGTTGATTGTGTATTCTCTATCTATTATTTCCATTATAATACCTCCAACTTTTTATATAAATCCTAACATAAAAATATATTTTATTTTGTCGTTTTTTGTTTATATTTACGAAAAAATTTTATAATATATAAATTTAAAAATAATAAAAATACTATTAAATAAATTTAGCGATAGATAGTTATTATTGTGTATAGATTAAAGTTATATATTTTCTAAATATAGTGTAGTATATTATAGAAAATATATTAAAAACAACTAAGATTTGTATTTAAATTCAAATGAAGTTTAAATACAAAAAGGTGATATGAATTTTAATAAGAACTTTTAGAAATATGTAAAAATATACATTCAAAAACCATTAAAAATAGATTTAAAAAAGATTAAATATATTTTTAATAGTTAGATACTTAAAAAGTAATATTACAATGAGGACTAAAATATTTCATTTAATAAAAAAAGCTAACTGGAGGATATTTGTCCTCCAGTTAGCTTTTTTTATTAAACATCTTGGTTTATTTCATTATTATTTTTGTCAAAATACTTACAATTTACGTAAGAAGATTTTTTGCTCAATACATCAGTACTGACAACAATCATAGATGGACGATCTAGTTTAAATGATTTCTTACACTTATATGTATCATTTATTGTAATTTCTACATGAGAAACTTTAGAACCATCAGATATTAAGACAAAAGCTTTACTACTTTTAGATATGCCGTTGTATGTATTATAATTAACTAGAAAATTTTCAACTCCAAGTGTTTCTTTTTTTTGCGTAGAGCATCGAACATCGCTTAATATATAATTCCCTTTTTTATTTTTTTCACATATAACAACCCCACTATTATATTTACTTAAAAATCCTACAATCTTAGAGTTTTGAATATAAGTATTATCTATAATGGATATATCTTCTTTATTTGGCGAATTTATTAATTTAGAGCCTATTAAGTATTGCTTAATAGATTCATCATTATTGCCAGGTATTTTAGTATAAGTACATCCCGTAATAGCAAAACTTGAAATTATTAATAGTATAAAAATTATTTGTTTTTTCAATTACATCCCCCGTAAATTCAAATTTATCTATTTATCCACTCACTCCAACTAACATTTAATATCGGCATTATGAGTTGAAATTTAAGAAGTTGATTGATTTAATTTATTACTTACGTTAACAGATAATTTTTATAATGAAACATAATAACTCTTACTTTTAAGTCAGTGTTATTATGTTTCATCGTTGATTAAATCAGCCTTTACAATAGTTCCTTCAATAAAAACAGCAAACATATTGTCTCCAATATCCATATAACTTGACTTTACGCCAACAATTGCATTTCCACCAAGTAGGGCCCCTTTACATCTTAATATATCAAAGGCTTCTTGTTTTGCTTTAGCAAGGCTATCTTCATAACCACTAGATCTACCACCTATTAAGTCAGTAATACTTGATATAAAGTCAGTAACAACACCTGTTCCGATTATTATTTCAGAACTTTCTATACCTAAGTACTCACTTATCTTATATCCTTCTAATGAAGGTGTGGTTTACAGTATAATATTTTTGTAAATTGATTTTGCTTTTTTACATGCTTCTTCATACTTATCTAGTTCTTCAGTTTTTATTTGATTCTCAATTGCTAAAATTGCTTCATTTTTATCTTCCTTACATTGGGAGCATATATCATCACCCCAAAATCTACCAAGGACCTCGCCACATTCATTACATTTTCTAGTTGATTTTTCTAAAAAAGCCATAATAATATCCCCATCAAAACTTTGTATATAATACTAATTTTACAACAATTTTAAATATATTTATGTATCAAAAAAAGTACACCTTTATAATTTTTAAAATTAAAACGTTTTGTCTTTCCATAATAAATGCTTTTCACCTGAAATACCGTCCGTATAATATATCTCAACAGGCTTATAAATTTTTTTTATATCTGGATGTTCTACATCAACACAATCTACATAATCATTTAAAGTAAAAACAGAATAATTTTTAAGATTTGGTTTAGTAAATGTTGTGTAAGGAGTCTTTGTTAGCCATAAGTTAATTGATTGATATATTGTATCATCGGTTTCTTTTATAGTCTTTTCAGTAGATTTAACTAAATTATTAGCAGGACCAGTGTAGATTATATTTTTTTCAGGACCAAACTCATCGATTTTAATAGATACATCTTTATATAAAATAACATCTTCATGTTTAAATATATAAAGTCCAAGTAATACAAAAACTATAGTTATAAAAATACAGCTAATAGCTACTAGTTTTATATTTCTTTTTAATAAAGAACTCTTAATTTTTTTAAATATATCTATTTCTGAATTATTATCTGAATTAGTATGAGGCTCAATTAAGAACATAGACTCTCTCATTATATTTAAATCGCGTAGACATTCATCACAAGAGTGTATATGTATATTTATTAATTCCTTGCTTTTCTCACTACATATGTTATCTATATACAAAGGAAGCAAGTCTTGAATTATTTCACAATCAACTTTTTTCATAAATGTTCACCTCTATGTTTTTTCTGATTTTTAATTTTGCTCTATGATATGTAACCCTTGCCCAACTTTCACTTTTTGAATGAATTTTGGCTATTTCTAAAAAAGAAAGTTCTCCAAATGTTCTTAGACAAAAAACTTCTTTATATACATTTTCAAGTTTATCTATTTCCTTATGAACTTGAGATACATTTTCTTCTAAAATTAAATTATCTTCTAAGCAACTAATACTATTGGTTTCACATATATCTACTTCACATTGTTTTTTAAGCTTTTTTAAATATGAAAAATAAGTATTTTTGCCTATTTGGCATAACCATGATCTTACATTGCATTGACCTTTGAAATTTTTTAGGTTTTTTAATGCTTTAAAAAATGTTTCTTGGGTTATATCTTCAGCTACTTCAGTATTTTTACAAATAGATAGGATATATCTATTTGTAAAAATACTTGAAATGCTGGTTGTATAAATTTTCAAAATCATTCAAAGTATAATCCTCCTTACATAAATGAGACTTCTAAAAATTACTTTTGTTACAAATAATTTTTAAAAATTTAAATTCATATAGCTAATAATTATAACTTATATATCTGATATAATTATGCATAAGGAGGGGTATTAATATGAAAAATTTAGTAGTTTACTATTCATTAGAGGGTAATACGAAGTTAATAGCAGAATTTATAGCTAAAGAAATTGGTGCAGACATAATAGAATTGAAACCTAAAAAAGAATTTCCATCTTCAGGATTTAGAAAGTATGTATGGGGAGGAAAGAGTGTAATATTTAAACAAAAACCAGAACTTATGAATAAGGATATTGATATAAGTAAATATGATAATATATTTTTAGGTACTCCTGTATGGGCTGGAACGTATGCAGCTCCATTTAATACCTTTTTAGATATCATTGCTATAAATAATAAAAATATAGCTTTATTTGCTTGTCATGGAGGTGGTGGAAGTGATAAATGTTTATCTAACTTCAAAAAAGAACTTTCAGGAAACACCTTTATAGGGGATATCGAATTAGTAGATCCATTAAAAAAAGAAACTGATAGTTCATTAGACAAGGTTAAGAAATGGCTGAAAGCACTAAACATATAAAAAGCTTATATATCTAAAGCTTTGATACATATTTAGTTATAGTCTTAACAATAAGAGGAGAACTCTTAAAAGAATATACTTTATAAAATTATGGTAATTTATTTAATTTTAGTGCAAAAAATACAAATTTTACTACAATTTAAAACTTGTGTGACAATTTTGTGATACCATATATATTGAGGGGTTATAGAATTTTAGGGGGAGATGATATAATTGCTTTTTGAAGATTCAAGTGAAAATAAAGAGCTTATTAAATATGGGGTGAATTTTTTCAAAAAACCTTTATATGTTAATATGGCTATTTCATCTATTTTATGTTTTGAAAGTTCATGTTTTTTAATACTAAAGTTAGTGCATAAAGAAACTGATGATATATTATTTTCTGCATTTTACACAACTTTATTTTTAATTTACACAACATGGACATGGAGTTCGTTTGCATATGAAATAAAGGAAAAAAGACATAGACTATATTAAAAACTAAAATATTAAAATAAAAGGTATGTAAATTGAATATTATAATATTCAATTTACATACCTTTTATTTTAACAAACATAAGCAAATTTCAATAAAAAATTAGCGGAAATTCAAATTGTATTTAATAGTAATATATACCTGAGCTATTAAATCAATTAAAGTGTTCATATTCGATTTCAGGAGAATCATTAAGATAGGAGCCACTATTAAGTAGCCTCATACATATAAAAACAACAGGTTTTCCAAATGAAATATTTTCTTCTCTAGAAAATTCAATAAAACCTATTTTTTTATATAACTTTATAGCTCTCTTATTAAAATCAGCAACTCTTAAACAAATATCTCCTCTATATAAAAAGGTAGTCCTTCCGAAATGAATACATTCTTTTATGAAGTCTAACCCTAGTCCTTTACCAGTATCTTCAGGTCTTATCCCAAGTCCAATTTCCATAAAGTTTGATCTAAAGGTATACTCATATATACCAAATAATTTATTATTAGAATCGAATACAGAAAAGTAAAAGCTATTATTATCTTCAAATATTTCATCAATAGTTTCTTTTATACCTTCTTCTGGTATATTATAAAACTCATAAGGATATTCATATTTCCAATTTATATATGTGTAAACCTGAAGTTCATCCATTTCTAATATTTTTCTTTTATACATAATAACCTCCATTTTAAGCGCTCTATGAATGCTCACTTAAAATATATTAGACGTTAAATGTGATAATCCTAGAAAAATATATTTTTATATAAAAATATATTTATATTATAGACATGTATATTTTATTATAGTATATTGTATACATAGACATCAAGAAACGACATATATTAACAATCAGTAGGAACGGACATATATAGAGGGGCTTTAAATGCCCCTCATTAATCAAGTTAATAATACTATCCCCCCAATAATAGTATTAATATTAAAATACCCCTTTTAAAGACTGTATCGGAAACAGTCTTTTTTTATTTGTAAAAAATTATCTATCTAGAAGACTACTGTCTTGTGATGTATATATACCGCTTTTACCTGCAAATACATAACTTATTACACAAGCAATGAATATAAATCCAATATTAGCAGATCCAAATAATTCAATTCCCATTATAAAAGATGCTATAGGTGTTTTTGTAGCTCCTGAAAATACTCCTATCATTCCAAGCCCTGCTAAAAATTCAATAGGAAGTCCGATAATACTTGCAAGTAAGTTTCCTAAAGTTGCTCCTATTACAAATAATGGAGTAACCTCTCCACCTTGGAATCCTACAGCAAGCGTAAGTGATGTTAAAACAAGCTTTATTATAAATGATCCTTTAGGAACAGGCTGGTTAAATGCATTACTTAATAAATCTAAACTTAATCCAAGATAAATTCTAGTTCCAAGAATTAAAACTATAACAATAATTATAATACCGCCTATAAAGCTTTTTAAAGATGTATTTGGTATCTTGGCTACAAAAAACTTCTTTAAAGCATGCGTAAGCTCTGCAAAAAGTTTGCTAGTAAGCCCAAATAAAACAGCACATAATACAACTTTGAAAAATACATCAACACCAGTTAAAGATACGCCCATACTATAATGACTGTGCTGAACCTTAAAAATTTCTGCTATAAAGTTTCCTATATAACTTGATATAAAACAAGGTATTATTGCTTCATATCGCATTTTACCAAGAGTTGAAACTTCAAGTCCAAATACAGTTCCTGCGATAGGCGTTCCAAATACAACTCCAAAACCACTACTTACACCACTGATTATAAGTATTGTATAATCCATACCTTTTAATTTTAGAAGTTCCCCTATTTTAGAAGATACGCTAGCTCCTATTTGAACTCCAGTACCCTCTCTACCAGCAGATCCACCAAATAAATGGGTTATAAATGTTCCCAAAAACACAAGTGGTGCCATTCTAAAAGGAATCCTTCCTTCACCCTCATTAATTCGTTCAATAATTAAATTATTTCCTTTCGATGAATCTTTACCGTATTTAGAATATAAATAACTTACAAAAGCTCCTCCTAGAGGTAACATGTATAATAACCATGGATTTGATTCTCTGGTACTTGTTGCCCATTGTAAGCTTTTTAAGAAAAATGATATAACAATCCCAACAGCAATCCCAGATATGGATGCTAGCAAAACCCATCTTAAAAATACAATAGATACTATTTCACTTTCTTTTATATGTTTTTTTAATTCATTCACAATTAATCCTCCTAGTCTATTTTCTGCAAAAAAACAGACTCCTACCCTTAAATATTTATAAGAGTAGGAGTCATTAGCATCTTATTGCATTTAATGGCGAACTCCATCGCCGATTTAATTTACCAATTTATTATATTATAAAAGAGCTAAAATTTCAATTAAGTTACAAAAATATAAACATTATTGATTTTATATTTTTAAAATAGTATTCTTTAGTAAACTAGGGGATTACATTAAGGGAGGGGTTAAAGTTATGAGAGAAGTTATGATTATAAAAATGATTATAGGAATATTTTTTATTGTATATGGACTGATAGTATCAGCAATAGAACAGTATAAAAAAGTTCCGTTATTTTATAATTCTAAAGATCAAGTGAATGGAGTAATAAATGGTTTTGCATGTATAGTTGTAGGAGTTGTTGTTTCTGCATATAATCTAAATCAAGGTATTATTATCGGAATTATAGCTTTTTCAATGTGGGGAATAGAAAAGTTTATAATGTCTAAAATACTTAAAAACAAAGGTGAAAAACTTTCTAATATATAAAAAGCACTTCGAAAATATGAAGTGCTTTTTTATTATAATTTTTATCTTATAAAATTTGTATGTAGTCTGTCCTCTAAATCTGGTCTTTGTATATTATTCTTTTTACCAATATCTATACATTTTATTATCCAGGCCATATTTTCACCTAAAACTCTCATTGTTTGTAATCCCTCTACATCTTTTTTAACCTCGTCTGAAGTGTTTCCATGTACCATATTCCAATATTGAGAACTAACAATTGGCATATTAGAGATAGTAAAGTACTTATTTAACTGATCAAATGTAGCTGTTGTTCCTGCTCTTCTCGCACTAACTACTGAAGCCCCTGGCTTAAATGCCATGTGTTTTCCTCCACTATAAAATACTCTATCTAAAAAAGATACTAATGATCCTGCTGCTGATGCATAATAAACAGGTGATCCAAATACAAATCCATCTGCATGCTTTGCCTTTTCTACAAAATCATTAACTCCATCATTCATGAAGCATTTCCCTGTATTTTTACATGAACGACAACCGATGCATCCTCCTATAGGCTTATTACCTATGTGAAAAATTTCTGTATCTATTCCACTTTCTTCTAGTGCTTTTGAAACTTCTTCTAATGCTGTGTATGTACATCCATTTTTATTTGGACTTCCATTGACTAACAATACTTTCATACCTACACCATCCTAACCTAATTTAATTTTAAGTATATTTACATCCTTAATAAAATTATATAGCGCATATTGAACATAAAATCAATTAAATTTTAACTTTTTAACAAAAACTAAAGATAGTCTACCTAATTACTAGATAGACTATCTTCAGTTTTTTCAATTCATTTATATATTTAACTAAGCTAATCTTAAGATAGTTTTAAATTTATAAAACTATAACGATTAAAACTTAATAGAATACCCCATACTAATTTAAAATTAAAACTTTATTTACATTCTAAAAACTTAAACATTATCAATATTTTTATTTATTTTCTTCTTTTATCACCCTTACAATTAATTTCAAATAACTTTACAGCCTTTGATTGAGTCATTCTTGGATTTATAATGCATGTCATTAATGCTAAATAATTTCTGATTGTTAAATCATCATTGAATGAATAATGAGATAAACTTTTAGGCATCTAATCATCCTCTCCTTACAATTTTATAAATTTATACTACAATATACATCTATACACTTATTTAATGTAAGTTTAACATGTTTTTTTATTAAACTTACATGTCAATATTGTAAGAAAGTTTTAATATTTGAATTTAAAACAAATTACATCTATGAAAAATCTTGTTTAAAAATAGTTAAACATAGTAACTCCATCGAATTTAGAATTTATAAATATAACTATCTTTATTTTTCATATTTCCTATATATGTAAAATATTCAATTAATTTCAAATAAATTCATATTTTAATATTTAAGAAGTATTTACTTTAATTTTTCAAGTTTAATACCTTTATTTATATATCCACTATATTCTATTTAAATAAATTTAATATGTTTTTTATATGAAATATGTATTAATTTTTTTCTAATTAAAAATATTTCATATAAAAATATAAAAACTTTTTAAAAAAATTGAACCTTTTTGTTTTTATTTACCTCTTATATTGTAAATGCATGAAAGTGAATTGTATTTTATAAAATTAAAAAACAATAATATAAAAAATAAATTTATCTAGTTTAGCACTATATAAGATTTTTAATGACAAAAGGAGAATATATATGAAAGAATCAATTGTAAACTTAAATGCTGACTTTCAGAAAGAATACAATATGTTAATAAATACACGTGAAGTTGTTAATATACCAGATTTCAACTTTAAAAAAGCGCTTAATGAAAAATTTAATTCACCTGGTGATGCCCCTATAACTAAAGTACAGCTAGATGGCTTGATAGCCTTAAATTTAACTGGGATGGGAATACATAATCTCGAGGGGATTCAGTATTGTAAAAACTTGAGCTACCTTGGTTTATCTAAAAATGAGATTAGCGATTTAAGCCCATTATGCAATTTAAAAGAACTAGTTACCCTAAATATAGATGAAAATAAAATCAAAACAATAACTTGTTTACAAAACCTGACTAATTTAACTTATTTGACATTAAGTGAAAATTATATAACCGACTTAAAACCATTAAAAGAGTTAACTAATTTGAACTACCTAGATTTAAGTTCAAATCAAATAGAAAATTTAAGACCTTTATCCCAATTAATCAATTTAGTGTGCCTTAGTTTAAATAATAATAGAATAAGAAACTTAAACACTTTAAATAGTCTAACTAACCTTGGACTTTTAGACCTACAAAACCAAGAAATTGTTTTAAATAATTCTGAAGTTAATTTCGATTCATCACCTGTTGAAATTATAAATGTTATAAAAGGTATAGATGGATCATTTATACATATATTGGATAAGGATATTTCTAGTAATGGAATATACAATATCGATGCAAATACTATTCGATGGAACGATGTATATGAAAACTTAGAATATCACTTTTCTATAAAAAAAATCATGAATTCTGAAAAAAGTGAGTTTAGTGGTAAAGTGGTTCTTCCGTATAAATATATATCTACACCAATAGATAAAATACATGCTAAATGTAAAGACAATAACTCTGTAACTAAGAGAGATTCTTGCAAAAAAAATTTCTCTTTAATTAATAGATTAAAAAAACTCTTTACTTTTACAGGTGTAGCTATAAACGATTAAAGATAATACTATCTAGTTTTTACTTTAATACCATTTAACTCTAATTAACCTGTATACGTGTTGGTAAATATAAAAGCGATTAGGGTTTATTCCTTTTTTGCTTATTTTAACTATTAAAACTTTTTAATTTTTAGTTATTATTCAATTTTATTTAGTTAGTTTTATAGGAGGATTTAAAAATATGAAAATTATCGATGCATACATAACCCTAGCTTTAGAATGTAGCGATTTAGAAAACTTAACATTTTTAGAAAATGGAGAAAGTCGATTAATTGAAAA
>NZ_JBOGBV010000058.1:0-37658 GCF_051656405.1 Paraclostridium sp.
GCTGGTGTTAATTCTGTATTGTCTATTCTTACTACAGATAGCACATCATGTTTTTGTAGAGCATTTAATATTTCACCTACATTGTAAACATCAATAGCTTTTGCTTCAGGATTAACATTTGAAAAACTTCTAGTTTTAACTATAGTTCTTCCATTTTCACCTAAACCACAGTCATATTTAATTCTTAATGCTGACATTTGAGCAACTTCTGAAGTATTTGGAGCTAAATTCATATCTGCCATTTTGATTCCTCCTTTTAATATTTAATTTAACTTAAGTATAGATGGAGAAGATTAAAGCAATCAAAGAAAGTAATTGAAGAAAATATTTGAAAGCAATATTAATATTTTAGTGGCATGTAGATTAAGTTGTTATATAAGTATCTTTAAAACCTTTAGAAATAGCCTCATTTCTGAGTTTTACTGCATTATCTTTAATATTAAAGGCACCTATACATACTCTATAAAAAGGACCTTCACTTTCTATTTTCTTATTTACAAATTCAAGTAAAGTAGAAGCTATAGCATTAGATGTATTTCTTATATATATTTCATCAGAACAAGAAGCTTCAACAGAATTATTTGATATAAAATCAATTTCTATAATTACAGCAGGCATTTTACTATGTTTTAAAACTGAGAATTTTTTAGATATCTTAACACCACGATTTGGAGTATTAAGTTTATTAGAAAGATTTGAAGATAAATTAGTAGCTAATTTACATATTTTATTATTAGTATCATATATCCAAGTTTCAGTTCCTTTTGCAGATTTGTTTTCAGAAGAGTTCATATGAATACTTACAAAGTAATCACAGTTTTCATTATTAGCTTTAGTAGTACGATAAGATAATGAATAAAACTTATCTTCTTCACGAGTAGTAACTACTTTTTCAAAAGCTTCTTCAAGAATAGATTTAACTATCATACCTATTTTTAGAACCATATCACTTTCTTTTCTACCATTAGAGCCAACAGCTCCAGAGTCTTTACCTCCATGACCAAAATCTAAATACCATTTCATATATGTACCTCCTAAAAGTTATTATCCAGGTAAGATTAGCATAGGAAGTTTTAAGTAGGAAAATAAAGTATTTGAAGAATATGCTTATTGTACTTAAAAATAAAAATTATTCTATCTATATAAAGGATTTGAATATTAATAATATAAATATATTTTTTACTAAATGGGGGTAGAAAGAATGTATAAAGAACTTCTTAAGTTATTAAAATGTCCGAAATGTAATAGAAAATTAAATTTGATAGTTGAAAAGAAAGAGAATCATGAGATATTAGAAGGAAAATTAACTTATGAGGGTGGGCATGATTGGGTTATCACTGAGGGAATAATTAATTTTGGTTCAGTAGAACAGGAGCTTGCAAATAATTGGAAAGAATCTTATGAGGAGTATAATGATGAGGAGTTGGAGCAACAGATCTTAGAAAGGGTTCCTCAAAATCAAATAATGATAGGCAATAAAGCAAAAAAATTTATTATAGACGGTATTAGTAATAATGAAGGTGAATTTATATTAGATATAGCAACTGGTAGAGGCGAATTATTTAGAGAGATGGTAAGAAGTATAAACACAGAATCACAGATAATATGTACGGACTTAAGCTTTGAAGTTTTAAAACATGATAGACTAAGGGCTAAAAAAATTAATCCTGAAGCAAAAGTAAACTATATTGCTTGTGATGCGACCAATTTGCCATTTAAGGATAACACAATTGATGCTATTGTATCTTTTTATGGAATTCAGAATATGTTGAACTTAGCTATTGATGGAATAACAGAAGCTAAAAGAGTTTTGAAATATGGAAAATCTATGTTTGATAGCTATATTGTTATTGATGAAGGTTCTAAAGGTTTTAAAACTTTAAAGGAGTTTTGCGAAGATAATAAAGTTATGGGAGCAGAAGAGTTTGCTATAAAAACAGGAATAGAAAAAGCTTACAAAAAAGTGAATTTTAATAGAATAGATACTGTAACTATAGAGGAATCAATTGGTGAAAAAAATGATTTTGATTTACTCCCTTTTGAAAGAGAATGGTTTGCTATTCTTGTATTCAACTGTGAAAAATAGAGTTAATAAATTTAACAAGAAAAACTATTATATAAAGTATATCAGTATTAATAATAATTGATATCTTATAAATATATATTATAATTAAATTATATTAAAAAGGGAGTGTTTGAATGATAGTTCGTGAATATAAGAAGGAAGATTTAGACTCTGTAGTTAAGGTTCATATAGATACTTGGAATTCTGCTTATAGAGAAATAGTTCCTGAAGAATGTTTACTAAACAGAACATATAAAAAACAAAAGGAAAAGTGGAGTAGTAGACTTTTTAATAATACGGATACAAGGGAATTTATGTTTGTAGCAGAAAATGATAAAGGTGAGATTGTGGGATTTGCATCAGCGATAGTAAATGATACTGAAGAGAAATTTGACAGTACACTATATACTCTTTATATAATAGAGGAATATCAAACAAAGGGATTTGGAAAGGTACTTATAAAATCAATTGCTTCAAAGTTAAATGACTTAGGAGCTAAAAGTATGGTATTGTATGCATTTGAGTTAAATAAAGCATGTAAATTTTATGAGCATTTAGGTGGAGTTCAAGGAGATAAAAATATAGTTAATATTTCAGATAAAGATTTAGTTGAAGTTGAATATATTTGGGAGGATATAAGTAGTTTATTGGATTTATAAATTATTATATAAAAATATAGTATATAAATCACGATAAGAGTTAATAATCCTTATATAAGAAATAATAAGGAGTGATAGTATGAGTTCATTTGATGGTTTATATACATTTGCAGATGTAGCTAATATGTATAATATAGATCAATCCACATTAAGACATAATGTTGGGAGTAGATTTGTTGATGGAGAAGATGTTAAGAAGTTAGGCAAAACTTGGATAGTTAGAGAAGAAGCTTTAGTAAGAGAATTTGGATTTATTCCAGAAAACAATGAAGAAGCTCCTAATGTAAGAAAAAAGCCAGGAAGAAAAAGTGCATTTGATAAGTGTAGAGAAGCTTACTTAAACGGTGAGATTAAATAGTAATGTTAGATATCATCTCTTACAGACATGATATCTTTTTATTTATATAAAAAGTAAAGAACAAGGCAAGAATGCAAAGAACGCATACTTGCCTTGTTCTTTTGTAAACTAAACTGAATTTGAAATAAACCTGATATGAGTATAAAGGTTATGGATAAAGAACTGTATAATATATGTATAGGGTTAAATATAAGTTTAGATTTATGGAGGTGTATTTAATGTTAGAAGAATTGACTTTAGATGATATACCAAAAACACATAAGGATATTGCCGAATATATAGGAATAGATGCTTTTAAGAAGTTAGTTGAATTACTAGGAGGGAGTTCTTTATATATACCTAAAGAAGCTTCTTTGACTAGACCAATTAGAAATAGAGTTATTAGAGAAAAGTTTAATGGAGATTATAGGGTGTTAGCTAGAAAGTATGATATAAGTGAAGCTCAAGTTAGAAATATAGTAGGAGAGGTAAATTAAATTTATCAGTATAAATAATATTAAAAAATTAATAAAAGAAATAAATGATAAAGCTAAAATTTAATTTAGATAATAGGTCTATGAGATATTCATAGGCTTATTTTTATGTTTAGAAAAATTTCAAATGAGGATTCATGATAATAAATGTAAAAATTGTATTTGAATTTAAAGATAAAAATATTAAAATGATATATGGGATTATGAAAAATAAAAAGTATATTAGACTGTTTATTTAAATAGATAAAATATCAATAATCCAAAAAGTAATTCCTGTATAGAGGGGAGAAATTTATATGGAACTTAAAACTATATTAAAAAAATATAAGGATTTCAATACACATAATGAAAATATAAAATTATTATCAGAAATAATAAAATGTGGAGTTAAATATGAAAAAGATGACTGTGAAAGTATTTTTGTAATAAATATACTTACAAAAAATACTAAATACAGTTCATATATAAGCGAGATTATTAGCCAAATAGAAGAATACATTGAATGTAATATATATTTTGTAGATGATTGCAAATTTGAATTAGAAGATGAAGAATATATAGAAACATTTATATCAGATATTTGTTTAAATGATATAGAAAAGATTATAAGGATATTCAAAGAAACACAATTACCAGCAATAGAAATAGATGCTGTAATAGATGAATTAGGTTCTATATTTGAAAAAGTAATAGGTGAGAAGAATGGATACATAAGAGATGAGCATGGGAAATTTAATAAATTTGGAGAGGATAATGAAAAATATACAGAATTATTAGGGATAAAATATCCATGGTTTAAAGAGATTGTATGTGATAATGAGGATAAAAAAGAGAATTTTATTAAATTTTTAGATTCAATAACAGATAAAAATATTATATATAAATATGATGAGATTGAATTAGTAGAAGGGTGGGAGTAAAGGCTTATTCTATTAAAAATTTTTATATATATAAATAGAGTTAAAGGCAAAATTTATACAGCAAAATGTGTGTAACCTTGCCTTTGTTTATTTGATAGTAAATTTAAAATTGAAAGTCCACGTAAGGGCATAAAAGCATTGCTCCGCTATGCCCTTACATTCATATCAAAAGACCGTTGGAAATTGATAAAAAGTTGTTGGCCTTGAATAAGTTATATGTTAAATGAGAGTTAGTAGATATTCGCCCTTAAACTTATAAGAGGGAAGCTGTACATTAGGATATTAGTTTTGATACCCCAGGATATTTTGGTCCTGGGGGTTTTGTTTTATGCAAGTACAGATCTTTTTTCAATACTTTCCTGCAGTGTTTTTGATAGTATATTTTTAACTTTTACTTCATTCATACCATTTATTATGTATTTAACTTTTCCTTCTGGATGATTTGTATCTTCTAAAACCCTTGTTACTAAAGTTCCTTCTTTTCTTATTATTTTTAATGATTTATCAATTTCTGAATATAGTTCCTTTGCTTGTTCTCTTTTTGTTATTATAACGCAAGCTTCTTTATTTATTTTTTCTACTCTCATTTTGTGCCTCCATAGTTCTATTTTGTATATAGTTAGTTTCCCCTATATGGTGTTTTTTATGTATGAAATTTATATATATTTTTCACTGTATATTACATATTGAAACTGATACAGGGAAAAATAAGTGTAATGAAATTACACGGATGAATTAAAAATGATTAAGGTAATTGATAGAGAAGAATTTGTAGAGAAAGTATTTGAAATGGAAGCTGAATAATTGAAGTAGTTTTCTTTAGAATATATTGATAAGAATGAAAATATTGAATTAAGTGTATGTATATAAAAATTACTTGTAATTGTGATTCTAAAAGGATTGAATTTGATTATTAACTATTATATTTTTATAAACATTTATGTATTGTGGAAATGGTTAGTAATCTTAATTCAATAAAAGGAATTATAGTATTTTATGTATACCTATAATCTTTTTTTTATTATAAATAAATAGTATAATTTACTAATATAAGGGTAGTAAGAAATTAAATGTTATTAAATTTATACAAAAGAGGTATTCGATTATGCAACAAAAGCTAATAGATAATAAGCAACATGGATTAGTAGGGGATTCATTAAAAAGATATTTAAATGAAGATTCAAAACTATCTATAGCTGCTGCACATTTTACACTTCATGCATTTGAAGAACTAAAAGAAGAATTAAAAAAAATTGAAGAATTTAGATTCTTATTTACACAACCAACATTTATAAACCATAAAAATAATGTTATACAACAAAAAATAATGGAGAATGAAAATAAGATATTTGGAGTAGAAGAAGAACTAGTATACAAAAATAATTTGAATCAAGCTTATATAGCGAGAGAACTATCTAAATGGATAAAAAGTAAAGGACAGATAAAATCGGTAATTTCAAGTAATATAGGGGAGTCAATTTATTACATAGAAAATGAAGAAGAAAAAGATATAAGTATAACAGGTGCTATTTCTTTTTCTGCACCAGGTTTAGGATATGTTAATTCAAGTTCAATGAATCACACTCAACTTACTGATGGAGAAGAATTTAATAAATCGCTGAAGGTTGCATTTGATAATATATGGAGAGATGAGAAAATCTTAAAAGATGTAAAAAAAGAAATATTAGATAAAATTAAGTTATTATATAAAGATAATTCTCCAGAGTTTATATACTTCGTAACATTATATAATATATTTAAAAACTTTTTAGATGAGCATGAAGATAGAGAGATAATTCAATCAAGGACAGGATTTAAAAATACTATAGTTTGGAATAAGCTTTATAACTTTCAAAAAGATGGAGTGGTAGGAGCTATAAATAAAATTGAGAGCTACGGAGGTTGCATAATAGCGGATAGCGTAGGGCTTGGTAAAACATTTGAAGCACTAGCAGTTATAAAGTACTATGAACTTAAAAATAATAAAGTTCTTGTATTATCACCTAAAAAACTTAGAGAAAACTGGTCTATATACAGACAACAAAATGATATAAGAAATCCTTTATCTAATGATAGATTTTCATATGATTTATTAAATCATACTGATTTATCGAGAAGTGGAGGTATGAGTGGAGATATAGACCTAGATTATGTAAATTGGGGAAATTATGATTTAGTTGTAATAGATGAATCTCATAATTTTAGAAATAATCAAGCTAGAAATGATAGAGAAACACGATATACAAAATTAATGAACAATATAATAAAGTCAGGAGTTAAAACCAAAGTATTAATGTTATCGGCAACACCTGTTAATAACAAACTAGATGATTTAAAAAATCAAATAGCATTTATAACAGAAGGTGATGATAAGGCGCTTGAAGAAACTGTTGAAATTAATAGCATAAAAAAGACACTTACAAAAGCTCAGTCGATATTTAATAAGTGGGGAAAGTTGCCTAGTGAAGAAAGAAGCACAGAAGAATTATTAGAAATGCTTAATTGGGATTATTTTAAACTTCTCGATTCACTAACAATAGCACGTTCTAGAAAGCATATAGAAAAGTATTACAATATAACTGATATAGGGGAATTTCCTAAAAGATTAGAGCCAATAAATATAAAAGAAGATATAGATTTGAAGGGAGATTTTCCGTCTTTTAAATCTATCAACACAGATATATTAAAATTAAATTTAGCTATATATTCACCTATGAAATATATACTCCCACATAAAATTGATATTTATGCAGAAAAATATGATACTAAAGTAAAAGGTGGTAAATCTGTACTTAAACAAACAGACCGTGAAAGCAGTATAGTATACTTGATGAAGTCAAGCTTATTAAAAAGACTTGAGAGTTCCGTAAATTCATTTACACTAACATTAGAAAAAATATTATCAAATATAGATAAAACTTTGCAAAAAATAAATAACTTTAAAGGGGAGTATTCTTATAATATAGATGATATAGATAATTTAGATGAACAGTTAGAAGATTTTATAATAGGGTCTAAAGTTAAAGTTCTTTTAAATGATGTAGATATGATTAAATGGAAACAAGATTTAGAATATGATAGAAATTTATTAAGCAACTTGCTTAATAAATCAAAATTAATAGATTCTAAAAGGGATAAAAAGTTAAAAGCGCTTAAAAATCAAATAAAAGAAAAAATAGATAATCCTATAAATGAATGTAATAAAAAAATTATAGTGTTTACTGCATTTGCAGATACTGCTAAGTATTTATATGAAAACTTAAGTATTTGGGCACTGGAAAATTTTAAAGTTAACACCGCTATAGTTACAGGAAGCGATAATCCAAAGACTACACTTAAGCTTAAAAAGGTAGATTTAAGTAGCATACTTATAAACTTTTCACCAAAATCTAAAGAAAGATCAAAGTTAAATTTAAGTATGAAATCAGAAATAGATATACTTATAGCAACAGATTGTATATCGGAAGGACAAAACTTACAGGATTGTGATTACTTAATAAACTATGATATTCACTGGAACCCTGTTAGAATCATACAACGTTTTGGTAGAATTGATAGATTAGGAAGTACTAATAAGTATATTCAACTTGTAAACTTTTGGCCTTCTATAGAATTAGATGAATACATAAATTTAGAAAAACGTGTTAAACAAAGAATGACCATGTTAGACATATCGGCTACAGGAGAAGAAAATGTTATAGCTGATAATAGTAATGAGATGAAAGACTTGGAGTATCGTAGAAGACAACTAGAGCAACTTCAAAATGAAGTTATAGATTTAGAAGACGTATCAGGAAATGTATCTCTAACAGATTTTACGATGGATGATTTTAGAATGGATCTTATAAATTTTATGGATGAGTATAAAGACGAAATAGATAAAACTCCGAAGGGAATATATTCATTAGTTGAAAATAATAACCAAAAAATTAGTGAGGAAGTAAAGCCAGGGGTAATATTCTGTTTAAAGAAATTAGAAAATTATACAGATGATTGTGATAAAAATCCAGTATATCCATATTATTTAGTGTATGTAACAGAAGATGGAGAAATTTTATACAGTTATACTAATATTAAAAAAATATTAGATATTTACAGATCATTATGTTCAAACAAAAGAGAACCTATAGATAGCTTAATATCAGAATTTAATAAAGAAACTAAAAACAACAAAAAAATGGATAAATATAAAGAATTATTAACAAAAGCTACTGATGAAATTTTGGGAAAAATAGAAGAACAACAAACTATAAGTATATTTACACTAGGAGGGTTGGAAAACTTATTGGGGTTAGAATCTGAAAGTAATGAAGAATTTGAGATAATATCATATTTAATAATAAGGGGTTAGTATGAACGATATATTTGAAATTTTAGAATTAAAAGAACGTATTAGATATATAGGACAGAAAATAACTAAAAAATTATTTTATCAACAGTCAAATTTTAGTAAAGATGATGAAAAAAATTTTACTCAAAATGTAGATAAAATGGAAATGGCATATGTTCTAGATACAAGAAATATAAATATAGATTCATTTAAAGACGATGAATATTTATATACAGCTATAGGGTACATGAGAGTTTCCTTAAAGCAAGATGATAAGTTGGATAGGATATGTAAAATTATAAACAATAATATACCTAGTCCTATAGTTATTATATTTGAATTTGAGAATAAGATAGCAATAAGTACAGCTATTAAGAGGTTAAGCAAATCTGATAATAGCAAAGTAGTTGTTGATGAGATGCACATTACACCGTGGATAGACGTAACTAAATTAGAGGGGGACAATAATAAGTTTTTAGATTCTATTAAGTTAAGTAGTTTAACACATAGTAATTTTTATGATTTCTACAAAATGATTGATAATAGAATTTATACTTTTCAAAATGTAGAGCTAGTTGGATCTTATAAGACTATTGATGATAAAGGAAATTTAGAAGAAAGTAAATTAATTATAGGAAAAATTAATAACTATAACAATGAGATTGAAAGTATTGCTAAGAAGATAAAAGGAGAGACTCAATTTAATAAGAAAATGAAGCTTAATGTAGAAGCGAATAAGTTAAAAGAAGAAATTGAAGAATTAAAACTAGTATTAAATAAATAAAACTTTATAGATTAAATTAAATAAGTCTTGTTATAAATACAAGGCTTATTATTTTTGTAATGTAAAAATTTTAAAAAATGATATAATATAATAAAGTAATGTTAAATATAATATGATATAATAATATGCTTTTAAATAAAAGATTGAATATTATAATAGGAGGTGATAAATATGATAATGCCAGGTAAAAATATAAATATGTCTGAATCATTGATTGGATTAGGAGCCTTTGTATTATCAATATTAGACACTCCTAAAAGTATAGATGATTGTTGGAAACACTTAAATGAAATTTACATAGATACAGGGAAAATAAATAAAAAACATACTTTTGATAATTTCATATTAACAATAGATTTATTATATATTATTGGCTCAGTAAACATAAATGAGAGGGGTGAAATATACAATGATATTAAATAAGTTATATTCTGATAAAGAATTTTTTAGAGACATAGAGTTTGAAGATAACAATATAAATATAATTTTAGGGAAAAAAACTACTAAGGATAATAAAAAGACATTTAATGGGGTAGGAAAGACCCTTTCTTTAAGGTTAATAGATTTTTGCCTAGGTAGTAGCAATATTAAATCATTGCAAAAACTAGATGATTGGAATTTTAGTCTTGATTTTACATTAGGGAATAAAACATATACATCTACTAGAAATAGCACAAATCAAAAAGAAATTATCTTAAATAATGAAGAAAATAGTATTAAAGACTTTAAATATTTTATGGAAAGTAATTTATTTTACTTTGAAGATGAATATAAAAATTTATCATATAGAAATTTAATATCTAGATTTATGAGAATACCTCCATATGGATACTTAGAATGGGATCAATGCAAAGCTAAGGAGCAAGTTGATGCTAAATCTTTAAGTAGTGCATTTTTACTTGGATTAAATTTAAAATTAGCAGATGAAAAAATCAGATTGAAAGAAAAGATAAAGCAGTTAAAAGATAATAAAAAGCTAATAGAAAAAGATGAAGACATAAAGTCTATAGTCACGGAAGGTATAGATATAAGTGTATCTATAAATAACTTAAAGAAGGAAATAGAAGATTTAGAAGAAAGTATAAGTAAATTTAATATATCTGAGGAATATAATGATATAAAATTAGAAGTTGATGACTTAAAATATGAAAAAAATGACTTGTTAAATCAAATAACTTTATATGAAAGTAGACTGAAAAATATAAATGAAAGTTTAAAAGTTAAAATAGACGTTGATTCTCAAGAGGTTATAAACTTATATGAGAACTCAAAGTTAATACTACCTGAGATGATAAAAAAATCATTGAATGAAGTTTCTGATTTTCATTCAAAGCTTTTAGAGAGTAGACAAACAAGGCTTAGAAAAGACAGAGAAAAAATTGATAGAGAACTTAAAACTATAAAACAAGATTTAGAATCAATAAATAAAAGTATAAATGAAAACAGCAAGTACTTAAGAGAAACTGGATCTATATCTGAATATGAAGCATTACAAAATAAATTGACAGATATGAAGCTTAAGCTTCAAAAGACGGAAAGCTATAATAAGATAATAAATGGAATAACTGAAAAGATAAACGATTTAAATGTAGAATTTGCTAAAGCAAATGCAAGTACAGATAAATGGCTAATAGAAAATCAGACAAATATTGAAAATATATCAAATAAGTTTAAAGAGTATATAGAGTACATATATGATGATAAAAAAGAAGCTGGAATATCTATAAAAAACAATAATGGAGATAATAAAACTAGGTTTACTATAGAGCCAATGGTAAGTGGAGAAGGATCAATGGGTATTAATAAAGTTAAAATTTTCTGTATGGATTTTATTAATTTAACATTACAAAATAACCATAATGTAAGATTTATTTACCACGATAATAATGTATTTAGTGAAACTGATCCAAGGCAAATTTATAAAATGATTAAATTAGCTAAGCAAATTTGCATTGACAAAGGATATCAATACATATTGAATATAAATAATGATGTATTTGATAATGTTGTAGATATAGCATTACACAATGAAGATTATGAATTTGTAGAATATATAAAAAGTAGAGTTGTAATTGAACTATTAGATTCATCAGATAAAGACAAACTTTTAGGAGTTAAAGTAGATATGAAAATAGAGTAGAGGATATAACCTCTACTCTATTTTTTTTGGTTCTTCAAATATATCACAAGAATTAAAATACTTAGCCATTATTATAAGAATATTAGAGATGTATGCACTCTCTGTAGGAAAGTCCAAACTATCATTTTTTTCATAAGAAGAATTTAAAATATATTTAAATTGAGAATTTGAATCACTTGGATAGATTTCTTTAGCTTTAGAATAAAGAGTTCTATATATATTACATAGTTCAACCTTAGCATTATTAGAATATGAATCTGAAAGAAATTCATCCAGCTTATCAATATAGGCATTTGCATCTTCAAGAGCACGAGTTATTTTGCGACCCAGATTATTAAATTCAATTTTTTCGTAAAAATCGGGTACTATACAATTATCATCAAAATTATTTCTACAAACAGTTTTATTAAGATGTTCAACGATATTTTGAATTATAGAAAATTTAATATCTGAAAAACTTATGTCAGGAATAAAACTTTGTAAAATTTGACGTTTATGAACAGGTCTAAGTTCCATAAATCTAGATATAATTTCATTAGTATCAATATAATCGAAATATATATCTGGATAGGAGTTTGAAAGATCAGTCAACTTGTCTGAAAGATCAGGATAAATTCCTTGAGTGCCTTTGGTATTTATAACAAAATAAAATTCTTGTATAAGTTCATAAGTACCATTTTGTGTATGAGCGTATAATCCTTCAAAGTCTTTTTTTAACTTTGATATTGCATATCTTTGAGTATCAGCATTTGAGGCATCTTCTGGACCATAAACCTGGAAAAAAACTCCTTTGCTTTTTATGTACCCGTCACACTTTTTATCCCCTAAATTTCCTTGTGGTTTTATTTCTATAAAATTTCTATCATATTTTTTCATTACTTGATAAAACAAGCTTTCAAATTCATTTCCAGTTGACTTTAATATTTTAAGTTGGAACATTAATTCCATTAAGTATTCGTTATTCATATAAATCTCCCTCATAAAAATAAAAATAATATAAAATACTACATATTTCATATTATATTTAACTTATAACTAAGTCAATATATATAGAATAAGTATACATAAATATAGTAAAAGTAAGTTTTTAGTCAATAATTAAATTATGATATACTATTAATATAAATTTTGGTTATAGATTATATAACAATATAGGAGGATGTTATGGAGAAGTTAAATGGACAAAGCATGGATTTAACACAAAATAATTTAGACAACTTAAAACAACTCTTTCCTGAAGTATTTAGTGACGGAAAAATAGATTTTGACAAGCTGAGAATGGTCTTAGGAGATAGTATAGAAATGGATGAAGAAAGATATGAATTTAAATGGAATGGAAAAAGTAATTCTATAAAAATATCTCAGACTCCATCAACAGGAACTTTAAGACCAGATAAAGAAAGTAGTAAAAATTGGGACACTACAGAAAACTTATATATAGAAGGAGATAATTTAGAAGTATTAAAACTTCTTCAAAAAAGCTACTTTGGCAAAGTCAAAATGATATATATAGATCCACCATATAATACTGGGAAAGATTTCGTATATAAGGATAACTTTAGAGATAATATAGCGAATTATAAGGAAATGACAAATCAAACAACTAAGGCTAATCCAGAGACTAATGGAAGATATCATACTGATTGGCTAAATATGATGTATCCACGTTTAAAATTAGCTAGAAATTTGCTTAGAGAAGATGGAGTTATATTTATAAGCATAGATGAAAATGAACAAGCTAATTTAAAGAAGCTATGTGATGAAATATTTGGAGAGGTCAATTTTATAGCAAATGTAGCTGTTGTAAATAATTTAAAAGGAAGAAGTGATGATGAATACATAGCTACAGCTCATGAAAATTTAATTATATATAGAAAAAGCTATAAATTTAAAACATATGGAATTCCTATGCCGCAAGAGTATTTAAGTGAGTATAACTTAGAAGATGAAGTCGGTAAATATAGATTATTAGGGCTAAGAAAAAGAGGAACGAACTCTAAAAGAGAAGATAGACCTAACATGTATTACCCTTTTTATTATAATCAAAAAAGTAACACTATAAGTTTAAATAAGACTAGTGATGAAGATATTGAGATTTTACCTAAGCTATCTGATAATACAGATGGGCGTTGGAGATGGGGAAAAGATACAGCATTGGAAAGAATAAATGAATTAGCTGTAAAGTACATATCAATAAGAGGAGAGTATGATATATATCAAAAAGATTATTTAGAAAGGTATGGAGAAACAAGAATAGTAAAATCAAAATCATTTTTAAGCGGAAGTGAATTTTCAAGTGATTCTGGAACTATATCATTTAAAGAGATAATGCCTAATAAAATATTTACAAATCCAAAACCAATTGGATTAATTAAGTATTGTCTTAATCAAGGAAGTAGAAATAATGATATTATATTAGATTTCTTTTCAGGATCATCTTCAACGGCAGATGCAGTAATGAAATTAAATTCAGAAGATGATGGTAATCGTAAGTTTATAATGGTACAGCTTCCTGAAGTAACTGATGAAAAAAGTGAAGCGTATAAAGAAGGATATAAAAATATATGCGAAATAGGGAAAGAACGTATAAGACGTGCTGGAGAAAAAGTAGTATTTGAAAGTGGAAAAACTGATTTAGATATAGGATTTAAAGTGTTTAAACTAGATAACTCAAATATAAAAGAATGGAGTCCTAGTTATGATGAATTAGCAATGACTCTAGAAGAGATGACAGATAATTTAAAAAGTGGAAGGAGTAAAGAAGATTTATTATTTGAGGTACTTATAAAAATGGGTATAGAGCT
The DNA here is from genome assembly GCF_051656405.1 of Paraclostridium sp. GTDB lineage: Bacteria > Bacillota > Clostridia > Peptostreptococcales > Peptostreptococcaceae > Paraclostridium. The sequence continues at coordinate 14,534 of NZ_JBOGBV010000058.1, forward strand.
TACAACTCCTGTTAATGAAGTAAATATAGATGATAAGAAAATATACAATATTGGTATGGGTTCCTTAGTAATATGCCTAGAAGATGAAATAACAGAAAATATAATAAAAGAAATACCAAAATATAAATCAGAATTTATGGATATGAAAGTAGTATTTAAAGAAACTGGATTTAAAACTGATAGTCAAAAAATGAACACTATACAAAACTTAAAACAGTTTGGAATTACTGATGTAAGGAGTGTATAGAAATGAAGCTAAAGTTTAAATCAAATTTACAGTATCAAAAAGAAGCTATAGAATCAGTTGTAGATATATTTAAAAAACAAAATGTAATAGAGTCTAAATTTACCGTCTTAAATAGTAAGTGTTTAAATGATGTACAACTTCAAATGGGAGTAGTTCAAAGTAATATAGGTATAGGTAATAAATTAGAACTTGTGCCAGAACAAATACTAGAAAATATACAAAATATACAAATGAAAAATAACTTGCCAAGAACTGAAAATTTAGAACAACTAAAAGATAACGGAATGAATTTTACTGTGGAGATGGAAACAGGTACAGGAAAGACATATGTATATCTTAAAAGTATATATGAATTAAATAAAAATTACGGATTTAAAAAGTTTGTTATAGTTGTTCCATCTGTAGCTATTCGTGAGGGAGTTGAAAAATCACTACAAATAACTAAAGAGCATTTCAATAGTTCATATGACAATGTACCATTAGAATATTTTGTATATGATTCATCAGAACTTGATAAAGTAAGAAATTTTGCAACTTCAAGCAATATACAAATAATGATTATAAATATAGATGCATTTAGAAAAGGGTTTGTAGACCCTGAAAAAGAAGATAAGGCAAATATAATTCATAGAAAACAAGATAAGTTAAACGGACAAAGACCTATAGATTTAATAGCAGCAACTAATCCCATAGTTATAATAGATGAACCTCAAAGTGTTGATAATACATCTAAATCAAAAGAGGCTATAAAATCTCTAAAACCTATGTGCACTTTAAGATACTCAGCAACTCATTTGGATAAATATAACATGGTTTATAGATTAGATGCGGTTGAGGCGTATGAGCAAAAACTAGTAAAAAGAATAGAAGTAATGTCTATCAGAAGTGAAGAATCTTTTAACAAGCCATATATAAAACTTATTAGTGTAGATGAACGTAAGGCTAAGGTTGAGATAGATGTTCAGGATAAAAAGGGAGTAGTTAAAAGAACAACTAAACCTATAAAATTAGGTGATTACTTATTTGATATATCGGGATACCGTGAAATTTATAGAAATCATAAGATAGAAGATATAAGCTGGGGAAAAAATGATGAGTATATTGTCATAAATGGAGAAGTTATAGGGCTAAATCAAGCTATAGGAGATATTGATGATGATATAATTAAAAGGTATCAAATAAGAAAAACTATAGAAGAACATTTAGAAAAAGAAATAATACTTAATAAAAAAGGAATAAAAGTATTAAGTTTATTTTTTATAGATAAGGTGTGCAATTATAGAGACTATTCAAAGGATGGAGAAATTCTTCTTGGGAAATATGCTACTATGTTTGAACAAGAGTATGATGATTTAATCAAGCAACCAAGATTCGCAAAAAATATAAATCGAAATGTATCTATTGGGGCTACTCATAATGGGTATTTTGCACAAGATAAAAAAGGAAAACTAAAAGATACAAAAGGAAATACTCAAGCTGATGAGGATATTTACCGCTTAATAATGAAAGATAAAGAAAGATTACTAGATATGGCTAATCCATTAAGATTTATATTTTCACACTCAGCACTTAGAGAAGGTTGGGATAATCCGAATGTATTTCAAATATGTACTTTAAAGGATAGTGCAGGTACATATATAAAACGTAGACAAGAGATTGGGAGAGGGCTTAGATTATGTGTGGATCAAACTGGAGAGCGTATAAATGATACTAGCGTAAACACTTTAACAGTTATGGCTAATGAATCGTATGCGGAATTTGTAAATAGATTACAAAATGAATTACAAGAAGATACAGGTACAAGATTTGGAGTTATAGAAAAATATTCATTTGCTAATGTAAAAAGATATGATAATCAAAAGCAAAAAGACGTATATCTTGGATATGACAAATCTGAGGAAGTGTTTAAGTATCTTGAAAAAAACGAGTATATTGATAAAAAAGGTAAGATACAAGATAAGCTAAAGAAAGAATTAGATGCATTGCAACTAGAAGATACAGGGGAAACTAAATTCACTTTACAAGGTGAAGGCTTCCAAGATTTTTTTAGAGAGATAGTGGAAGTTCTAGATAAAAGATGCAGTATTTATGAAATAAAAGATAGAAGCAAGAGAGAGAAAGTTGAGCTTAACAAAGTAGTTGTAGATAGCGAAGAATTTATAGCTTTATGGAATAAGATAAATACAAAAACTATCTATTCAGTTAATTTCAATAGTGAAGAGCTAATTGAAAAATGTATAGAACGTATATATAAGATGCCAACTATACAAGCTCCTAAATTAATATCAAGAAAAGATAGTGTTAATATAACTAGAGAACTTGGAGCAGTATCTAAGCTTCAGGAGGAATCTCCAGAGTATGATGTTCATACTGTAAACTATTTGCCTGATATTATAACTGAATTACAAAATAAAACTAGGCTAACTAGAAAGACAGTAATAAGTATTTTAGTGGGATCTAAGAGACTAGATGACTTTAAGAAAAATCCACAAAAATTTATAGAAGAGGTTGTTAGAATTATAAATTCAGAGCTTAGAATATTCGTTGCAAATGGAATAAAATATGAGAAAATTAATGACTATTATTCAGTTGAAACTTTTAATAGTGAAGATGAAACATTACTTGCATATTTAAATGATAAAGTAGTTGAGAGTAAAAAATCACCTTACAATTATGCTATTTGCGATTCTAAAACAGAGCTTAAGTTTGCAAAGAGGTTTGAATCAGATAAAAATGTAAAAGTATATGTCAAGCTTCCAAGTTGGTTTAAGATAGATACTCCTTTAGGAAACTATAATCCAGATTGGGCTTTAGTTGTAGAAAAAGGAGGCAAAGAAAAATTATACTTTGTTATAGAAAGTAAAGGAACTGAAAATAGACTAGGGCTTAGGCCAGAAGAAGATGCAAAAATAACATGTGCAGAAAAACACTTTGAAGCAATAGGAACTGATGCTGAATTTAGAGCACCAGTTAGTGATGTTAGAAAGTTTATGCTAAGTGTATAATTATATAAAAAGCGTATTAAAAAAATATATTAATAAAGAGGTATGGAGTATATAATGACATACCTCTTTATTAATATAAATTATTTTTTTAATTTGCTAATTGCAAGTATAAAATCAGGTGTTGCATTTTTACCATAGATTACATTAGCTATATGAGATACACTAAAGCCAGTCATATTAGAAATATCTTTTAAAGTCAAATTGTTATTCTTTTTAAACTTAACAATAAACTCTCCAATTGAATCACTTTCTAAATACTCTTCAAATAAGAAATCCTTAGAATACAATATTATAGTCTTATATAAAGGAACATAGGGTGGAAACAACCTTTCTTTAGCTTCTTTATAAGTTGCAATACTAACAACCGAGGTCATGCAAAACTAATGGCACCATTTTATCCACTTGAAAAATTAAGAAAAATTCCAGGATTTGAGGGAGCTATAATAGTAGATCCATATTCAGGAGGAAAGGGAAATTCAGTAAGATATTTTTCAGTTGCACCAAGAGACAATTATATGAGAGTAACAGGACTTGAAAACTTATTTGTAGGCGGAGAAAAAAGTGGATTCTTTGTAGGTCACACAGAAGCTATATGTACTGGATCTTTAGCTGGGCATAATGCAGCTAGAAATGCTATAGGCATGTATTTACTTCAACTACCAACTAGTATTGCAATTGGAGACTTTATATCTTATGCTAATCAAGAATTAAAAGAGGAACATTCAGATAGATTAAAGTTTACTTTTGCAGGAAGTGTTTACTTTAATAGAATGAAGGATTTAGGTTTTTATACAATAGATAAAAAAGAAATAGAAACTAGAGTTAAAAAGGCCGGATTAGAAGGAGTTTTCAATAAAAAAATAATCAAATAAATAAAAGGAGATAACTTTTGTTATCTCCTTTTATTTATGATAAAGGTTTAAGTTTAAAACATAGAAAAAATATCTAATGCAGCAAACGTAAAACTCACCACTGTATTAAATAAAGAAAAAAACTGTATTATACTATAAAGTTTATAGTTATGTATTGTATCATATAAGCTGATACATCCAATAGTCAATAAGCCTACAATACTTAAAATAATAATATCAGCAAATATATCAATGCAAATTAAGATTAAAGCAATGATTGATAACATAGAAGATAATGAAAAACGTTTAGATAAAGTATAAGTATTTGTTTCACTTTTCAATATAAATCACCTCTATATACTTATATGAAACTACATAAGATTTAAAACTAAATAATATATTGAAAAATGGACAAGAACGACAGGAATTAGAATACGGGGAGTTAAAAGTAAGGATTAAACCAACAGCTATAAATATTAGAGAAAAAACTTACTATAGTGGATAAATTAGTAGAATAATTAGAAATAAAAAAGGTGTAGTCTATGATAATGACTTCACCTTTTTGAATTACATAAATATTAAAAATACTATTCTTCATCATCGTCTATATACTCAAGTATATCTCCTGGCTGACAATCTAAAATCTTACAAATTTCATTTAAAGTAGTAAATCTTATAGCTCTTGCTTTATTGTTTTTTAGTATTGATAAGTTTGAATTAGTAATATCTATCTTTTCGGATAATTCTTTAAGAGATATTTTTCTCTTAGCTATCATTACATCTAAATTAACTATAATTGACATAAACTTTTCTATACAGTTAAATCATTATCTTCTTTTAGTTTTATAGCCTTATCAAATACTTCTCCGATAACAAAGAACATTAAAGCAGCTACAATACATATAATCATAGGACGTGTAATTGCTCCATTCTCAGTACCTATAAATTGGATAGATGCATTCTTATTTAAGCTATACCCTAAAATACACTCTATTATTGCATTTACAAATAAGCAATACCCCATCTTTTTAAACCTTTTTACATTAGCAAATACAAAAGGTGTATAGTCAGTACTTTCTATTATTCCGATTAAAAATATATTTACTAATATATAATTACCCATATATATAATAGCCATAATTAGAGAAACTATATGACTAAAATCGAATGTCAACATAAGTTCCGGTATTTTTTGAAATAAAATATATATCGACCCTCCACTTAAAAAAACTAATGTAAGGTATAAGAATAATGATAAACCGCGTTTTACTAATTTTGAATTCATAAATTTGCCCCTCCAGAAATTATTTCTATATAATTGATTATAGATAATTTATTATTGTTTTTAAATAAAAATATATTAAATAAACATATGAATTTTATTTTTAATAATGAAAATAGTATTTTAGACATCTTAATTATAAATTTAGGTGCATATTTTATTGATTAAGATTGTTATACATTTTTAGGGATGAAGAAGTGTCAAAGAACCTTATTTGAAAATTAAATTATAAAGGAGATAACTTTTGTTATCTCCTTTTTTATAATAAACTCTAAATTTTAAAACATAGAAAAAACATCCGATATAGCAATAATAAAGCCAATGAAAGCAAATATCCAAGATAAATAATCTATTGACCTATCAAGCTTGTAACTATTAATTGCGTCATATAAATTAATGAAACCTATAATAAAGAAGCCTAAAGCACTTAAAATAGTAAGATTAGTAAAAAAATCAATTAAAATTAAGATTAAAGCAACAATTGATAAAATCGAAGATAAATATTTAGATACACTAGAAGTATTTGTTGAATCCTTCAATATAAATCACCTCCTTATACTTTGCAAGTTAATTCTAGCTAAGTTTATTTAAAATAGCAACGAAAGCATTATGGAGTTTAGTTCTCAGACTATAAACGTAACTATGATATAATATGAAATATATTTATTACGTAATTGTTACACAATACGAAGTAAATATATTTTATATAAGATGCATATAAATATAAGCTTGGGGGAGGAACTTCGTATGAACACATCAACATTTCTAGAAATATTATCAGTAGCAGAAAAATTAAAATGCAACACTAGGCATTCATGGACATCAAGTGGACGTCATGAAAGTGTAGCGGAACATAGCTGGCGTATTGCATTAATGGCATTATTAATGAGAGATGAATTTCCAAATATTGATATGGATAAGGTAATTCGTATGTGTTTGATTCATGATTTAGGGGAGGCTTTTACTGGTGATATTCCAGCTTTTGATAAGAAGGAAGAAGATAGTAAAAAAGAGGATGAAATCTTTTTACAATGGATTGGAACTTTCCCTGCTCCTTATAAAGAGGAATTTACAGAACTTTTAGCGGAAATGAATGAACGTAAAACAGATGAAGCAAAGCTTTATAAAGCGTTAGATAACTTAGAAGCAGTGATTCAACATAACGAGGCGGATATTAGTACTTGGATTCCGTTAGAATATGATTTACAGTTTACTTATGGTTCGGACAAGGTGGAATTTTCACCTTACTTGAAAGAACTAAAGAAAGAAATAGACAAAAAAACGACAGAAAAAATAACTCAAAATAGTGAAGCTATTACAAATAAGTAAAGGATCATTAATAATTAATGATCCTTTACTTATTTGTAAGATTAAAGATCGATTAATGACTAAATTTAGTAAATTTCACTAGCTCATAGATAAGGTAAATTTATTGATTTCAAAAAACTTGAAATATAATATGTGAAAAACTGGAATTATAAAATAAATTAAAAATGAATTTCATGATAAATGTTTCCTAAAAAACAACTTAAATGGATAAAAACATAAGAAAATGGTTAAAAAATGGTATAAAATGGGAGATGACACAAAAAATTAACTGGAATTTATATAAAAAAAAGAATATAATGACAAAGTGTGACATTTGATTACAATATTGTTATTGAATATATTTAGGCAAAGTACTAATATATTTATAGATTATGAACATTTTAGAGGAGAGTAAGTATGAAAAAATTAATTTATTTCATTATACCATTAGTAGTGGGCGGTATATTTTTATTCGGACTAAATAAATTCCTTGATTCTAAAATTGACTACATGCTTGAAGAAAAAGATTTAAAACCAATAATGAACAATTCTTTAAGTAATATAAAAGATAAAGGCGTTATTGCTAATAACCATTTTTTACAAAAAAAAGATATAATGATGCTAGGATCATCAGAGTTAGGGCATTCAACAAAGCAACACCCTACGTATTATTTTAATACTAATAGAAGTAAAAATGAAGTTATTACGATCGGGAGAGCATATACTCAGAACTTACAAGATACTACTATTTTAGGTAGTTTTGATCCAAGTATAAAGGATAAAAAGGTAGTTTTATTAGTTTCAATGCAGTGGTTTATGGATAAGGAAGGGGTTACTTCTCATCACTATCAGACGAGATTTTCTCCAACTCAATTTTACACATTTTTAAACAACCCAGATATTTCTAAAGAAAATAAGGTTAGATTTGCAAATAGAGCAAGTAAATTATTAATTGGATCAGAAGAATACAAGTCTGAGGCTGTATATGCTAAGTTATATAGTTCTAATACATTGGTATCAAAAGTGGAAAAAGTGCTATTAGCACCTTATTTCGAGTTTAGAGAAGATACAGTCAAGCTTAAAGAAAAAGGTATGTTATATGAAAGGTTAGTAAATTTACCTGATAAAAAAGCTTTAGCACCTGGAAAGCCTATTAATTGGGACAAAGAAATGGACCAAGCTATAGTAGATGCTAAAAAGAGAGTAGGTAAAAATAACCTATCTATAGATAAAATATACTATAAAAAGAATTTTGGAAAGAATTTAGATAAAGTAAGAGGTAAATATAAGGATGTGAACCTTGTAGATTCAAAAGAGTTTGATGATTACCAACTTACTCTAGACGTGTGCAACGATTTAGGGATAAAGCCTGTAGTTGTACTTATACCTGCTATGGATAAGTTTTACAATGTAACAGGTATACAAAAAGACGAGAGATACGAATTTTACAATAAAGCGGGGAACCTTGCAAAACAACACGGTTTTGATGTTATTGATTTAAGATCAAAAGAAAATGAAAAGTATTATTTACGTGATGTAATGCATCTTGGAACGAAAGGTTGGGTAGATGTTTGTGAAAAGTTATTTAAAGAATTTAACCAGCAATAAGTACTTAATGATGAGTATTTGTTTTACGATAATAATAATTGCAGCAATATTAATATTAACATTTACTCCATTTAAAGAATTGCCATTCATATACAATGAGTTTTAATGAGGAGGATTAGACATGAAAATTATTGAAGGTATAAAAAAGTATTCAGATACAGATAGAATAGCATTAAAATGCAATGACGAAAATCTTTCATACAAAGATTTAGATAAGTATTCAGAAGCTATTGCTTTATACTTAAAAGACATTTATGGAGATGAAGATACTCCTATAGTTATATATGGAAATAAAGAAAATAAGATAATGGTATGTATGATAGGGGCTTTAAAATCAGGAAGAGCTTATGTACCGTTAGACATAAGCTTCCCAATAGATAGAGTATTTGAAGTAACAAAAGAAGTTAAACCAAAGGTAGTTTTCAATTTTAGTGAAGAAACTAACTTTGGAGATTTAAATATTGTAAATGAAGAAAAACTTAATGAGATAATAAAAACTTATGAAGGTAAGTCAATATCTAAAGAAAACTGGGTAAAAGATGATGAAAATGCATACATTTTATTTACATCAGGAAGTACAGGAAAGCCAAAAGGGGTACAAATAAGTTCTAATAACCTAGATAGCTTTGTTGACTGGATAAGCCCATATTTAAAAATTGATGGAAGTGAAAAAGTGATAATGAACCAAGCTGCATATTCATTTGATCTTTCAGTAACATCTATATATCCAGGACTAGTTCATGGTGCTACATTATTTTCTTTATCAAAGAAAGTTTTAGCAGATTATAAAGAACTATTTAATCAATTTGGGAAGTCAGATATGGCTATTTGGGTTTCTACTCCATCATTTGCAGGTGTTTGTGTAACAGAAAATAGTTTTAATAGTGAAATGTTACCAAAATTAGAGTCTATGATATTCATAGGTGAAGCTCTTCCAAAACCTTTAACTAAAGAGTTATTAGAGAGATTCCCAAACACTAGAGTTATAAATGGATATGGACCAACAGAAGCAACAGTAGGTGTTAGTGTAAATGATATGTCAGAAGAACTTATAAATGATGAAAAAAGTTTGCCAGTTGGGTATCCTATGGAAAACTGCAAAATAAAAATATTAGATGAAGATGGAAATGAAGTTAAAGAAGGCGAAAAAGGTGAAATTACAATAATTGGACCTTCTGTTTCAAAAGGTTATTTTAATAACAAGGAAAAAACTGATGAAGTATTCTTCTATGATGAAATAGGTGGAGTTAAGTATAGAGCTTACAGAACAGGGGATATGGGATACCTATTAGGTGGAAATATTTACTACTGTGGAAGAAGAGATTTCCAAATAAAATTAAATGGATTTAGAATAGAAATTGAAGATATAGAAAGTAACTTAAGAAAAGTTGAAAATGTTAAAAATGCAATAGTTTTACCAGTTTATAAAAATGAAAAAATTGCTTACTTAAAAGGAATTGTAGAATTAAAAGAAAGTAATTCATTAAGTGATATAAAAAATGGAGTGGTAATAAAAAAAGAATTAGGTAAATATATACCTTCATATATGATACCTAGAACTATAAAAATTATAGATGAGTTCCCTACAAATATTAACGGGAAAATAGATAGAAAGAAACTTATGGAGGAAAATTAATGACTTTTTCACAATATGGAGATTATTTTTATCTTTATATATTACTATTAACAGCAATACCAGCAGTAATTTTAGGGTTAAGAGAAAAAAATATAAAGTATTATGGTATGATAGCGACTGCATTCATGATACTTTTAATAGTTGGTGTAAATGTTAGACTTTCATTTTTAATAGCATTTATGGCGTTAGAAATAATAGTAGTTAAAGGATATGAATATGTAAGAAAAAAAACGGATAGTAAATTAGTTTATAGACTATTTTTGCTAGCTTCTATGTCTCCTATTATAATAAATAAAATTTCACCACTTACATCATTTGGAGCAATAGGGTTTATAGGTATATCATACCTGAACTTTAGAACTATACAAATGGTAATTGAAATTTATGATGGAGCAATTAAAGAAGTTAAAATTTCAACAATGCTTTATTTTGTATTGTTTTTCCCAACATTAAGTTCTGGGCCGATCGATAGATCAAGAAGATTTGAAAAAGACTTAGAAAAGAAGATACCTAAAGAGGAATATATAGACGATTATTTAATACCAGGTATTAAAAAGATATTCATGGGTGTTGGATATAAATTTGTAATAGCATTTTTAGTAAACACATATTGGATGTCAAAAATACCTTCAGAAATAAACTTTGTAAATGCTATGAGTTATATGTATGCATATAGCTTATATTTATTCTTTGACTTTGGAGGATATAGTTTATTTGCTGTAGGAACAAGTTATATATTTGGGATAAAAGCACCAGATAACTTCGATAAGCCATTCTTAAGTAAGGATATGAAAGAATTCTGGACAAGATGGCATATAAGTCTTTCAAGATGGTTTGGGGATTATATTTTCTCAAGATTTGTAATTGCATCTATGAGAAAGAAAAGATTTAAGAAAAGAGCTACAGCATCTCATGTTGCACAAATGGTTACAATGATAACTATGGGATTTTGGCATGGTTTAACATGGTTTTACATTGTGTACGGGATATACCAAGGGGTAGTGCTTGTACTTACAGATATGTATCAAAAGAAATCAAAGTTTTACAAACAACATAAAAAAGATAAGTGGTTTGAGATTGTACAAATTGTTATAACATTCCATATAGCATGCTTTGGATTGTTAATTTTCTCAGGTTACTTTGCTTAATTTAAGGAGGATATAAAATGCAAGAGACAGTTATAGGAATTTTTGAAGATGTTTTAGGATGTGACGAAATAAGAGATGATTTAAATTTAAATTTATTTGAAGCAGAACTTTTAGATTCATTAGCGATAATAGAAGTTTTACTTGAAATTGAAGAAAGATTAGGAATAACACTTCAACCAACAGACTTAGAAAGAAGTGACATGGCAACAGTAAATAACTTAGTTAAGTTCTTAGAAGGTAGAAAATAATAAAATTTAATAATAAATAAAATTAAGGAGGAAATTTATTTCCTCCTTGGTTTATTTATAAAACATCGATATAATCCATATATTCAACTATATCATTATAAATTTCAAATACAGGACTTATATTTTTCATAGTATTATCAAAGTATAATTTTATAACATCGTCAGTTTTATAAAGAACTAAATCTTTATTATCTTGATTTGTAAAAGATATAGTTTTTTCACTATTATACTCATCAACATCTATAGTTTTTACAACACAATTATGTTTGCTTATTTTTGTAGCAATGTTGAAAAGTAAATCGTCAGTGCAGTTTTCTAGTCTTAAAATTAGGCAATGATATGTAGTTTTAAAATTCATGGGAAACCTCCTTGAATAAAGTCAAAATTTGGCATATTATAATGCCATATAAAAAGTTTAACACATTTATATGAAAAAACAAATTTGCAAAATATAAAAATAAATATATAATATATAAAATAGACTAGTTAAGGAAATAATTAAATTAAACTTAAGATTCAGAGGAGACGAAGTTTTATGTCAAAAGTAGCAAAAGCAGCTGTCGGTTTAATGGCTGCAACATTAATAGCCAAGATACTAGGATTTGGGCGTGAACTAGCACTAGCGTCGGCGTATGGAGCATCAGGTACCAGTGATGCATTCTTAGTAGCTATGAATATACCCGCAGTTATATTCTCGGCAATAGGAACATCTTTAGGAACTGCATTTATACCTCTATATTGTGACCTAGAGGCTAAACAAGGAAAAAAAGCTTCCCTTAGATTTTCGAATAACGTACTTAATATAGTTGTTTTGTTATGTTTAATAACTTCTTTATTAGGAGTTGTTTTTACAGAACCAATTGTTAAGTTGTTTGCGGTTGGATTTAAAGGGGAAACATTAACTCAAGCTATATATTTTACAAGAGTACTAATTCTTGGAATGTCATTTTTAGGAATGAGTTATATAATGATGGCATTTTTACAAGTTAAAGAAAACTTTGTAATACCGGGGCTTATGTCTGTACCATATAATATGCTTATTATAATTTCTATATTTTTAAGTGTAACAATTAATCCAAACTTACTACCTTGGGGTACTTTAATTGGATTATCTCTACAATTTATATTCCAATATCCATTTGCTCGTAAAAAAGGATTTAAGTACAGACCATATATAAATTTAAAAGATGAATACTTAAAGAGAATGTTATGGCTAATAGGACCTGTTTTAATAGGTGTAGCAGTAACTCAAGTTAATAGTATAGTAGATAGAACAATAGCTTCTACATTGGTAGAAGGAAGTATTTCTGCACTTAATTATGCAACAAAATTAAATCAGTTTGTAATGGGTATGTTTATAGTTTCTATATCTTCGGTTATATACCCAATGCTTTCTAAATTATCTACAGAGAACAATAAAAAGAAATTTAAAGAATCAATAGTAACAGCTATAAATGTAGTTACATTAATAATAATACCTATTTCTGTAGGAGCTATAATACTTGCTGAGCCTATAGTTAAATTATTATTCCAAAGAGGAGAGTTTGATGCTAGAGCTACACAAATGACAGCTATAGCACTTATATTCTATTCAATTGGTATGATAGGATTTGGACTAAGAGATATTTTAGGAAAAATATTCTATTCATTACAAGATACTAAAACGCCAATGATAAATGGTATTATTGCAATGGTATTAAACATTGTATTAAACTTAGCTTTTGTAAAATACACTAATATGGGATTAGGTGGACTTGCATTTGCTACAAGTATTTCTTCTTTAGTAACTATAGCTTTATTATCTGTAAGTTTAAGAAGAAAAATAGGTGCATTCGGTGGCAAGAAAATTATCTCGGTTCTTATAAAATCGATAATAGCTGCACTTTTAATGGCGCTTGTAACTAAATTTACTTATAATATTATAGATGCAGTTTTAAGCGCTGGATTTATACAAGATGCAATTAAATTAGCTGTATCTGTAGGTCTAGGTGCTATAGTATATGCAATTTCAATAATTGTATTTAGAGTAGATGAAGTTAAATTAATATTTAAAATGATAAATAAAAAAGTAAAACGTAAATAAAGAAATAAAACATAGAGAAAAAAGCTACAGTATAATCTGTAGCTTTTTTGATTTTAAATTATTAATATATAAAATAGTTAGGAAATAAAGTTTATTTAACAATAAAAAGGAAATATATAGTAACTTGTAGAAATATAATATAAAGTAAGAAAAAATAAATTAAATAGGTGATGTAATGAGTAATAAATTAAATGAAGGTAATTACGAACTTGTTTTAAAACATACAATAAAAAACTTTCAACAATCTAATATTGACCAAATATTACAAATGTCAAACTCTATATATAATCACGATGAACGATACTTCAAAATTAACTTCCTAAATACATGTTTAAAAGTACAATATCCATCAGGAAAAATCTTAACAGAATCTAATGAAATTATAACTGACACAGCTACGAATATATTAATATTAAGATTTTTAACTAATGCAAAGGGAATAAAAGAAACTAAAAAATATTTAACTTACAAAGAAATTGAAGGTGGGTATGTTTATTATCCAAATTTTAAATCAAGAACTATTAAAAAATTTACAGATAGTTATGGCAAGAAAATTGAAAAGTTTAAGTTACATATGGAAAATATAGGGGCTGAAAAATTAGAAATAGGGGATATTTCATATAAAGTTAGATTTATAAATGATACTTACGTGGTGTTTGTATTATGGGAAGGCGACGAAGAGTTAGAGCCATCTGGAAATATATTATTTGACGCCAACATAAGCTATTATTTTAATGCTGAGGATTTAGCAGTTGTTCCAGAGATAATCTTACTAAATTTAAAATAAATATTGAATTAGAATGTCATAAATTGTTAATTATCATAATATATACTATTAATAGATTAGAGGGGGTACCTAATTATGAATATAGCTAGAAGTATAAGAAGTGTGAAGAAAAAACAAAGTAAAGCATACACATTAGTTGCAATAGCTGATGTATTAGTACTAGCTGCTTCATTTGGAATTATAATGATAAATTATTAGAAGTAAAAGGCTGTTTCATTTGAGACAGCTTTTTTCATTTATATTATAATAGTATATATAATTAAAACTTGGGAGGATATGATGGAATATATAGAGCAAATAAAAAACTATAAACCTATAAATGAGCAAGAACAAAATGATAGAGAATTAATATTAGAGTGTATAGAAAAGTACGACAATATATTAACTAGAGAGAATAAGATTTGTCATATGACAAGTTCAGGATTTATTGTTAATAAAAATAGAGATAAAGTACTTATGATACATCACAATATATACAACTCATGGGGATGGACAGGTGGTCATGCAGATGGTGATAGTGATTTATTAAATGTAGCTATAAAAGAAGCTAAAGAAGAAACTGGAATTAAATGTGTTAAACCGATAACTGATGAAATTTGTTCGATAGAAATTTTAACAGTTAATTCTCATATGAAGAGAGGCAGCTTTGTATCAGCACATTTACATTTATCCGTAGCTTATATTTTAGAAGCTGATGAAAATGAAGAGCTTTTTATTAAGAAAGATGAAAATAGTGGAGTAAGATGGATACCAATGGATGAAATTGAGGACAATGTAAATGAGGAACATATGATAAGTATTTACAATAAACTTATACAAAAAGCTAAAAGTATTTAAAAAATTAAGCTATGCTAGAACTTAGGTATTTGAATATAAGTTCTAGCATAGCTTTTATAATATTAAGACTTAAGAAGTTAGTCTATAATTATTTTTACATGACTCTAACATTTTTTCTAATTTAATTTTTGGATCTTTATTATTATGACGAGGATTTGAAGCTTGCTTTAAATAATTTTTAGATTCTTTATATTCTTTTTTGAAAAATTTGTATATAGAAAGATTAAATAGATTTTCGTTTTCTTTGAAATTCATATAGCTTAGATAAGAGTCTTTGATATCATGATTAGAGCTTAATAAATCGCATATTTTAGATTTTATTATATTTAAATTATTTATTAGATTTTCTGTATTTATATCGAGTTCATTGTTAATAAATGAACAGTTTTTAGAACTATTCGTAAGAATGGATAATACGTCATACTGAGCTAATTTTATTTCTTTTACAAAATAATTATATAAGAAGAATAAATCTCCAAGTTCTTTTTCAGGTTTAAATTCTCCTTGTGAAATTAATTTAATTGACTTTAATTCTTTATCTGATGATACAGTAAGCTGAGTTCCATTATTAAAAACTATGGTATTAGGAAATGAGATGTCTTTAAAATCAATAGGACCAACTAAAATTTTATTTTTAACTTTAAAAAAACTTTCGCCTTGGTATATTATAAAATCATTACCATAATTATAATAAATAGTCTTGGTTGGAACTATATCACCAAATTTAAAATCATTTAACTTCTCATAAGATTTTATTACATTACCACTATTGCCTAGTATTGGATAATAGAAACATTCAAATAACATATAAATCCTCCTATTTTTATATTATAATTTGTTAAAAAATTATTTATCTTATACTTTAAATATAGCTAAAGCTCCTATATATAGCAACTATAATATTAAAAGAAAATAATATTAAAAACATCAATCATTGACATTTATATTTATTATAGATATTTAAAGGAACTAAACCTATAATATTAGTATATGAATAAAATAATATTTGGGGGTATTTTAAGTGAAATTTATAGATTTACATTGCGATACGATAGATTTATTAATGTTAGGAAAAGGTGGAAGTAATTTAAGTCAAAATGAACACTGCATAGATATAAAAAAACTAAAAGAAGGTAACTGTTTAGCTCAGACATTTGCATTATATGTTGATATTGATGAACATAAAAATGCATATAAACACTGCATGAATATGGCAAGTAAATTCCATGAAGAGATAAAATTAAATAATGAGTTTATAGACTTAGCTACTAATTGTACAGAGATAATAAAAAATGAAAAAGAAGGTAAAATGAGTGCACTTTTAGCAATAGAAGAAGGTGCTGTTTTAGAAGGCAATTTAGAAAATTTGAAAAAATTCTATGACCTTGGAGTTAGAATGATTACATTAACATGGAACCATGAAAATGAAATTGGTTACCCACATGTAAAGCCAGAAAATGCAACTAAAGGGCTAAAACCATTTGGAATTGAAGTTGTTGAAAATATGAACGATTTAGGTATGATTGTAGATGTATCACACTTATCTGATGCAGGTTTTTATGATGTAGCAAAGATATCTAAAAAGCCATTTATTGCAACTCACTCAAATTCAAGAGAAATGACTAAGCATAGCAGAAATTTAACTGATGAAATGATTAAGATATTATCAAATGCTGGAGGTGTAACTGGAATAAACTTCTGTAGTGCATTTATAGGAGAAACCCCTATGACTATGATAAGTGATATGGTAAGACACATAAAACATATTAGAAATGTAGGTGGAATAGATGCAATAGCACTTGGCTCAGACTTTGATGGAATAGAGTCTCCTGTTGAGATTAAAAACTCAAGTGAGATGAACAAGCTTGCAATACAGTTAGAAAAAGAAGGTTTTAAAGTTGATGAGATAGAAAAGATTTTTTATAAAAATGCACTCAGAGTAATTAAAGACGTAATGTAAAAAACAGGCTCATTCTATTCAATAGAATGAGCCTGTTTTTGAGTATCTATTTTATTAACTCTAAATATCCACTTGGGTGGAAATAGTAAATATGACTAGTATCTTGGTCAACAAAATATCCCATATCAGTGTCAACGTCTGGTAAGAATACGTATCCTTTTAAACCTTTATCCTGTAAAGCTTTAAAATTATCTGAAGTTCCTTGGAATATGTAATTTACTTTGTCATTATTATTTATTAAAAGCTGTTGTGCATCAGCTTGAGTTAATGTATGTTGTTTTTGAACAGTTGCTTGATTATTATTTTCTTGAGCAAAAGTTATTTCATGAGTAGGATTTACTAAAAATAGTCCTCCAACTAAGATTGATAAAACTAATATTGATTTTTTCATATGTAAAACCCCTTTTCTTTATATAATATTTATTTAAGTATAATTGCTTATGTCTTTCTATATTTAAATATTACCATAGAAAAAATAAAGATAACAGTTACACCGTTGTTACTTACGGTTACGAAATTGTAATTAAAAATGTGTTTAAAACACAAGTTAATAAATGTGAATATATACTCTTTTTACTTCCTATTATATAATTAATATGTATGAAATTTTATAGAGAGAGGTTTTTATGGCAGGCGAAGGAATAGTACTTAATTTACTAGAAAAAACTAGTTTTCTAATAGTGATTTTAATTTTAATGAGTAAAATTAAAATCTTAAAGAATATATTAAAAAGTGAGCAAAATAGTAAAAGAAATTTAATTATAATTTCAGGTGTATTTAGTTTTCTTGCTATTGTAGGAACATACCTTGGAATAGATGTGGATGGCTCTATGGCAAATGTACGAAATATTGCGATAGTTTCAGGAGGAATGTTGTTTGGACCTATAGTAGGGGTTACAGCAGGTGTTATTGCAGGAGTTCATAGGTTTTTAATTGATATAAATGGTATAACAGCAATACCTTGCTTTTTAACTAGTGTGTTGGCAGGTATTTTATCAGGATATTTATGCAATAGAGTAGATAGTGATAAAAAATGGGTGGTTGGGATAATATGCGGAATGTTTGTTGAAAGCATGAGTATGGAAATTATTTTAATACTATCAAGACCTTATGATATAGCTGTATCTATTGTAAGGCACATATATATACCTATGATGATAGGCCAAGTTGGAATAGGTTTTCTAATATCTATTTTACAGAGTTTAAGAAGAGAAAAAGAAGAAATTGCAGCTCAACAAGCAAAGTTATCACTTGATATAGCAAACAAAACACTCCCATATTTTAGGAATATGAATAAAAACTCATTAAATAAAGTTTGTGAAATAATAAAAAATGATATAGATGCTGATGCTGTATCGATTACAGATAGTAAGGTTGTATTGTCTTATGTTGGAATAGGAGAAGGCTATTTTAAAAATAACAATAAGACTTTAAGCAATATAACCAAAGAATGTATTATTAAAGGTGAAATTATATATATAAAAGAAGAACAAGAAGAATATTTAGTTGATAAAAAAACTCCGTTAAAAACAGCAATGATAATTCCCTTAAAAGAAAATGACGAGACTGTAGGTACATTAAAAATATACTATTCAAAGCAACGTGAAATAACAGAATCTAGACAAGCATTAGCCATTGGGTTATCTCAAATGATATCTACATTGATGGAAATATCAAAGGTTGAGCAAATGAAAGAGGCAGCAAATAAAGCTGAAATAAAGGCATTACAAACTCAAATAAATCCACATTTTTTATTTAATGCATTAAACACAATAACTTCATTTATACGAATAAATCCAGATATAGCTAGAAATTTAATTATAAATTTAGCTACTTTTCTAAGATATAACTTAGAGTTTAGTGATACAACTATAGATATAAAAAAAGAATTAGAGCAAGTGAAAGCATATGTTGAAATTGAAAAAGCAAGATTTGGAGATAAGTTAAATGTAATTTATGATATAGATGAAGATGTTAATATAAAAATACCAAGTTTAATAATTCAACCATTAGTTGAAAATGCAATTATACATGGAATACGAGCTAATGGAGGGCATGGAACTGTTAAAATAAGCGTTAAAAACAAAGCTAATAAAATATATATAAGCGTAGAAAATGATGGAGTAACAATAGATAAAGATATAATAAAAAGAGTTGAAAATGGAAATATGCCAGAAAATAAAATTGGACTTTATAATGTGCATTTAAGAATGAAACTTATGTATGGTAAAGGCTTAATTATAAAAAGACTAAATCCAGGTACAAAAATAGAATTTTCAATATAGGAGGATTTACTAATGAAGTGTATTATAGTAGAAGATGAATTTCCAGCAAGAGAAGAACTTAAATATTTTATTAAAAATCATAGTAATATTGAAATTGTAAGTGAATTTGATAATGGAATAGCTGTTTTAAAGTTTATACAAGAAAATAGCATAGATGTTATATTTTTAGATATAAATATACCTATGTTAGATGGTATATTGCTAGCTAAAACTATAAATAAATTTAAGTATAAGCCTAAAATCGTATTTATAACAGCCTATAAAGAACATGCAGTAGAAGCATTTGAATTAGAAGCTTTTGACTATGTCTTAAAGCCATATTCAGATCAGAGAATAATAAATACATTGAATAAATTAAAAGACTGTGAAGAAAATGAAAAGGTTTTAAAAAGAGAACAAAACTTAGACGGAAAAAGCGATATGCAAGATACAATAACGATGTGGAAAAATGATAAAATTATAGTTTTAAAATTTGATGATATATATTACTGTGAAGCAAACGAAAGAGAAACAATAGTTTATACAAAAGAAAACGAATATATAGTTA
The DNA here is from genome assembly GCF_051656405.1 of Paraclostridium sp. Lineage (GTDB taxonomy): Bacteria > Bacillota > Clostridia > Peptostreptococcales > Peptostreptococcaceae > Paraclostridium. Next base: position 34,366 of record NZ_JBOGBV010000058.1, read on the forward strand.
AAAGCTCTATTTCTGAATTTTTCAAAAGTTTACCGAGTAATCAGTTTTTTAAAACGCATAGATCTTATATTGTTAATATAAATAAAATAAAAGAAATTATACCGTGGTTTAATAGTACATATATACTGAAGTTAAATGATATAAAAAAAGAAATTCCAGTTAGTAGAAGCAATATAAAAGAATTTAGAAATACTATGCACATATAAGAGGTACTAAAGAAATTTAGTATCTTTTTTTATATAATTTTATATCTGAATTTATGGAAAATATTCCGAAAAAAGAAATGTACAATTAGAAAAAATTCCAGTAAAATAAATTTGAAGAAAACGTTAACAAAATTCGACAGGAGGATATAACCATGGAAAAAGTAACACAATTCATAGAAGAAAAAATGGTACCAAAAGTAGCTAAATTTTCAAATTTACGTTATATAAAAGCATTACGTTCAGGATTCTTTGCTATAATGCCTCTTACAATAATAGGGTCTATATTTTTATTAATAGCGGATTTTCCTGTAAGTGGATATGCAGAATTTATGGCTAACATATTTGGCCCAAACTGGGGGGCTTATTTAGAACCAGGTTATAGAGCTACATTTGATTTGATGGGAGTCATGTTAGCTGGGACGTTATCATATAAACTGGCTGAAGATTATAAGTTAGATAGTTTATCTGTAATGATAATATCTTTAGTAGCTTATATGATAGTAACTCCTAAATCTATGACAACAGATGCCGGAGAATTTGTGAATAAAGTTATTCCTATGGTTTGGTTAGGTGCTAGAGGAGTTATAACTGCAATTATAATGAGTATATTATCTACAGAAATTTATAGATTTGCAATTGATAAGAAAATAGTGATTAAGCTTCCAAGTAATGTACCAGAAATGGTAAGCAAGTCATTTACAGCTTTAGTACCAGGGACTATAGTAGTTTTAATTTCACTAATATTAAATGGAATATTCTTATTTATGGGAACTACAATGCATGATTTTATATACACTGTATTACAAGTTCCATTACAAGGGTTAACTTCATCAGTAGAAGCTATAACTGTAGTCGCAGGATTAAATGGATTATTATGGTGGTTTGGAATACATCCTACTGTAGTTAACTCAATAGTTAATCCTTTATTAAATGCTAATGCTATAGAAAATTTAGAACTATTTAAAGCTGGACATCTTACATTTGAAAATGCAAATGTAGGAACAATACAAATGATAGACCAATTTGCTACAATAGGTGGAGCAGGTATGACTATAGGGTTAGTAGTTGCTATGCTTATAGTTGCAAGATCTCAAAGATTAAAGATGATGTCAAAATTAGGGGCAGTTCCATCTTTATTTAATATAAATGAGCCACTTATATTTGGTACTCCGATTATATTAAATCCATTAATGTTAGTACCAGTTACTTTAGCACCTATAGTATCAGTATTGATAGCTTACTTAGCTATGAAATTACAATTCATGCTACCGTTTAATGGAGTTATAGCACCTTGGACGACACCACCTATAATAAGTGGGTTATTAGTTAGTGGATGGCAAGGAGCATTGATTCAATTGATAGCTATAGTTGCATCTACTTTAATATACTTACCATTTGTAAAAGCATTAGATAATCAATATAGAAAAGAAGAACTAGAAGTTGAAGAAAATAATTCAGAATCAGATTCTGAAGATGATGAGTGGGCGTTATAACATGAATTTAAATAAAAAGATTTCACTAAATGCTAGAAATTTAAGCAAATTAGAAAAAGACTTATTACATGATTTATTAGAAAATAAAAGTAAATTTACTTATAAAAAGTTTACTATAGCTAACATTGCAAATGAATTTTCAGTTAGTAATACAAGTGTCCATAGACTATCAGAAAAATTAGGATATGATAGTTTTATCCAACTTAAAGATGATTATTTTAAAAGAAATGAAAAAAGTTCAAACGAAAATACTGTTTTGAATAATGATTTTGTGAATCTTATGATAGATACATATAGTTTAGTATCAGAATCTATAAGTGATGAGATAATTGACAAAATGAATAGCTGCAAAAAAATTAATATTTACGGTATGGGAATGAGTAATTATCTAGGAAAAATTTTTCAAATAAAGTTACAGCTTTTAGGCATTCCAGCGGAACAGCACGATGATTCAAGATTTATGAGACTATCAAGCCGTATATTAAAAAAAGAAGAAGATTTAGTTATAATACTTTCAAGAAGTGGAGAAACACCTGAATTACTTGAAGTTTTGGTCGAAGCTAATTTGAAAGAAATAGATGTTGTATTGATAACGGAAACAAGAGGTTCTACCTTTGAAAGAATGTGTAAATATAAAATTTACACAGGGTGCACTCAAGATTCTGACACGGACATTGATACAAGGCTTAACTTTCATATAGCTATGGATATGCTTATAAAAAGGTTTATAGAAAAATACAAGAAGAAGGTATAGCCATGTATGATTTTGAAGATATATTATGTAGAAAAGAAAATGGATCTAAAAAGTGGAATGAGGATTATATAAATAGAAGATTTCCAGGATTTAAAACTCCATTTTATCCACTATTTATAGCTGATATGGACTATAAATTGCCAATTGAAATAACTAATAATTTTATGGGATTTATACAAAAAGGTGATTTTGGATATTTTGATGTTTTAGAAAAATTTAATGAATCTATAGTTAATTGGTATAAAAAAATAAATGATATAGAGATTGATAAAAATATAATATTACCTGGAATAGGGACTTTGGCATCTATGAATTTAGTAGCTAAAACTTTACTAAATAAAAATGATAGTGTTTTGATTTTTACTCCAGTGTATGGGCCGTTTAGAGATATAGTGGAAAACAATGAACTAAATCTTATTAAACAACCGTTAAAAAATATAAAAAACCGATACTATATTGATTTTGATGAACTTGAATCCAATATAATTAAGAACGACATAAAGTGTGTATTGATGTGTAATCCACATAATCCATCTGGACGAGTATGGGATTATGATGAATTAAATAAATTAGTATATATATGCAAAAAATATAATGTTTTTTTATTATCAGACGAAGTTCATAGCGACTTGATATTAAATGATAAAAAATTTATTTCTTTAATAAACTTTGAGAACGACTATGAAAATATAATAATTAGTTCATCTCCAAACAAGACTTTTAATTTAGCTGGAGTGTGTGGTTCATATTTATTAATAAAAAATAAAATACTTCATGATAAAATAAAAAATACATTTCTTAAAAATAAATTAGAAATAAACAGAGTGGGATATGAATTTT
>NZ_JBOGBV010000059.1:0-16240 GCF_051656405.1 Paraclostridium sp.
TTTCTTATATTTCGGCCTAGCACCCCATATATAACTAGCCCAATCCCAGGAAGTACCATAAATATTAGTAACCATGCCATAGTCTTAGCTGGATCTCGATTTTCGAGTATTATATTTATAGCAACCACAATACTAGCTAGATAAGATATTCCTACATAACTTAAAACTAGTATGTCTAAAGCACTCATATACCCTCCTTATTTTTATCTTCCTATTCCCAACTCTCTAGCATAATAGAATAGATATTGTTGTGCAAATCCTGATAAATCTTCAAATTTATCTATAGCATACTTTCTTATTTTAGGCAAACTCATATCATCTTCTACATAAAATTCTTGCATAACTCTTTTTACCCATACATCAACAGGGAATGTATCATACTTTTGCATACCGAACAATGCTATACAATCGCAAACTTTTGGACCTACTCCATTAAATTCCATAAGTTTTTTTCTACAATCTTCTGTTCCTAAGTTCTCATAGTTATATACATCTTCATTTTCGCTTATAACTCTTTCTGTCGTTGCCTTTATATATTTATCTCTAAATCCTGTAGAACAAGCTCTTATATCAGCTATACTTGCTTTACTTAATTGCTGCGCTGTTGGAAAATCGTAATAATCTACTCCATTAAGCTTACCAATATAAGTTCCATACTCCCTTGATAAATTAGATATGGCTCTTTGAATCATAGGAATTCTATTATTAGATGATATTATAAATGAAATTAACATCTCCCATGGATCTTGGCGTAGAATTCTGATTCCCCATCCAAATTCTGTTGCCTTTTCTAAATACTCATCCACACTTTTTAGTTCATTTTTTATTTTTGCATAATCTGTATCTAAATCAAAGTATGGTTTCCATATTTTATTGAAATCTTCTAAATTAGTATTCTTTAAATAAACTGTATTTCCTTCTCTAGATACATTTATTACTCTACCTTTAGCTACCCCTGTATATGAACCATCATCTTCTGCTTTCCACCTAAAACATTGTCCACATTCAAATATATGCTTAGGATCAAAATCTAATGCCCCTTCTATAACCACTGAATTTTCTTTTTCATAAACTTTCATAAACTTCGCTCCTTTTTATATAAACTTATAGTTTTAATTCTACCCATATTTCGTTAAATTTAAATTAACTATTTATTTTTAATACAAATTTAATTTAAAAAGTCTAGAGTAGAATTAGTGATTCTTTTTTGCTAAAATACATAAGACATTATTTTTAGAGGGTGATTATATGAATAGTAGAGGTATATTTATAGCTATAGAAGGTCCTATAGGAGTTGGTAAAACAACATTAGCTAATATTTTAAACAATCATTTTAGCTGTACTTTACTAAGAGAAATAGTAGAAGAAAATCCATTTTTATCAAAATTTTACACAGATATTAAAGAATACGCATTACAGACGGAATCATTTTTTTTATTTAATAGAATAAAACAATTAGAAGATGCTGAGAAAAATTTATTGAGTCAAGGCACAAGTGTTGTTAGTGATTATCACATTATTAAAAATCTTATATTTGCAGGAATAACTCTTGATAATATGCAATTTTATAAATATAAACAAATGTATAATATTTTTATTAATGACCTACCTCAACCAGATATAATAATCTATCTTAACTCAAATACAGATGTATTAATGAATAGGATAGCTATGAGAGATAGAAGCTTTGAAAGACAAATGGATAGGAACTATATACAAGAATTAAGTACAGAGTATAAATATTACTTTAATCCATTATCTATAAAACATAATTTTGTAGGTAAAGAACCTCTTATATTAGAAATAGATAACTCTAATTTAGATTTTCTAAATAATGACAATGATAGAAAATTTATAATAAAAAAAGTAGAAGATGCTATTAACAGCTTAGGAGGACATGAAAATGTTTAAACTGGTAAATCAGTGTAATAAACCGTTAAATAGAGATTTATTTATAACTGTTGCCGGAAATGTTGGCGCGGGTAAATCTACACTTACTAAACTAGTTGGTGAAAAGTTAGGTTTTGAAACTCATTTTGAAAAAGTTGATGGAAATCCATACCTAGAAGATTTTTATAAAGATCAAAATACCTGGGGATTCCACTTACAATTATACTTTTTAGCTCAAAGATTCAAGCAACAAAAAGAAATAGACAGTAACGGCCTTAACAATATTCAAGATAGAAGTGTATACGAAGATGTTGAAATATTTGCTAGAAACTTATATGATAACGGGAAGATGAGTAAAAGAGATTATATAACTTATAGAGATTTATTTAATGATATGGTTCCTCACTTAAGAAGGCCAGATTTAATGATATATTTAGATGGATCTATAGACACCATCGTAAATAGAATCAATATGAGAGGCAGAGAGATGGAGAAGGCTGTTGATTTAGTTTACTGGACTAACCTTCACAACAGATATAAAAAATGGATTGCTGAATACGACCAGTCTCCTGTTCTTTATGTAAATATAAATGAAATTGACTTAAAAAATAACCCAGAACACTTAGATGCTTTATGTAATGAAATAAAAAGTTTATTACATATATAAAAATTAAAATAGTGAATTAACTAGGATAGAAATATAGTTTGTCAAATTTTTCAAATTATTTTTCTATCCTTTTTTATTATTTTTTAAAAACTCTAGTACTATATATCAAATAAATTTTAATTATTAATATTATATTTTCACATCAAGTTTTTTTATTTTTTAAATTTTTTTATTTTTTTACCTAAAACAGTATATGAAACTTATGATTATTGGTAAAATAGATATATAATTTATGAACCATTACTTTTTTTGATGATTTAATTCAAGGAGGAATTTTCAATGATAGAAGAGTTTAAAACATTTATAGCAGTTGTTGAACATCAGAATTTTACCAAAGCAGGTGAAAGTATAAATTTATCTCAACCAACAGTAAGTACTCATATAAAAAATTTAGAGAATTATTTTAATACAACTCTAATAAATAGATCTATTAAGCAGAAAAACATATCTATAACTGATAATGGGTATCTATTATATAAAAGAGCTAGAGAAATAATAACATCTATAGAGTCCGTAAAGGATGAACTAAACAGTATTTCTAGTTCAATCAAAGGTCATATAAAAATAGGAGCTAGTTTAACTATTGCCGAATACTTTTTACCTAACTTCTTAGCTGTATTTTCTGAAAAATATCCAGATATAGAAGTAGAAATGCTTGTTGAAAATACACATAAAATTTGTGAAAAAGTAAAAAGTTCAAATCTAGATATTGGGTTGGTTGAGGGAAGTCTTACTTCATTTGATTTCAATCAAAAATTCTTCTTTGAAGATAGTATGATTTTAACATTTTCTCCAGATTTAGAAATTGATTCATTAAACTTTAATATAGATTCAATAAAAAATAAAAAATGGATAGTAAGAGAAGAAGGTTCTGGAACAAGAGAATATTTAAACATATTTTTAAGTAATAATAAAATAACACCTAGACAAATAATGGTATTGGGAAGTAATCATGCTGTAAAAGAAGCTGTAAAAAGCAATCTTGGCGTATCAATTATATCTAAATTGGTAACAGACTCAGAAGGAGATTCTTTAGCAACTGTTAGTTTAAATGATACTTACAATAGATACTTCTCTTTTATAACACCAAAAGATATAAAACCATCAAGTACCACAACTTTATTTATAGATGAGTTAAATAAATTTTCAAATTTCGAAAAATAGAAAAAAATCAAAGACCTCGCAAATGTCTTATTATGTACTATACTTACGAGGTCTATTATTTAATTAATATATACTACCATTTTAAAATTATTTACACTCTCAAATTTCATAACTTATTTGATATTGATTGTATAGTTACTGTCTAAATAGTCATAACTATAGACATATAAATAATATAAACCAGCATCTGCATTATAACTATTTTTTTAATATATTATTTTCAATGCTAGGATAAGCGTTCCGAATAAAAATAAGGTAATAAATGACTAATCATTTATTACCTTATTTTCCAATCACTCAGCATAAAATATGATTTTAATTCAGTGGTAGTTATTATTTGTTGAAAGAGCTTTAAATACCACGTTCTACCGGTATTTGGCGAATGAAGCAAATATAACTACCACGAAAACTCAAAGTATATTTTATTACATACCTAGTTCTTTAAATTCTCTACTTCCTGGTTTAATTAAATCTATCTCTCCAGCTTCACATAAAGGACATCCATCAGCTTCATAAACTTGTATATCTAATTTTATTGCACTGTATATAGGCATTCCTATATCATGATTAGTTCTATCTGCTATACATGCAACCCCTATAACTTCTCCGCCTAAAGCTTCTAATGCTTTTTTTGTTTCTATTGTAGACTTACCTGTAGTAACAACATCTTCAGCTATTATTATCTTAGCCCCTGGCTTAACTTCAAATCCTCTTCTTAATTGCATTTCTCCATCTTTTCTCTCTGTGAACACAGATTCTTTTCCTAATTGTCTACCTAATTCATATGAAACTATAACTCCTCCCATAGCTGGTCCAACAACTAAATCTATTCCTAAATCTTTTATTTGATCAACTACAGTACTTAAAACTTTCTCAGCTTGATTTGGAAATCTTAAAACCTTAGCACATTGTACATATCTATTACTATGCTTTCCTGAAGATAATAAAAAGTGTCCTTCTAATAAAGCATCACATTCTTTTAATATTTCAACAACATTTACATTACTCATAATTATATTCTCCCTTATAGTTAATTTTTCTTTTTCCTCATCCACAGTAATTTTAGCGTGAGCTCAGCGAAGGATTAAGATTTACTTGTTGAAAAAGCGTTAAAGACATTTTTGAGTCTTTAGCGACTGAAACAAGAAATATTAATCCGAAGCGCCCTCATTAAAATTGCCTAAACTATACCTCTTATTTCATCTAAGCTTTTTATTCCTTCTCTATCCATATAATCTTCTATTCCTTTTATTATATCTAATCCAATTCTAGGATTTATAAAGTTTGCAGTCCCAACTTGTATACAAGTAGCTCCAACCATTATAAACTCTATAGCATCTTGCCAATTAGTTATTCCACCCATTCCCATTACTGGTATGTTTACTGCTTTACAAACTTCATGAACCATTCTTAAAGCTATAGGCTTTATTGCAGGTCCAGATAACCCAGCATATATGTTTTCAAATACCGGTTTTTTCTTATTTATATCTATAGCCATAGCTTTGAAAGTATTCACTAAAGATATACCGTCTGCACCTTCTTCCTCACATACTTTTGCCATCCCAACTATATCCTCAGCATTAGGTGATAATTTTACAACTAACGGTAGTTTAGTTTTTGCTCTTACAGCTCTTACAACTTCTCTTGCAACCTCGTTTTTTATCCCAAAAGCCATACCTCCTGCCTTAACGTTCGGACAAGAAATATTTAATTCTATCATATCTATAGGTTGATCGTTTAGTAACTCTACACCTCTTATATAGTCATCTAACGTTCCTCCACCTAAATTTGCAATTCTAACCGTATCTAGTTCTTTAAAAAACTGAAGTTCATTTTCTATAAATCCTTTTACTCCAGGATTTTCAAGTCCTACACTATTCATCATCCCTGATGGAGTTTCGTGAACTCGCATACCTTTATTTCCATCTCTTTTTTCCAATGTAAGGCCTTTACTACTTATTCCACCTAATTTTTCTATATCATAAATTTCTGCATATTCTTTTCCAAACCCAAAAGTTCCAGATGCCATAACTAAAGGATTTTTAAATTCTATATTCCCGAATTTAACATTTAAATTAGCCATTGAATATCACGTCCTCTCCCCAGAACACTGGACCATCTTTGCATGTTTTTTTATTTCCAAATTTAGTTTTACAAGTACAAACTAAGCAAGCTCCTACTCCACATGCCATATGATTTTCTAAAGATACCATTATCTTCGTGTTAGTTCCTTCTGTCATCTTTACTAACTTTTCCATCATGGGTGTAGGCCCACAAGTTAATATATAATCATATTTTTCTACATCTAATATATCTGTAACAAAAGTGTCTCCTATAGCTATGTTTACTTCATTACAAACTTCATTGTATTCTTCTTCTAATATAGCTTCTTTTCTGAATCCTAGGTATGCATCACAGTTTTCAATATTCTTAGCTACTAGGTATAGTGGAGCTATACCTATGCCTCCTCCTACTAACGCAACTTTCCCTTTTACATTTTCATATCCATTTCCATAAGGGCCTTCTAATTTAATTTCATCATTTACTCTTAAATTGCTTAATATTTTAGTTCCTTCTCCCACAACTTTATATAAAAAAGATATACTGTCTTCATTTACATCATGAACACTTATCGGTCTTGAAAGTAGTGGGTATGTATCCCAAGCTCTAAGCATATAAAATTGACCCATCTTAGCTTCAAATTTACCCTCTACCTTCATAAAATACATATCTTCGCCTATATATTTATTTTCTAAAATTTTGTACATTATTGCATATCCCCCTTTACGTCATACATAACTCTTCCATCTCTTATAGTCATTATTATTTTCCCTCTAACTTTTTGACCATCAAATGGATTGTTTTTTCCTTTAGATATAAATTTAGATACATCTATAACTTCTTCTTGTTCCGAATCTACTATAACTAAGTCCGCTCTTAAACCTTCTTTTATTAATCCTTGGTTTAATCCTAGTAATTTAGCAGGGTTTGCACTCATCATCTCACTTAATTTATTTAAAGATATATTATTTTCATTAAATACTTTGTTTACCATTTGGAATGCAACTTCTATATTAGATATTCCAGGAGCTCCCTTTTCTTTGTCTTCTTTTGTATGGGGCGCATGATCCGTTCCTATCATATCTATATATCCATCTTTTATTCCTTGTATTAGGTATTTCATATCTTCTTCCTCTGCAAAAGCTGGATTAACTCTATATTCTAGTCCATATCCGAATATATGATGAGGTCCTACCTCACAAGTAAACTTATATCCATCATTTTTATACTTTTTAATTTCATCTAAAGTGTCTTTTAAACTTATATGACAGATATGAAGATTTCCTCCAACCTCTTTAAGCAAGTTCAAATCTCGTTTTACTATTTCAAACTCTGGTTGACAATGAGTCAGAACTTTAAAATCTAATTCTTTAGATAAACTAAGTGCATCTCTCATTATTTTTTCATTGTGAAGAGTATATCCATCATCAGAGAATAAGTCTGTATACGTTCTCATCTTTTCTATGTCTATAATTTCTTCACCTTCAAGGTTTTCTGTTATAGCGCAAACTTGCTTTATATCACATAAATCTAATTTCCTAGCTTTATTTAACACATATTCCATGACTTGCTCATTATCACAAACTGGCTTAGTATTTGCCATTGGACAAAGTACTGTGAATCCACCTTTTAATGCTGCTTTTTGTCCTGTCTCTAAATCTTCTTTATGTGTTAATCCCGGGTCTCTTAAGTGTGTGTGCAAATCTATAAATGCCGGCATTAAAATTTTATTTTTTCCATCTATAATTTTTAGACCTTCTATGTCAGTAGTCTTTATATTCGAGTCTATTTTAGAAATCTTACCATTCTCAATAAGCAAATCTCCTTTAAAATTCATACTAGAATCAATCATTTTTACGTTTTTTATAAGAAGTTTACTCATTTGCATCTACCCCCAGAAGTTTCATTATTAATGCCATTCTAACGTACATTCCATATTTTGCTTGATTGAAATATACCGCTCTATCATCTTTATCTACTTCTGTATCAATTTCATTTACTCTTGGTAATGGATGCATAACTAACATATCTGGTTTAGCTTTTTTCATTTTTTCTGTTGTTAATATATAATAATCTTTAAGTCTTTCATATTGTTCTTGATCTTCAAATCTTTCTCTTTGAACTCTAGTCATATAAAGAACATCTAAATCCTCTATAACCTCATCTAGACTATTAGTTTCTATATATTCGTGCCCAGCTATAAATTCTTTTATATATTGAGGCATTTCTAACTCTTTAGGTGATATAAATACAAATTTAGTATTTTTATATCTTGCCATAGCTTTAACCAGTGAATGTACTGTTCTTCCGTTTTTTAAATCTCCACATAATCCGATAGTGTGATTTTCTAAATTTCCTTTAAGTGATTTTATTGTAAGAATATCTGTAAGTGTTTGAGTTGGATGTTGATTTCCTCCGTCTCCTGCATTTATAAATGGTACTCTAGCAAACCTTGACGCCTCCAAAGCTGAACCGGCTCTTGGGTGTCTCATGACTATAGCATCAGCATAACAAGATACTGTTTCCATAGTGTCTTCTAATGTTTCGCCTTTTGCTGTTGATGAAGAATTTGGTTCTGAAAAGCCAATTACCTTTCCACCTAATCTGTTCATTGCAGCTTCAAAGCTAAATCTTGTTCTTGTTGATGGTTCATAAAATAAAGTTGCTAGTAAATTACCTTCACAAACTCGTGAGTATTTTGACGGATTGTCAATTATATTTTGAGATAAAGATAGAATTTCATCTATTTCATTTATCGAAAAGTCTTCTGGTTGGATTAAATTTCTTCCCTGTAATTTCATATATGTTCCTCCTTTTTTAGCCTCTCTGGACTAAATTTAAAAGTATTTTTATTTTTTTCTTTTATAGAATATTATCACCTTTAAGAAACGATGTCAATATGAGTTTATAAAAAATCGGCCTTACTTAAGCAAAAAAAAAGGATATATTTAAATAAATATATCCTTTTAAATCCTATATTATAAAACTCTCTTAGCTCCTACATAAGCATTTTGCCAGTAAGATGAGTTTATGTTAGTAACTTTAACAACATCTCCTGAATTTGGTGCATGAACCATGTTTCCTCCACCAACATATATACCAACGTGACTTACTCCTCCGCCACCAGTTGCGAAGAATACTAAGTCTCCTGCTTGTAAATTAGCTTTGCTTACAGATCTACCAACTCCGTACTGAGAAGATGAAGTTCTTGGTAAAGATACTCCTGCAGCATTTCTAAATACATATGAAGTAAGTCCTGAACAGTCAAAGCTGTTAGGCCCTTCAGCTCCCCAAACATAAGGAGATCCTAATTTACCATAAGCCATACTAACTACAGCAGAAGCTGCATCTGTATTAGTTGATGGCTTTTCTTCTTCACTTGAGTTATTGTTGTTGTCATTATTATTGTTATTATTGTTGTTGTTGTTGTTATTGTTATTATTATTATTATTTGTATTATCGTTATTATCTACATTACTGTTGTTATCATTATTATTGTTGCTATTGTTATCATTATTATTTTCGTCATTATCTACATTATTGTTGCTGTTGTTATTATTGTTATTGTCATTGTTAGTTGTACTGTTGTCATTGTTATCTTCAACAGCATCATTATTGTTGTTATTATTGTTTTCAACATTGTTGCTTTCATTTTCATTATTAGCATCATTGTTTGTTGTTTGATTGTTATCAGATACTTGTCCATCATTTTGATCTTTAACATCTGATTGAGTATTTTCTTCTTCTACTACTGGAGCTTTATCAGATACGTATAAATCTCTTACAAATCCTTCATTTTCTCCATTTTTAACTTTTACCCAGTTACCTTCAGTTGCTAAAACTTGAACTTTTGTAGAAGCTGGTAAATTATCTTTTACATCAGACTCTACATGAGCATCTTTTCTTAAGTTTACTTTATCTGCTGTTATATAAGCATTAGCTGCTTTAACATCAACATATCTAGATGCTATCCATCCTTCAGTTTCATCATCTAATTGAACTTTATACCATCCATCTTGCTCTCCAACTATTTTAAATTGGTCACCTGTGTATGCTATAGTTTGAACTGATCCTTGCTTTCTTACTTTTACAGCAACTCCATCTTTAACTTCTGCAACTTTAAAATCTACATCTTTGTAGTCTTTTAAGTTTATTACATTCTTTTCATTAACGTCTTTTTTATCTGTTGCCTTCTCAACTTTTGCATCGTCTGCATGCGCTATCCCGTTCATTGATAATGCCATAAATGATGCAAATACTGGTACTAATATTTTTCTCTTCATAATGTTTTTCCCTCCAAAAATTCACCATAAGTATTCTTACGTGTTATTTTCATAGCTGAAACCTATGTAGGATAAAATACTAATACACAAGATATTTTCATTTTTGTATTTATATGTCACAACTTTGTAACTGTTTTGTAAATAATTGTTACAAGTTATATAGTATTCTTATATTAACAATATTTAACTTATATCTTGTATATAATATTTAAAAATTTATTATTTTATCCAAAAATAACTTTTAATATACATTTTTATATTAATTATATACTATTTTTTTCAAAAAGTAAATAAATTTGGATATTTTAGCAGATATTAGCATGCAATTTTTTATATCTAGTATATAAATTTTTTTATATGCTTTTTTTATTTTTTGCATAAAAATAAAAGTGTACATTTTTTCAGCATAAAACTGATTAAATGTACACTTTTTCATTCTAAATTTTCTTTATTTTAATCTTATTTATTAAGCTAAAGATGTAGCTTCTTTTTTAGCATCTTCTTTAACAGGAGCTTCTGTATACCATCCTCTTAATTTCATAGCATCAGCTATTCTCTTAATTGACATCATGTATGCAGCTGTTCTCATTTCAACATTATGATCTCCTGCTAATGTCCATATTTCTTCAAATGCTTTTTTCATTAAAGCTCTTTGTTTTTCTTGAACTTCGTCAAAACTCCAGTTGTATCTCATTAAGTTTTGAACCCATTCAAAGTAAGAAACTGTAACTCCACCACTATTAGCTAATATATCTGGTACTAAAGTTATTCCTTTTTCAAATAGTATTTTATCTGCTTCTGGAGTAGTTGGTCCATTAGCTCCTTCACATACTATTTTAGCTTTTATATCTCCAGCATTTGCTGAAGTTATTTGATTTTCTAGTGCACAAGGCATTAATACGTCAACTTCTGCAGTTATTACACTTTGGTCAACAGCTTCTGCACCTGGGAATCCTTTTATACATCTATGTTCTTTATTGTAAGCCATTAAAGCTTTCATATCTATTCCATCTTTATTATATATAGTTCCTGTATGGTCTTCTACATATATTACTTTAGCTCCTGCTTCATCTATGTACATACCAGCGAAGCTTCCAACATTACCAAATCCTTGAAGTCCTACAGTAACATTAGATACATCTATTCCTTTTTTCTTAGCTGCTTCCATTGCAATTGTAGCAACTCCATATCCTGTAGCTTCATTTCTAGCTAAAGATCCATAGAAATCAACTGGTTTTCCAGTAAATACTCCTGGTTGGAATTCTCCTGTAACATTTGCATATTCATCAACCATCCAAGCCATTATTTGTCCATTTGTATTAACATCTGGAGCTGGTATATCTTCTTTTTCTCCTATTATTGGAGCTATTGACTTAGCAAATCCTCTAGATATTCTTTCTAACTCAGCTTGAGAGAATTCTGTAGGATCGATGGCCATACCACCTTTACCTCCACCATAAGGTATTCCTACTACTGAACACTTGAAAGTCATCCAAGTAGATAAAGCTTTAACCTCGTCCATACAAACTGCTGGATGGAATCTTAATCCTCCTTTAAATGGTCCACAAGCATTATTATGTTGTGATCTATATCCTGTAAATGTTCTTACAGTCCCATCATCCATTTTAATTGGGAATGATACTTCTAACACTCTCATTGGATTTTTTAATATTTCATATACTGCTGGATCTGCCCCTAATTTATCGCAAGCAGTTTTTACTTGAGATCTTGCTATCTCTAGAACATTTAAAGTTTTTTCAGCCATTTTAAAAGCCCCCTTAAAAATATTTTAATTTTTTAAATCCCCTTTATTGTTTGTCGGAAAATGATTTCCTTCACTTACAGTTTGATTATAACACAGTTTTTTATGTATTTGTATAAAATTTCTATTAGTTTTTTATTTAACACTTTTTATCTTGTTTACTCTTATATCCAGCCTACTTACATTTATTAAAGTAACATCATATAATGCCTTTATTATATGTTCTTGAAGCTTAAATATAGTTTCAATTGAGTTAAATAAATCTAATTCTAAAATAATAAATATTTCTAAATTTCCTTTTTTATTGTTAAATTTTACTGAATTAATTTTGCTTATATAATCAAATTTTGATAGTTCAAAAAATATTATTTGATTTATTGCATTTTTTTTAATATAAAAATTCCCAATATAGCTAAATGTAGGTCTAATAATAGTTTTTTCAACTAATATAGATTCTTTATTTTCTCTTTTAAATAATTTTTTAATCGGATTTATACTAAGTCCACTAGCAATAGATTTAACTTCTAATGTTGGAAGAGGTATTATGTGATTTCCTTTACTCCTCCACTCTTTAGCAATATCTATTTCTTCTTGTGTGGATATTTCATTTATATAAACAGTTTTATATATTTTCCCTAAATTTAATTTACTAGCTATCTGATTTACCATTTTATCTGATGTTCCTATTATTAAAATAGACTTTATATTTTCTTCCACTATTTTAAATTTCACTTCATTTCTATGGTTTTCATCGTGAAATATAGCTCTTTTAACTGCCTGAATTTTGGTACTTGCTTGTTTTGCTGATATTCCAGCAATTATTTTATTCTTAAAAATTAAAATTCCATCATCTATTATATAGTTTATATTTTTTTCATAGGCTAACTCTAATGCTTTGTAACTTTTTCCAGAACCACTCTCTCCTACTAATGCATAAACCTTCATACGCCACTCCTATAATATTTATATATTTAAATTGGGGCATCCCAAAACAAATGGCGAAGGATAAATAAAAATTTTAGCGACCTTCAAAGCATCTTTTCAGCTTTGGGAGCAAAACTTTAATTTATCCTTCGCACCTCATTATTTTGAGATACCCCATTTAATACTATATATTATAGCAAAACTCTCCATTTCCTTTAATACAAAAGAAATCTGCATATCCTATGTCAAAAATTCTTTTTTCTAAATCTGGTATTTCTATATTATTTTTTATCAAATAAGTAAGAGCTCCTACATAAGATATATCTCCTTGAATTATTGCTCCTTTGATAACATTATCTTTTATTATAAATTTTTTATATCCTGTTTCATCTTTTCTAACACTTACTATACAGTCTTCACCTTCCATATCTATTACACCTAGAGAAACTGTAGGTATGCCTAGAAAATTCATTGTGTTTCTATATACAAATGAATCATTTATTTTTTCTTCTTTCCCCGTCATATTATAAGCAGCTACTATTCCTTGCTTAACAGCTAATGGCCAGATTGCATTTTTACCAACAACATCACCTGCTGCAAATATATCTTTTGCAGTAGTTTTACAGTTTTCATCTATGATTATTCCTCTGTCATAACTTATAAAATCTTTATTTATAAATTCAGCATTTGGAATAACCCCTGTTGCTACAATTGCCATATCACATTCTATATAAGTTTCATCATCTAATACTACTCCAATTATATTTTCATTATTATCCATGCAAATTTCCTTAACACTTGCACCCTTAAAGAATTTCGTACCTAATTCTTTAAATTTATTTTCATACACTGATGCAGAGTATTCGTCTAACTGCCTATTTAGTATAAAAGGTTCTCTATATATTACAGATATATCTAAATTTTTATATTCTAATAATCCTATAAGGGCATCTATTCCTACGAGTCCAGCTCCTAATATAGCTATTTTTTTGCATTTTTTTGCTTTTTCTTTTATTTCATAAGCATCTTCTATATTTCTAAGTCCATATACATATTTTGCTTGTTTTAAGTTTTTTATAGGAGGCATAGCTGATGATGCACCTGTTGCAATTAATAGTTTATCATATTTAACTTTTTCACCAGTTTCTATTATAGATACTTCTTTATTTTCTATATCTATATTATTTACAGTACATGACTTTTTCCAACTTATATTATATTTTTCATCAAATTTAGTTTCTACAAAGTTTAAGCTATCTAATGTTCTATGTTCAGATATAATATGATGTAACATACATCTTGAGTAAATATGTTCGTCTTTTGATATTAATGTTATATTAGCTTTTTCATCTAACTCCCTTAATACTTTTATAGCGTTAATGCCTGCCGCACTAGCACCCAGAACTACATAATTCATTTTTTACCTCCTCCTGTAGCGTTATTGCTCCAGTTGGACAATTAGCTACACACTTGGGATATCCTATACTTTCACACATATCACATTTTAAAATAGTTTGTTTTGTTTTATCATCAGGCTTTAAAAGTCCATATGGACATGCCATAACGCACATATAACAAACTCCACACTTATCTTTGTCATAACTTACTATTCCACTTTCTTTATTTTTTGTCATAGCTCCACTCATGCATGTTAGTACACACTCTGGAGTTTCACAATGTCTACAAATGATAGGAATTGGATTATTAAATTTGTTTAACTCTATGTGGTTTCTACTTTCGTTATCTAGGTCTTCTAAATCTAAAGAGTACATATCTTTTTGTAAATCGTTTCTTAACATGCATGCTAAAACACAACTCTTACATCCGGTACATAATTCTTTATTAATTAGAATCCTATGCATAACATTCCACATCCTTTAGGCCTAATTTTTCTCTTCTGTCTATAATTATTTTTTCTAATGTATCAGCTGAAGATACAACATCTGAATCAACTATAACATGACCTCCAGTTATATCTTTTAACCCTTCAGTTAAAACTTGTGTCACTAATTTACCACCTGTTATAAATGGCGGTAATGCTAAATGAAGAGGCAATCCTAACGCTAATCCAAATGCTCCATCTGCTAAAGCTTGTTCTTCTAACCATTGAGGTGCAGATAAAATTAGTGGAAGCTGAGGTATATCTATTTCTAATTCTTTAGCTATTTCAGTAGCAACTATTTCAAGTCTTCCTATAGCTAAACATGGACCGAAGTTCAATACTGGTGGTATTCCTAAAGATTTACAAACTTCTTTTAAATTCTCGCCTGCTAATTCTTCCGCTCCAGGAGACATTAATCCAACATTTTCTAAGCCTCCAGTTGAACACCCTGCAGATAAAACAATTATATCTCTTTTTATAAGTTCTTTAGTTAATTCTACAGTAAATACATCGTGTCCTTTTGCAGTCATATTTGAACATCCAACAACTGCTGCTATTCCTTTTATTTTGCCCTCTGCAATTAAGTTTATAAGAGGTTTCCACGAACCACCTAAGAAGGCCTTTAAGTTTTTCTCACTTACACCTGTTAATGAAACATCATATCCGTGGTCACTAGGTATGTCTATTTCAACTTCACCTCTTCTTGATTTATAACTTATTAAGGCTTCATTTATTAATTTTTCTGAAATTGATTCTATATTTTCTCTATCGAATGGCACATATTCTGCATTAACTTTTTTAGCTACGTCATCTAAACAAACCATTTTTACTTTATATTTATCTGCTATAGGCTCTATACCTGGTATAGTACAGTTAAATTCAGATGCAATCATATCTATTGCTCCTGTAGAAAGTACAGCCTCACTTGTAAAGTTATTTCCAGCATGACCTGCAAATACCTCTTGATAGTGCTCACCTCTTAACTGTAAATCTTGACCTACACAAGTACATCCAACTAATCTAAATCCTTTTGCTCCTGCTTCTTTTGCTAATTTGACAACATCTTCATCTTTCAATCTATCTTGGAAGTGAGCAAATGTTGAATGTTGATGTCCTGTTATCATTATATTTATATAATCTTTATCTATAACTCTAAATCCTACAGGTGCAGTTCTTATAACTGGTTCTCCTAAAATAACATCGTTTAAAAGATTAGTTAGTGTAAGTCCATATAATCCTGTAGATATTCCTAAATTTAAGCAATTTATAAGCATATCAACAGGGTCACTATTTAAATTTGTAGATGACTTAACTATTGCATCAAAAACTTCTGACTTAGCTCCTCCTGGCATTATTCCTATTTCTTTCCACTTGTTAACTCTTGGAGCATAAGCTATTTTCTCTACTAACTCCATTTTATCATCTCTAGCTTTATATAAATCATCTAAAACCTTTTGTGCAACTTTTATACATTTTTCATGTCTATCATTAGCTTCAACCCCAAATATTTCAGCTAATTCATCTATTGTTTTTTCTCCCTTTATTATTCCTTTATCTTCACCTAATTTTTTCAAGTTTCTAGCTGTATTTTCAACAACATGCAGATA
>NZ_JBOGBV010000060.1:0-70324 GCF_051656405.1 Paraclostridium sp.
TTTGCAAAAGCAACTCCTTCTATTGCCCAGTTGTCACTTTCTGTTCCACCAGCTGTAAAGTATATTTCATTTGGTTTTGCATTTATAAGATTAGCTACAGTTTCTCTTGATTTATCTAAAACATTCTTTGCATCTCTCCCGAAAGAATGAAAACTTGATGCATTTCCGAAAGTTTCAGTGAAGTAAGGCATCATAGCATCTAATACTTCTTGTTTTACAGGAGTTGTAGCCGAATAATCCATATATATTTTTCTTTTTTCCATTTCATTCATCTCCTAAATCTATTTTATAATTAAATCTGTTATATCATTTATGTTTTTATTTTTATTGTAATCATCTATCATGTTTTGAAGTGTTATTGAATTTATAACATCTTCAATACCTTTTTTAAGTCTCTCCCAAACAATTTTGGTAACACATATGTCGGAGTTTTCACATATATCTTCATCTACTACACAGTCTGATATTGAAACAGGACCTTCAAGTACTATTAGTATATCTCCTACAGTTATATCTTTAGGTTCTTTAACTAATAAATATCCTCCTTGAGCACCCCTTACACTTTTAATCAATCCAGCTTTTTTAAGTGCAGAAAATATTTGCTCTAAATATTGCTCTGATATATTTTGCTTTTGAGCTATTTGTCTTAATGGAACTGGTCCATTTTTCTGTGTCAACGAAAGCTCAAATATTGCTTTTAGTCCGTATCTACCTTTAGTTGATAACTTCATTTTATACACCTTCTTTTCAAATAGGTATTCCCGACTAACTTACTAGGTTTTATCTTCAAGATTATTTTATTATATCCTAGTGATCTTGTCAACATTAAATTCATACTATTTTTGTAGGAATTAAAAAAAGAGTTAAAACCTTGTGTTTTCAACTCTTTTTATTCTTCACCTATAATAAATTACCCACTGACCAACTTCTTTAAACCCTAATTTTTTATAAATTTTTCCGGCATCTTCATTATCATAAAATAAGCATGGCTTCTTTTTTTCATTTATCAAATTATTACATAACTTAACTATACATTTTGTTGCATACCCCTTATTCCTATACATAGGGTGTGTACCTACTCCAACTATCATTGCATGTGTAGCACTTTCTGATGTAGATTTTGCCATAGATACAATTTTTTTATCTTTTTCAATGTAATAACCTCTTCCAGTTCTTAAATTTTCTCTTATACTTTGTATTGTAGGTTTTTGAAATTCATTTATATCTTCATATAAATTAAGCACCTTACCTATTTTTCCAAATCTAATTTTTTTGACATCACTATCTACTTTATATTCATTTAAATAGCTTCGATTTTTCAATATACAAAAGTTAACAATTCTTTTTCTATCATAATTAATATATGGCTCTATATATTTTAAAGTTTCAATTTTACCATTTATGTTACTAAATGGTAAGCTATTTATATGATTAATAAAGCAAGTCAAATCGCTATTATCATAAGAATACAACGTTAATAGATCAAAGTATTGTATAAGTAATCCATTTATATCTCCAACGGTATTTAAATCTCCCCATATATTAAAGAATTGATTATCATATCCATATCTTTCAATATCCCCTATTACAAATAAATTAAAATCTTCTTCTCTTCTTAAGTATTCAATAATTTGATTATGGTAACATTCATCTAACTTTAGAATCATTTTATCCTCCGACATATAAGTTTAATGCTAAATAATATGTTATTAGTTATTTATTTATTCTTTTTTATAAGGCTTTTTTCCTTCATTAAATTAGTTATTATTTTATAATTATATCAAATTAAAACAAAAATTTATTTTTATAGTCAAATTACTTGAAAATGTATTTTCATAGTGATATATTAGTTTTAATAATTTCAGAAAGAAGGGTTAATTATGACTGTATTAGATGTCTTTGTTAAAAATTTATGTGGAACATTTAATAACGATGAGCAAATAGAATCTGAATTTAAAAAAGATGAGGTAAAACACCCTTATGCAAAACATATAAATGGTATATGTAATGATAAAATAAAAAATTTACCTAAAGATTTTAAAGGTTACTTTGTTATAGAAGAAAGCTATTATAAACAAGGTAATTTCAGCAACATATTACCTCATTTATTTTTATTTACACTAAATGAAGATAATAAAGTTGTATTAACATCATATGAATTACCTGAAGGAGTTAAAAAAGAAGATTTTAGAAATGACAATGAATCCTTAACAATGGATTATAATGATTTAATTACATCTGAAAAGTTTACACCTATGGTCTATGATGAGTCTAATGGAGTATTTACTGGAGAAAGTACTAGTCATTTTTCACCTGTAACTAAATTCGAACTAAAAGAAAGAATAGAAGACTCTACATTATATGTAAGTGAAGTTTTTTATAAAAATGATAAGATAACTTTTGGATTTGTTGATCCACTAATATATAAAAGAATATAATAAAAAGGTACAGCATCTAAGCTGTACTTTTTTTAATTTTAATTAATCATTTCTATTCTTTAAAGTTTTCCAATACTGCTCAAATGATTTTTCATTTTTATTTAATCCATGAGTATAATACTTTCTATCCTTTATAGGATCAGGTAAATACTGTTGATCTACGTAATTATTTTCATAGTCATGAGGATATTTATATTCAAGCCCTCTACCCAGCTTAGCTGCCCCTGAGTAATGAGCATCTTTTAAGTGCATAGGTATATCTCCTGTTTCTATACTATCTAAATCAGCTAGTGCTAAATCTATAGCACTTATTACTGAATTTGATTTTGGACACTGTGCTAAGTATATTGTAGCTTGCGCAAGAGGAATTCTTGCTTCTGGGAACCCTAATTTAAGAGCTGCTGAAACACAAGCTTCAGTTATGGTTATAGCTTGAGGAACAGCAAGCCCTACATCCTCACTTGCAACACACAATAACCTTCTTGTTATTCCTTGTATATCTCCTGCTTTTACAAGTCTTGCTAAATAATGTATAGCTGCATCTGCATCTGATCCTCTAAGAGATTTATGAAATGCAGATAGTATAGAATATCCATCATCTCCACCTCTATCAAAATTCATCATTTTTATAGTTGAACAATCCATAACATTTTCTAGTGTTATATTTACATTATTAGATTTTATATCTGTTCCTAAATTAATAACTAACTCTAGCTTATTTAATGCACTTCTCATATCGCCATTACAAGTTTGAGAAATATACTCTAATGCATTCTCGTCAACATTTACACTCTCATATGTATTAAGTTTTTTAATTTTTTCTACAGATTTTTTTAGACCTACAAATATATCATTTTTATTTATTGATTTAAATTCGAATATAGTACTTCTACTTAATATAGCTTTATATACTACAAAATATGGATTGTCAGCTGTACTTGCTATTAATGTAACTGAACCATCCTCTATAACTTCAAGAAGTGATTGTTGTTGCTTTCTATTTAAAGCTTGTATCTCGTCTAACATTAAAATTATTCCGTTATATGAAAATAAATCCCTTTTACTGCTATCTATAGCATCTTTAATTTCTTTAGTTCCACAATTAACTGCGTTCAACTTTATATATTTTTTACCTGTTACATTAGCTATTATATTCGCCAATGTAGTTTTTCCCGTCCCAGGTGGCCCATATAAAATCATATTTGGAATAGTTTTATTATCAATAAGTTTATTTATAATTTTTCCTTTTCCTATTATGTGAGTTTGCCCTATCATGTCATCTATTTGTTGAGGTCTTAATTTATCAGCTAATGGTTGCATTTTTACCTCCTAACTTTATATGTAAAATTGTATATAAATAAAAATTTAGTTCTTTTTTACTTACATTATTATACTACCTTTCAAATTTTATTTCATCCTATAGTACTTTTACTATATGTCATTATTTATAATCAAGTCTTATCTTAGGAATAAATTTTATTTTAAATTAGTATATTTATAGTATATGTGATTGTTGAAAGGGGATATTTTATGCAATATATGAATATGAATGCAATTAGAGAGAAAGGACAACTCTCTATAAATGGAGTCGGAACTGTTAGAGTTAAGGCTGACTTAGCTTTATTGACAGTAGGTGTAACTACATCTAATCCTGATGTTCAAGTAGCTCAGGTAGAAAATTCAAATACTGTAAATGCTATAATAATTAGCCTAACTGACTATGGTATTCCAAAAGAAAATATAAATGCTTATGATGTTTCTATAAATAAAAAATATGACAATATAACAAATGAACTTGTCGCTTATGAAATTACTACTACTTTAAGAATTGAAATCACTGATCTAAAAAATTTAGGTGATATTTACTCTTTAGCTATAGAAAACGGAGCTAATAGTAATATTAATATTTCATTTACTGTATCTGATACAGCGCCTCATTATAAAGAGGCACTTTTAGCTGCAACTCAAGATGCATTGGATAAAGGTGCATTGTTAGCTAAAAACCTTGGTATAAAATTAAGACCTTTACCTGAAAGTATTTTTGAAAATAGTACTTCTATTTACTCCGTAAGTAAAAGAGATGTTGGATATGCAAGCTCTCCTTATCTATCATCAGGGGATTTAATAGTTACAGCTCAAGTAACTGTTGTTTTTAATACTTATATATAGCCATAAAAAAAGCTGCTATAAAAGCAGCTTTTTATACTATACAATTTTCTATTTGAACTATATAATCACTACAATGTTCACATATTATTATACTTACTATATAACTATCATCTACTTTTCCAGATCTACTTAACTTATTAAATGACAGTCCTTCATATTCTTTATCTATATCACTAATTACATATTTACCATCCTTTGAAAAAACATAAAAATGATATTCTAAGAATCCAAAGAATTTTTGTTTTTCTTTAACTCCGGCTAAACACTCTGGACAGGCTTCTTGGTAGTACTCTAAATCAAAATCAATATCTTCATCTTGATTTAATAATCTTAAAACCTCATCTAAATCTATGTTAGATACTGGTTTTTCCTCATCATTTATTAGCCCACTACAGTTGCTTTCATTTAGTTCATAATCTTTTTCTCTAAATTTAAATTTAAAATTACTCATAATACACCTCTTTTACTTTATATTCATTGGAGTTTCTTGCTTTTTAGCTGTCTCATATTCATCTTTAGTTATATATCCTAACTCTTGCATTTTATATAAAATTATATCTCGTCTTTTTTTAGCTGCTTCATAATCTGTGGAGTATAGTCCTGGATTATTTGTTATACCAGCCAATAACGCACATTCACCTAAATTAAGTTCACTTACATTTTTGTCAAAATAGATTTTGGCTCCTTTTTCAACTCCATATGAACTTTTCCCTAAATATATATTATTTAAATAAAGTTCTAATATTTCTCGTTTATTCATATGTTTATTCATTTGCTTAGCGTTATACATGTCTTTAAGTTTTCTTTTTATAGTTTGATCTGTAGTAGTTAAAAGATTCTTTGAAAGTTGCATTTCAAGTGTGCTTCCACCTTGTGTAGATTTACTTATAGCATTGTGTACAACCGACCTCGCTAAAGCCATGTAATCTACACCTTTATTATCATAAAATCGTTCATCTTCTATAGAAACTATCGCATTTTGTAAATTCACAGGAATTTTACTTATACTCACATATTCACTACTTATTGATTTATCCTTCATATATGAGTATGTAAGTTCAGGAGTATTTTTAAACATTACATTCATTAATACATTTCCAGCTATAGCTCCTACAAATGATATTATAAGTAAAAATATTAATGATTTTTTTAGTACTCCTAAAAACTTTTTATTTCTTAATTTCTTTTTAGCTCTTACTTTTTCAACTCTTTTTCCACTACTTGTATATTCTTTTCTATTATCATAATTCATACTATTCTCAGCTCTATTTATGTTATTTTTTTTAATAACTTGAGTTTTTGAGTTTCCATTATGAGAGCTAATTTTTTTACGCCTTATTTTATTATTTCCATCATCATAATAACTCATTTTTTTCTCTCCTTTTTAAATATATGAGTAATTATACCTTTTTATGCCAAATAAATCAAAACTTTAATTGTCTATAGTTTTATGTTTTTTTGTACTTATTATTTAAAATTATTTTATATAAATTTTGAAATTTTTGTGTAAACTTGATTTTTTAGGGTATAATAAATCTGAACAAAATTTTAGGAGGTATTTATTATGGCTTACAAAATAAATGATGCTTGCATAAGTTGTGGAGCATGTGAACCAGAATGTCCAGTTAGTTGTATATCTGCAGGAGATGACAAATACGTTATAGATCCTGATGTATGTATAGAGTGTGGAACTTGTAACAGCGTATGTCCTGTTGACGCTCCTCAACCAGAATAATACATAAATTAAATAGACAAAAAAAGAAAAGCTCTTAGCTTTTCTTTTTTTTGTCTATTTTCAAATCCAAAATTCAATTTGATTTATTTTATACTTTTTTGTCGAAAATTGTTGACATATTTGTCGAATCTTGTTATTATTATTTCAGAAGGTTATTCCCCTGATAACCTTAAAATTTTTACTCCCCAAATAAAATATATTCCCTAATAAACCCCTTTTTATAATATATTTTACCCCTTTAAAAGCCTTACTTTGATCGGTATGAAAGTAAGGCTATTATTTTATTTACTTCCTTAAAAGCCTCGTATTTTCTCTCTATATATTCATAACAATAACCTTTATATATATTATATTTTCTACTTTCCTTATTAACTCTTATAGTTTTTATATTCCAATAACCTGAATCCTCACTAACTATAATTTGTATAATAGTATTATCATTATTCCTTCTTGTAAAATAATGATTTTCATCACTACCTTCGTATTTCCAATCTAAGTTCTCATTTATACACTTAATATCTTTAATTATCTCTGATACATTTTCATATCGATCTTGTGGACTTACATTTATGCATTTTTCAATTATATTTATCATGTCTTTAGGGACGTGCGGTAAATATTTATTTCTTTTAGGAAATTTACCACATGCTGATGCTACTTTAACCATGTTTATATCTTTATATTTTTTTAATTGGTTATTATATTCTAAATTTCCATTACACATTCTATACAAAGTTGTACCTATTTGGTATATATCAACTTTTCTATCTATAACAGTGCTCTTACATTGTTCTGGAGCTATGTGTTTATAATAAACATTTCTTAATTTACCAACTCCATTTTTATTTAAATATACAGCTGAACCAAAATCAGTTAATACAGCTTTATTTTCATTACTTATAAGTATATTATTTGGTTTTATGTCACAATGTGCAATTCCTATATTGTGTATATACTCAACAGCATATAAAAAATCTAATGCATAATTCTTTATTTCTCTTATAGTTAAATTTCTTGTTTCTAATAAATGATATAGTGATCCATTTTTATAATAAGGCATTGTTATATATATATTTTCATCATCATATGATACATGATTTATTTTTATTATATTCGGATGATTTGCTTTACATATTTTTTTTGGTTCTTCAAAACATTTTTCTGGATTTTTAAAAGATGATTTTTTTATTTTCTTTAATATGAATTGTCTCCCCATTTGACTATCTTCAACTAAATATAACTTTGAATTAACCCCTTCAGATTTTAAAGGTTTTATTATTTTTAAGTCTATATTAGTAATTATATCCATAATATAGTATCACCACCTAAAAACACTCCTATCATAACCCCCATTACTGTCACTCCTAACTCTGCATTTTTATGACTTATATATACTATGATTTTTAAGTATAAATAAACACTAAAAAAACAAATTCAATTTTGTATACTTAAAAAACCCTTATACTTATTTTAGTAAGCATAAGGGTTTTTTGTTACTTATTTAGTTCAAGAAATAATTTTGCAGTAGCTAGTGTATCACTATCTGCTCTATGTGCATTTTTATTTTCTATATTATAGTACTCACACGCAGTTTCTAATTTTTTATTTTTTCCTTTATATTCTTTGTTCTGCTTTAAAAGTTCTAGAGTACATATATGATTATTAATAGGCTCTAGACCCATTTTATCTAAATAAAAATTCAAGAACTTTAAATCAAATTTAGCATTATGTGCAATTATTGTTTTTTCACCTACATATTCTCTAAACTTAGGTAAAACTTCTTCTAAACTTTTTTCATTTTCTACCATTTCATTGCTTATGTTCGTTATATCACTTATAAATGTAGGAATTATTCCATTAGGTTTTATTAATCTTGAATAATTTCTACCTATTTTATTATCTATAATCTCAGTTACACCAATCTCTATAATCTCGCAACCTTTGTATGGATCTAAACCAGTAGTTTCTAAATCTACTACAATAAATTCTTTTTTCATATAAAACCTCTCACCTTCATATAATTATATATATAATTATATCAAATTTTAGCATATATTAAAAAAGAAAAAGCAATAACAAATTATGTTAATGCTTTTTCTTTTCATATTTATAAATAATTCTTGTCCTTTTTTATATCTTAATATCAAAAATTAGTTTTACTATTTATTTAAATCCTTTTTTAGGAATTTTAGGACTTTCTAAAAATACCAATCCATTTCCTTGAACCTTTTTATCATAACTTAAGTCTAAAGTAAACTTAATAAGTTGTGCATATATTTCTGGCTCGCTTAGTTCTCTTTCAAACGCTCCATCTGAGTAGTTCTTTATAAGCGCTAGCGCTCCACTAACATGAGGGGCCGCCATACTTGTTCCATCTAAAATTGCATACGAGTTATTTTTATAAGTAGACAAAATACCTACCCCTGGTGCCATTACGTCTAGAAAATTATTGCTATTTGAAAAATATGCAGGTTTAGCATTCTCATCTACAGCTCCAACTGAAATAACTTCACTATATGAAGCTGGATAAGAGTATTCATTTGTAGATGAGTTATTATCTCCATCATTTCCTGCTGCACAGACCACTAATATATTATTGCTTGCAGCTTTTCTTATAGCTTTATGAAGATTTTCATCATCAATATATCCACCTAATGACATACTTATAATATCTACCTTCTTGCTTGTAGCATAATTAATAGCATTTATTATCCACTTATACTCGCCTTCTCCATCTCCATTTAGAGCCTTTAAAATCATAAGACTACATTCAGGCGCAACACTAAGAACAATTCCAGCAACATGAGTTCCATGGCCTACATAATCATTAGCTATATCTTTATTTGAGTTATCATCTTTTGTAAAGTTTCTTGTGTGTACTATATTATTTTTTAGTGCTTTGTGCTCAACATCACAACCTGTATCTATAATAGCTACCGTAATTCCTTTTCCACGGTTTGATTTAGCCCAAAATTTATCAGCTCTAATCATTTTGACCCCATAGGAAACTATTTTGGTCTCTCTCCTAACTTCATTTACTTTATATGGAAGCAATCTCATTTTGCTCATCTAATACAACTCCTTTGATAACATTCATACTGAATTATATACAATTTAAAGTTATATTGTGATAAGCCTTAAGCGTAAAAAATTCGCTTCGCTTGAGCGACTACGTCTGCGAACCACTTCATGTCGCCAACAACTTCGTCTGTTGCTCAAAATCTTTTTTACTTTCAAAACATAGTTACTTGATATAACTAATTTTAATAGGTTATCATTAGTTCTTAATAAGTGTAATTACTTTAAGCGTAAAAAATGTCCTAAGGTTTAATTCTTAAGACATTTTTATTCTTTAAATTTATTTTTTATCAGCTATTAATTCTTTTATAGCTCCTATGCTTCCAAGTAATCCTTGTGATTCATATGGAATGAATACTTTATTTTCACCTTTAGCCATTTCGCTTAATGCTTCTACATATTTAACAGATAACATTGCCTCATCCACATTAGCATTTTTAAGAGCTTCATATACCATTCTAACTCTATTTGCTTCTGCTTCTGCAATTTTATTGATTGCCTCTGCTTCACCTTCTGCAATTCTAATTTGAGACTCTCTCTTAGCTTCTGCATGAAGTATAGCAGTTTGCTTTTCTCCTTCTGCCTTTAATATTTGAGACTCTTTATGTCCTTGTGCCTGAGTTATAGCAGATTGTTTTGTACCTTCTGCTTGAAGTATAACTGCACGTTTTTCTCTCTCTGCTCTCATTTGTTTTTCCATGGCTTCTTTTATATCCGCTGGAAGATCTATGTTTTTAATTTCAACTCTTTCTACTCTTACTCCCCATTTATCAGTAGCTTCATCAAGTATTATTCTAAGTTTATTATTTACATCATCTCTTGAAGATAGCGTTCTATCTAGTTCCATAGTTCCTATTACATCCCTTAATGTAGTAGTTGTTAAATATCTTATAGCTTGAACTAAATTAGCTATTTCATAAGTTGCCTTAAAAGAATCTGTAATTTGATAGTACACAACCGTATCAATTGACATCGTAACGTTGTCTTTAGTTATAACAGGTTGTGGTGGAGAATCTATAACTTGAGTTCTAAGATCTATTTTTTTAACAACTCTATCTAATATAGGAATCACTAAATTTAATCCTGATTCACCTGTTTTCCAATACTTTCCTAATCTTTCTACTATAATAACTTCTGATTGTTTTACTATTTTAATAGTAGAAAAAGCTAAAACTATAACTAATACTATTAAAACTGTAAAGAATATTGATGCAAACATTTAAAACCCTCCTTTATGCAATTTTTACAATTAATTTTACCCCATCTATTTTTTCAACAACTACATTGGCATCTTTAGGTATTTCTATTGAATTAACTGATGTTGCACTCCAAACTTCTCCATTTAATTTCACTAATCCAGGTTCGTCTGAGCTAATATCTTTTACTACTACACCAGTTTTTCCTATTAAAGCATCTATGGTAGATGGTTTTATTTCTTTATTTACCTCAAAGTATCTTTGAAGTACACTTCTACCAAATATAATTCCTATCCCTGAAACAATACACATTATTACGATTTGTGCACCCCAAGAAGGTATTATAAATGATGCCAAACCTGCTATAAGGCAGCCTATGGCGAAAAATATAGATAGAAAGCTTACTGTAACAGCTTCAATTATAAGTAATACTATCCCTATTATAATCCATATTAAAAACATTAAATCTCCCTCCTTAAGTATACTATACCCTATTTCAATTACCTTTGTAATTATAGTATATGCTTTGTAGCCTTATTGTAACTACTTAAATATTTTTTATTACCTCTTTTTCATTTTTGCTTATATCTATGTTTTTTATCTCTTTATTTTCTTTCCCTTCTCTGATAATCTCCCCTTTAATTATTATTTCATCTTTTATACAAACTTCAATCTTTGTTCCATTTAATAAATAATATGTTCCTATTCCACTTTTCTTATCATCTTCCCATTCCCCTATGTACCTATAACTTTCACATGTATAAGTTCCTACTCCAGATTTCTTTCCACTTTTATATTCGCCTTCATAAATTGAATTATCTTTATATATGTACAAACCTTTTTCATCAAATTGGCCATCTTTGAAATAACCTTTATAACTTTCTCCATTTCTATACTTTAATATTCCATATCCTTTTTTATATCCATATTTAAATTCACCTTCATATATATCTCCCGATTCATTAGTATATACACCTTTTCCATGATATACATTATTTTTAAATTCACCTACATATTTACTTCCATCAGCATATGAGTAGCTTCCTTTTCCATTCAATTTGTCCTCTTTATATTCCCCTTCAAATACTCCTCCATTATTACACACATACTTGCCTTTTCCTTCTCTTAATCCATCATTAAAAGTTCCTGAAAACTTATCTCCATTGTTATATATAATAAGTCCTTTTCCTTCTCTTTTCCCACTTCTAAACTCACCTTTATAAATATCTTTATTTACAAAGGTGTACATTCCTATCCCCTCTACAGCTCCAAATTTAAAATCACCACTATAAACAGAGCCATCGCTATAAATATACTTTCCTATACTATGCATCAAATCTTCTTTCCATAAACCTTCATATCTATCCTTATTTGCAAAAATGCAAATTCCAAATCCACTTCTTTTTCCATCCACTAATTCCCCTTTATATGTATCTCCATTATCATATTTTAAAATTTCATATTTATCATCTTTATTGCTTATTTTGGTACTTTTAACTGAATTATCACTCTCATCAGTTTGATTTCTTTTAATGCCTCTATACCTACCTCTTAAATTATTTGTTTTTTCACTGTATCCATTGATACTTTTTCTGTTTTTATTCTTTCTAATTTCTAAAATAAATAATAATAACTTAATTCCCATAAATGCCATTGATAAAGTAATAAATATAACAAATACCATTTCAAAATAACTTTTTATACCTTCCATACATAGTCCTCCTTATATTCTTATAATATAAGTTTATATATACAAGTCCAAAAAAATGATTTTATTTATACGACAGGAGATAATGTTTTTTGTATAAATAATTTTCTAAAGCGTAAAAAAGACTGCCCCAAAGTAAAATCTGTAACTAAGTATGAAACTTGCACAAATTTACTGTAAGACAGTCTGTATATTCTTATTTAGTTTATGTAAAATATTATCCTCTTATTTCTGCAGCTGTAACTATCTTATGATTTCTAAATACATAACTTCCTGCAAATCCTACAATAGAACTTATTACAGCACATATAGCCATACATATTAAAACTTCTTTAGCTGGGTTAAAAGCAAACATAACTGGAAGTCCAGCAGATGGTGCAGCTGTACCTGGTGCATTGTTTACAAGCCCCATAGCTGAAACTACTACTCCTCCAAGTGCCCCACTTATAAAGTTTGTTACATATATAGGTATTGGATTTGCTGATATTATATCTGCTTGTGTTAATGGTTCAATTACAACAGATATAGTATCTCTTGTGTCTCCAAATTTTAATTTCTTAAATAATATAAAGTTTGCAAAAGATGTTGCTGATATAGGTAGTGATGCTATAGCCATAGGTACCCCTGTTAAACCTAGCATAGCTGTAAGTGCCATAGAACTTAACGGAGATGTTGATATTAATGTGAAGAATCCTCCTATTATTAATCCCATTACTATTGGACTTGAATTTGTAGATCCTGATATTACTTCTCCTATTGTTAATAATGTACTATTTACTACAGGTTCCAATGATACACCTATTAATCTAGTTATTGGTGCCATTACAATTACCATGACTAATAAATCAAGTCCTGGAGGAACTTTTTCTTCTAAATACTTAACTGCAAATGACATTAAATATCCAGCTATAAATCCTGGTAGTATTCCTAATCCTGAACAAGTTATTCCTAGTAACATTGAATATACCGGAGAAACGCCTAATGCTAACATAACTAATGATGCTGCTACTAAACCTCCTAGTCCTCCATTTATTGATCCTAGTTCACTAAGAAATGGAATTCCAAGAGTATTTCCTAGTAATGAAAACTGTATAGCCTCCACTAAAAATGTAGCACACGCTGCACTAGCTAGTGCACCCATAGCCTTCATACCATGCGGCGCCTTGTAACTAAATACTGAGAACGCGGTCAGTACTGCTAATAATAATACTGTTCCTTTTATAACTTCCATTTTTAAAGCCCCCTCTTTTGTCCAAAAATGCTAACCTTTTCCTATATTATAATTCAAAACCCAATCATCTTGCAACAATTTTCAAAATATTTAAATTATATATAATATTTTTTATACACACAAAAACAAACCAACTACTGCTAAAATGCGCTTAGTAGCTGGCTTCTAAAACTTCTTCTAAATTCAAATTTTCTTCTTCTAAATCTTGTTTAAATAATTCTAATATTTGAGTCAATTCTTGTTTATATTGATCTTGACCTAGCTTATAATACGATAAATCTTCCATTAATTCCATCATATCTAGGTACACATTTTCTAATAGATAAAAGTATCCCCCTCTTATATCAATAAGGTTCTTAAATGTAAATAATTTTTTGCTAACATCTTTTATATATTCTATATTGTATATGTCTAAATCAATTATAGACTTTATATATAATCTTAAAGTTTTTAAAATCTCTATAGAAATATCATCTAAATTTACATTTTCTTCATCAACATGCACTCTATGTTTATATTCTTCAAAAACAAATTCTAAATTTGTATTAATTTCGACAAAAGGGTTTTTTATTAAATCTTTTATAATTAATAATTCTCTTATGCATTTTTTATTAGATAATGTCATGTCTAATATAAGCAAATTGTATGCATCTGCTAAAGGATCATGCGCTTCTCCGTCAAATTCAACATTTGAATATTCAAGTAAATTCTTTAAAGATATATAATTTATACACCTAATTCCTTTATTCAAGTATTCTTTTTTTATGTCAATAAATAAATCTTTTATATTATTAACAAACCTCGGATGGTTATTTTTTTTAGAACTTCTTCGATCTGTATTTGCAAAACATGTTAAATCTAGATTCCCAAAAGTATAAATACCTTCTATTTCCGAAAACTCACCTAACCATCTTTTAAAATCTCTCATTACTTCTTCATAAGTAGGAGCATCAGCAATTTCTTCATTGGTTATTTTAGTAAGTTCTTCTATGTGAGGATATATATCAATCTCGCTTACTGGTTTTATCAACGATTTGAAATTTGAAATGTCCTTTGTAGTCATATCGTATTTTACAGCTCCAATAGCAATAATATCAGCATTATTTATATCTCTTCCATATTTAGAATTTGACATATTCATCTCAAAATCTATATATATTTTTTTCATCCCCTTCATCCTCTCTAAAGCATAAAACCTATACATTTTACCACTTAATTAAATTTATCATAATATAATTTTATAATACATTTTTACTAATATCAATCTAAAAGAAAAAGGATGTACTAAGTACACCCTACTCAAATCTTTCTAGGAAAGAATGTTTTTCTCCATCCTGTTGCCATCCTAAAACTGAATCAATATTTACATTTTCTGCAGCTTTAAAAATAGATTTTTCTACATCTTTGAAGTTATCGCCTAAGTTTTTAATAAGATCTTTTATTTCATATCTCTTATTACCTGTCTTTTTAGCCGCTACCATACAAGCACAGTTTAAAGGCCATATACCACTATTTTGTATAAATCTAACTATATGCTCTTCTCTTATATAATATAGGGGTCTTATTATTTCAATTCCATCAAAGTTTGTAGATTTTAACTTTGGAAGCATTGTTTTAAAGTTACCTGCGCATAATAAATTAAGCATTGTCGTTTCTATTACATCATCATAGTGATGTCCTAAAGCTAACTTATTACATCCTAACTCTTCTGCTTTAGAATATAATGCTCCTCTTCTCATTCTTGCACACATATAACAAGGATAATCTTTTGCTATTTCATCTGCTATTTCAAATATTTTCGAATCAAATAAATGTATAGGTATATCTAAGTATTCACAGTTATCTACTAATAATTGTCTTATATCTTTATGATATCCAGGGTCCATAGCTATAAATTCAACGTCAAAGTTTACTTGACTATGTCTTTTTAACTCTTGGAACATCTTTGCCATAAGCAAACTATCTTTTCCTCCAGATATAGCTACTGCTATCTTGTCGCCTTCTTCAACTAAATTATATGCTCTTATAGCCTTTATAAACTTAGACCATAAGTTTTTTCGATATTTTTTTACAATACTTCTTTCGATATCTTTAATTGGCTGTCTTTCATCAAAAGGAACTATAATTTCACAGCCTTTTCCTGCTAATTCGCTCATTCAATCACCTCATCTTTTTGTGAACATGCAACTTATTTTATCATAAAGGCCAATATTAGTTCAAGATATTCCTACCTTATATCTAATTATTTCCCAGAAAATCATTTACTTTTATTATTATCTTCAAATTTCTACTTATTATATATGTTTTTTAATTTATAAATTTTGTGTAACTTTTTAGCTACATATGAATATTATGCTATTAGATGCAGTTAATTTAACTGTTATTTAGATATAATTTTCAAAATACATCATTTGAACTGGAGGAATTTTGGTGAATACTAGAAATGTTAATAAAAATTGTGGCGATGCATTAGCTAGACCATATGTAAATGACCAAGTATTTGGCAAAATGTATAATTTGTCAAAAGCACTTCAATATGGAACTATATTTCCTGAATTAAATTTATGGGAATCTGCTATGTACAATAAAGATTTATATAGATATATGAAAAAAATCAATGGAGGTAAAAGATAATGGCTACACGTGCTGATATGTTAACAGATATAGAAGAACTTTGTTTTGCATGTTTAGATATGAACTTATACCTAGACAATCATACAGAAGATGAGAAAGCAATAGCAACTTATAATAAACTATGTTCAGAGCTTGCTAAAGCTAGAATTAACTATGAGAAAAAATATGGACCATTAAATAACTTTGGATACTCTCCAAGCAAAAGTCCCTTTCAATGGGTAGAAGGTCCATGGCCTTGGGAAAATAAATTTTATGAAATGTAAATAGGGGGATAATTTTTATGTGGATATATCAAAAAACTTTACAACATCCTGTAAATCTTAAATCTAAGGATTTACAAATGGCTAAATACTTAATAACTCAATTTGGAGGACCTAATGGAGAATTAGGTGCTGCTTTAAGATATTTATCTCAACGATTTACTATGCCTACAAGTAAATCAAAAGCTCTTCTAACTGATATTGGAACAGAAGAGTTAGCTCATGTTGAAATGATTGCTAGTATGGTTTATCAACTTACTCAAGATGCAACTCCTGAAGAACTTAGAAAAGCTGGTCTTGGATCTAATTATGCTCAAAACGGATTTGGAATTTTCCCTTCAGATGCTAATGGAGTTCCTTTCTCAGCATCTACAATAGCTGTTATGGGAAATCCAGTTACAGATTTGCATGAAGATATGGCTGCAGAGCAAAAAGCTCTAGCAACTTATTATCAACTTACTAATTTAACTGATGATGTAGATATTAAAAATGTTCTTCGTTTCCTAGGTGAAAGAGAAATCGTTCATTATCAAAGATTCGGAGAAGCTTTAATGGATGTATATGATTATCAAGAAAGTAAAAAAACATTTTAATAAAAATAAAGCAGGTTCTATTTAATAGAACCTGCTTTATTTTTATTAAACATTAGATAAAACTCTTATCTTCGTCTCTTCATCTAATATATTAAATACATTTAAACTTTCATATTCTTCAACCATAGATGTCTGTAAATACTTATATAACACATCTAAAACCGCATATTGACCTTGGTTTCTAAAATATAACTGTAAATTAGATATATAAATCATATAACACTTATTCATTCTGATTTCTACATATTGCGAGTTACTTGATAGTCTTGCATTTTCAAATAGCTCTTTTAACCTCATATATGCACATTCTGAATCTCTATTAGTTACACAGTTACTTAATCTTTCATCTAGAGCGTTCTCTATGTTTAAAACAGCATCTCTATCCATATAAAATTCTATATAGCAATTATTCTTACTGTATTTAAATTGGTAAAAATCAGTTATTAAGCACATGACTACACTCCTTCACTTAATACTATAATTATGATGACTTTATTAGTATTTTCAATTTACAATCATATTTATACACATAAAGTAAAAAAAAATAAAAAGCTTATGCTTTTTATTTTTATAAAACTCTTCTTGCATTTGTAAATTTAGAATTATAGTAACTGTTAAACTGAGATATTACAACTTTTCCAGCTCCTGATGAAGCATGTATAAATTCATTATTTCCAATATATATACCAACATGGTTTACTACACCGTCTCCATCTGTATCAAAGAAAACTAAATCTCCTTTTTGAAGATTGCTTTTACTTATAGCCGTTCCATATTTACTTTGCTCTTTAGAAACTCTAGGAAGGTTTACTCCTGCTCCATTTTTAAATGAATATAAAGTAAATCCTGAACAGTCAAAAGTATTTGGACCTTCAGCTCCCCATACATATGTCTTTCCTAATTGTTGTTTAGCAATATTTATAACTTTATCTGCACTAGATGATTGTCCTGGATTTTCTCCACCACCTGAATCTATAGTTCCTAAATATTGAGATGATACATATCCTATTGTTCCATTATAATTTATTTTTGACCATCCATTACTTTCTGATATTACTCCTACTTGCGTTCCTCTACTTAATGATCTTATAACTGAGTAATTAGTTCCTGGCCCTTGTCTAAAGTTTACACTGCTAGCATTAACTTGTTTATTTTCTTTTACTGTATTATCTTCTTGTCCGCCACCTGAATTTATATCCCCTAAATATTGAGATGATATATATCCTATTGTTCCATTATAGCTTATTTTTGACCATCCATTGCTTTCTGATATTACTCCTACCTTCGTTCCTTTGCTTAAAGCTGTTATTACTGAGTAATTAGTTCCTGGTCCTTTTCTAAAGTTAACACTACTTCCTGTAACTTGCTTATTTTCTTTTACTGTATTATCTTCTTGTCCGCCACCTGAATTTATATCTCCTAGGTATTGAGATGATATATATCCTACTGCTCCATTACAGCTTATTTTTGACCATCCATTACTTTCTGATATTACGCCTACTTGTGTTCCTTTATTTAAAGTTTTTATAACTGAATAACTTGTTCCCGGCCCTTGTCTAAAGTTTACACTGTTTCCTGTAACTTGCTTGTTCCCTTTTACCGTATTATCCTCTTCATTTCCTGTAGATTCTGATACATAATCACTATGTACAAATCCTTCTGTTCCATTGTACTTAATTTTTGTCCAAGAACCTACAACCTCTATATATTCAACTTTATCTCCTGTGTTTAACTTTCCAATAGATGAGTAATTAGTCCCTGGACCTTGTCTAAAGTTTACAGAATTCCCTTTTATAGTTCTATAATCAACACTTTTAGTTTGTTCATTCGTATTAGCAAACGATACCCCCGTAGAAGCTGGAATTATTATCGCCGCTGAAATTAATCCAGCTATCATGCTTTTTTTCTTCAAATTCATATATTTACTTTGCTCCTCTCCCTATAAATATTCGATAATTTCAATAATATATTTTTATACTATAGTTATTATTACAAAATTGTAACATTTTGTCTACATTTGTAACGACTTCCCAATTATTACCTAGTTATATGTCAATTCATTATATACGGATTTTTTACTTTTTTCTTTATACATATAATTTTTATAGTTTTCTTGAAGTTACTTCTTTTTATGTGCTAATATATTTAATAGGTTTTATTAAGGAGGTTTTAAATATGAAACTGATATTAGCAGAAAAACCCTCTGTTGCTAAAACAATAGCCTCATTTTTAGGTGCTAAAACTAAACGTGATGGATATTTTGAAGGAAATGGCTATATAGTTACTTATGCTGTAGGTCATTTAGTATCTTTATATGATGTTAAAGATTACGATAAGTCTTATGCAGGATCTTGGAAAAGTGAAAACTTTCCTTTTATACCTGATAAATTTAGATTCAAAGTTGACGGGTCTAAATCTAAGCAATTTAATATAGTAAAATCGTTAATTCATAGAGACGATGTTGAAGAAATTATAAATGCTACAGATAATGACCGTGAAGGTGAACTGATAGCTTTTTTGATTTTTCTAACAGCTAAAAATAAAAAGCCTATAAAAAGAATACTAGTAAATGAATGGACTCCTGAAGATATTAAAAGAGGCCTTTCAACTTTAAAAACAGATGAGCAGATGAGAAATCTACAAGCTGCAGGCTATACAAGACTAGTAACTGATTGGCTAATTGGAATTAATTTTACATCAATGACTACTTTAAAATACGGAAATGGAAAACTATTAAATATTGGTAGAGTTATACTTCCAACTGTAAAGTTAGTTTACGATAGAGATATGGAAATAGCTAATTTTATTCCTAAAACATATTATGAAATAGAAGGAAACTTCAGTTGTACTAATGGTAAGTATAAAGGTAAGTATATAAAAGGTAAGGAATCAAAATTTGATAGCATAGATGATGCTAACAAAGTAATCGATAGTATAACGTCCCCTACTGGTATTGTTAAAGATAAGAAAGTTACAACATCTAAAGAGTATGCTCCTAAGTTATTTAGTTTAACATCTCTTCAAGGTTACATAACTTCAAAATACTCTAGCTTTACTTCTGATAAAGTATTAAAAGTATGTCAGTCTTTATATGAAGGTAAAGGAAAAGGTGGATATATAACATATCCAAGAACTGATTCTATATACTTAGAGGAAAGCTTAGCTGGTAAGGCATCTCAAACTTTAGAAAAACTTAAAGTTGGACTTCCTTATGCAGATAAAATTAAATTTACTAAAAGTAAAAGAGTTTTTGATTCTTCAAAAGTTGATAGCCATAGTGCCATTATGCCAACTTACATAATTCCTAATAAGCTAACTCCTGATGAAGAAATTGTATATAATGCTATAAAGGATAGATTTGTAGCTAACTTCATGCCTCCTGCTGAATATGAAAACACTGAAATTCATACTTTCGTGGATGACCATAAATTTTTAACAAAAGGTAAAGTTCTTAAAGTTAAAGGATACTTAGAAGTATATAATAAGGAAGAAAAAGATGACTTATTGCCATTTGTTAACAAAGATGAAGTTGTAGATGTTGTTAAAATGGATATATTAACAAAACAAACTACACCTCCTAAATCTTATACAGAAGATACACTGCTTAAAGCTATGAAAAACTGCGGTAAAAATGTATCTGATGAGGATACAGCAGTTTTATCAGGTTATTCAATAGGTACTTCTGCTACTCGTGCTGAAGTTTTAAAGAAAATTTCAGAAGTAGGCTATGTAAATAAAAAAGGTAAATCTTATTATATTACTGATTTAGGTAAAAATTTAGTTGAAATATTCCCTTTAAAGGATTTACTAGATGTTGATTACACTGGTAAACTTGAAAAAAGCTTAAGTGATATTCAAAGAGGAGAGTTCACTAGAAGTGAGTACCTTACAAATATAATGAACTTCATAGTAAATGGAGTTGAGGCTATAAAAAATGATAGTAATAAAAATATTAGTACTGAGGTTTATAGCTATAATCCTAAAACTAAAAGATATTCTAAGGGAACTTTCTCTAATGATGGAGCAAAGCAAGAAAGCTTTGGAAAATGCCCAGTCTGTCAAAACGATGTGGTTGAATGTTCTAAAGGTTATATTTGCACCAATTATAAAGAATGTAAATTTGGAATTTGGAATAGTGATAAATTCTTATTAGCTTTAAAGAAAAAACCTAACAAAACTATGGTAAAAAGCATTTTAAAAAGTGGTTCTGCTAAAGTTAAAGGTTTGACTAGCAAAAGTGGAAATAAATTTGATGCTATTTTAAAATATACTAAAAAAGATAATGGGTATTTCTCTTGGGATATGGAATTTGAAAGCGATAAAGAAAAGGAGAAGTAAATTAACTCTGTTTATTGGCTTCGTATATAATATATGTATTTCCTTTACACGACGTACTTTGTACGGAAGTGTTTCGTCAATACATATGTTGTATACTTCGCTTATTCAGAAATAATTTACTTCTCTTTTTCTTTTACATGGATGAATTGTTAAGATTGTTGATTAATTTAATTAAGTTCTCTTTAAAACTTATATCATCTTCTTTTTGTCTTTTTTTAGGTCCTTTCATTCTGGAACCTGCATTTCTAGCTTTTTTAGATATGTGCCTTGTAAATAATAATTGATCAATATTTTCACTTGTATAAAGTTTCCCATTTTGATTTATTGGATTACATGATTTTGCTAAAACCATAGCAGCAAGCCCATAATCTTGAGTTACTACTATATCATCTTTATTAACCTTGTTTACTAATGCAAAATCTACCGAGTCTGCCCCTTTAGATAAAATTATAGTTTCTATACCTTGCTTATTAAATATATGAGAGGTATCACACATTAGTATTACTTCTATTCCAAGTTTTCTTGCAACTTCTATAGTTATATCAACAACAGGGCATCCATCTGCATCTATTAAAATTTTCATACCGTTCTCCTAATCATTTGACTTCACTTAATTATAAACTAAAATAATCGAAAAAAAAAGACTGTTTCCGATACAGTCTTTTAAATGGGTGGGTATTAGGTTTAAAATACTATTTATGGGGGGATAGTATTTCATCTAAAGGTTATAAGGGTGCCATTGGGAGAATGAACACCCGCTTTAATATTTATGTCAATTCCTATTGTTTTCTAGTTGTTTTTTGTCTAATCTTGTTGTCTATGTATACATAGTACTACATATTTTTACCAAATTCTATATTAAAAAAAATATTTTTCATAAAATTTTTATTTTATGACAAATTAAAATGAAACGTTAAATTTAAATTATAATTTTTTAATATTGTTTAATTTTATTTACCTTTTTTACTCCATGTAATGCTATAAATATAAATCCTAACTTATATATAGTAGGAATTATTATTCTAAAATATATATATAATTTATGATCTATTATATCTAAAACCCTAGGTCCTATTCCCCATAATGCAGGATATCCTATCCAAATTATTGTAGTAAACAAAGCTAGGAGTTTATATAATTTATATTCGTAACATCCTTGAAGACTAGCTATATTTTCTAAAGGTCCCCAAATTAGCCAGAAATTTATAATAAAAAACACACAACTAATCAAAAGTGTAATGCCATTTGTAAATCCAGTTGAATTGTTTGAAGTTATAAAGCTAATTGTCATAATCAAATATACAAAAATTATACTTAATACAAGCTTCTTGTTTTTATGATCATAATACATTCCAATTGATCCTAATATATTAATTAGCATAGGAGTTATAATCAACCAATCTAAATATATAATTATCATGTAAAAACTCCTACTTGGATGGATGTTCATAAAAATAGCTTTAATGATATATAAAGATGTTGAGATTAGTAACGCATAAAAACTTAAATTATAAAATTTCTTAGGAACATAATCTATCTTTTTTCTCATAAATATTATCATAAGCATTCCTACTAACATAAGGAATATACATGCCCAATTTATCAATATAATTTCGTGCTTCATTTCAATATCCTTTCATTTTTACTTATAATCCTATCTTTACCAAATTAACAAAAAATAGACTGATTAAGTTTACTAAATATTTATAACCAGCCTATTTTGTCTATTTTATTATTATTCCCATTAGTTTAGCTAACTCTAAAGTTTGTGCAACCGAAAATGTAGCTCCTCTTAAATCATTTATTTTAACTTCACAACCGTCTATACTAGAATTTGTAAAGTCAACCCCTTTTAATGGCGTTCCCCTAAATATAGAACTATTTAAATCTGAAGAATTTAATATTAGTTTATTATTTTGTACTTCTTGGAAAACTGCATTTTGGAAATCTGAATCTGTAATTAAAACTCCTTTAAATTTTGAAAATGAAAAATTAGAATATCTGCCTAAACAATCTTTAAATTCAACATCTTTTAAAATTGTATCTTCAAATAGCGTTCCAGTTAACTTGCAATTTACAAATTTAGTTCTATAAATTCCACTATCATCAAAATTAATATTTGATAGATTACAATTTTCAAATATTACATCAGTTATATCAATCTTTCTAAAATCGCAACTTTCAAATTCTACATTTTTAAATATACAAGAATTCAAACTAAGCCTAACTTCATAAATACCTGATATTGTAGTATTTT
The DNA here is from genome assembly GCF_051656405.1 of Paraclostridium sp. Taxonomy (GTDB): domain Bacteria; phylum Bacillota; class Clostridia; order Peptostreptococcales; family Peptostreptococcaceae; genus Paraclostridium. Next base: position 23,638 of record NZ_JBOGBV010000060.1, read on the forward strand.
CAATTATTTTATTTTCTAAATATTCCTCTTCAAAAATTTCATCAATTACATTTGTTGGTATAACCAAATTATTGCTTATTTTTGGTTCTTGTATTTTATTTTTCATATCTAAAACTCCTTTATGTCTTTATATGACTTTTCTTTATCTTCTTTATGAGTTTCAGTTTCTTTTCCATATCCATAAACATTTCTATATCTATATATAAAAGTCACAGAAATTATCATAGATAAAACTTCTGCTATTGGTACTGCAAGCCATACTCCATTTACACCTAAAAATCTAGGTAAAATTAATATTCCTGATATTATAAATACAAATGTTCTTAAGAATGATACAGCTGCTGATATTTTCCCATTTGAAAATGCTGTAAACATAGCTGATGAGAAAATATTTATTCCCGTAAATAAAAAACTTAGTGAGAAAAGTGAAAAACCTTTATATCCTATATCAAACACACTAGTTCCTTTAGGCGAGAATATTCCTACTATATTTGGAGCAAATAATATTGCAATTATAAATAAAGTAACTGAACTCATTAATATAAATCTTATACTGTACTTAATTATTTTTTTAAGTTCTGATTTATTATCATTACCATAATTATAACTTATAATTGGCGCAACTCCAGAAGAAAATCCTATATATGCAGAATTTATTAAAAATTCTCCATATAAAACTATAGTTATAGCTGCTACTCCATCTGCTCCTAATAATTTCATCATAGATAAATTAAATAACATAGTAGTTACTCCAGTTGAAAGATTTGTAACCATCTCTGAAGAACCATTAGAACACGCTTTTAATATTACTTTTAAATCAAATCTTGGTTTTACAAAATGAATAATAGATTTCTTTTTCATAAAATATATAGTTCCAAGTACTGCTGGTATTAAATTTCCCATACCAGTTGCAATAGCTGCTCCAGATATTCCCATATTCATTGAAACTATAAATATATAATCTAAAATCATATTAGTAAGACCACCAATTATAGTCAAAGTAAGACCCACTTTTGGCTTTCCTGCTGTTATTGTTAAATATTGAAACAATAAGTTGACTATAAATGCTGGAGCAAACACAAGAAGCGCTGAAAAATAGTCTATACAATACTTATACAACTCATCTGTAGATCCTAGTAAATTCAAAATTTTATTAGAAAATATAAATCCTATTAAAGATACTAATATTCCTAAACTAACTCCTATCAATACAATTAAAGTAAAGTTTTCTTTAGCTTCTCTACTTTTATTTTCTCCTAATTTTTTAGCTATTACTGCACTTCCACCTGTAGCTAACATTACTCCAACAGCTATTACTATATTTAAAAACGGATATACTATGTTAACCGCTGACAATGCATCTGTATTTACAAACCTAGATACAAATACCCCATCAATAATTGTATATAAAGATGTAACCACCAACATAACAATAGATGGTATAGTGAACTTTATAAGTGATGAAAATTTAAAACTTTTTGATAATGAATTTTCCATATTAACCTCCTAAAAACTTTCTCTCATAATAATATAAAGTATGTAGTTACTCCATAGTCAAGTTGTATTTCAAATTTTATTGAAATTTTTTTGTTTACCTTTAAATTTTACGGGTATTGAAATTAAAGAGGTGACATTACTATGAATAATCTAGATAAAATATTTATTAAAGAATTTCTTTCAAAGCTTGATACTAATCCATTTAAGGTTAAGCTTTGGGATGGAGAAGAATTTTTAGTCGGAGAAGGAAACCCTTCTTTTAAAGTTTGTTTCAATAATCCACTAAGTAAAAAAGATTTACTTACTAGCACATCATTAACTCTAGGTGAAGCTTATATGCGTGGTGACATTACCATTGATGGAGACCTATTACTTACTCTTGATACTTTATTTGGTTGTCAAAAAGATCATTTCCACACTAACTTTGCTAAGCTTGGTAAAATATTTTCAAAAGCTGGTAGTGAGAAAAAACAAAAATCTGAAGTTTGCTATCATTACAATCTAGGTAATAATTTTTACAGTCTTTGGTTAGACAAAACACTTAGCTACTCTTGTGCTTATTTCAAAAACGAAACTGACACACTTTATGAAGCCCAAATGAATAAAATACATCATATATTAAAGAAACTTCAGTTATCTGAAGGTGAAACTCTACTTGATATAGGATGTGGATGGGGTTATCTTCTTATAGAGGCCGCAAAAAAATATAAAATAAAAGGTACTGGTATTACTTTAAGCGAAGAACAACACAAAAAATTCCAAGAAAGAATAAAAGAAGAAGGTCTTGAAGATTATTTAGAAGTTAAATTAATGGACTATAGAGATCTTGAACACTCTGGAATGTCTTTTGATAAAATAGTTAGTGTTGGAATGCTTGAACATGTAGGGCGTGAACATTATGATTTATACTTAAAAAATGTTAATAGTGTTTTAAAGCCAAAAGGTCTTTTCTTATTACATTACATAAGCGGTCTTACAGAATCTCCTGGTGATGCTTGGATAAAAAAATATATATTCCCTGGTGGAGTTATTCCTTCTTTACGCGAAATTATAGACATATTCCCTAAATACAATTTCTATACTTTAGATGTAGAAAGTTTAAGAAGACATTATACAAGAACTCTAATTGAGTGGTATAAAAACTTTGATAAAGAAAGAGATACTGTAAAAGGAATGTTTGGAGAAGAGTTTGTAAGAATGTGGGATTTATACCTTACTTCTTGTGCTGCTTGCTTCAATAATGGAGTAATAGACTTACATCAAATTTTAATAAGCAAAGGTGTTAACAACGATATTAAAATGACTAGAGCTTATATGTACGAAGATTAATTAAATTTAAAAATGAGTAAATTTCTTGTTATAATTTAAACCAATTGTGGTGGGAAATGTGTACATTTTTAAATACTACCTAAGAACATAAATATTTATATATTAATTACATATTACAAAAGCTGTCTCAAATATATAGCTTATGATAAATTTATAATTTCATTGCTATTAATTTTGAGACAGCTTTTTATTTACATTTGTATAGTTCCATCTACTATGTTAATTATTCTATCTGCTTTATTAGCTATATTTATATCATGAGTTATAACTATTAATGTTTGCTTAAACTTTCTTATAGATTTCTTTAATAAATCCATTACTTCATCTGTTGTTTTACTGTCTAAGTTTCCTGTAGGCTCATCTGCAAGAATTATACTTGGCTTTGTTGATAATGCCCTTCCTATTGCAACCCTTTGTTGTTGTCCTCCTGATAATTGACTAGGCAGATGATTTTTTCTATCTTTAAGCCCTAAAACATCTATTAGTTCACTTATGTATATTTCATCTATATCATCGTTACCTAACATTAGTGGAAGTTCTATATTTTCCTCTACATTTAGTACAGGAATTAAATTGTATTGTTGAAATACAAACCCAACTTCTTTTCTTCTATATTCTGCTAGTTCAATATCTTTTAGCTTACTAATATCTTTTCCATTTACTTTTATGCTTCCACTACTTATCTTCTCAAGCCCTCCTAATAAGTGAAGAAGTGTACTTTTACCACTTCCACTAGGCCCTATTATTGCAACAAATTCTCCCTTTTCTATATTTATATTAACATTGTTTAATGCGTTTACTTTGCTTTCTTTATTCCCATAAGTTTTTGATAAATTTATAGTTTCTAAAATTGACATATTAAATCCTCCCCATATCCTTATTCATTTATATTTATCATTTCAACTACACTTACTTTTTCTAATTTTTTAGCAGGTAAGTAAGTTGCAAGTACTCCAATTAATGCATTTATTACTATTATCGATATATAATCTATATATCTTATACTAAATTCAATCCCAAACTTAGATACTCCAAACGAATCATATGTTGTTTTATTTAGGATTAAAGATACAAATATAATTATTAAACTAGATATTGCTGTATATATAATCCCTTCAAATATTATCATTTTTCTAAAGTCTTTATTATTAAGTCCTACTGCTCTTAACATTCCAAATTCATTAGTTCTATCTACTATGCTTTGGCTTATATTATTTACTACATTCACAACCGCAATTACAAATAGCACTACTACTATAGCGGCATTAAAAACTCTAGATTTTTCATACATTGCATCAGAATTTCTCTTTTCTTCAATTATATTTCTAGCCATAGCCCCTTTAACTTTTATAGTAGTTTTTAGTATTTCATCATAAACCTTTTTGTCATTTGCACCTTCTTTTAAATTTATATTTATAGCTTGGTAAGCTTTACTATTTGTTGTTTTAGAAAATGTATCTTCGCTTACTATTACATCTATACACTCATCACTTGTGTATGTATCTTCTGCCATAAATGGATAGCTAACTACTGCACCCACTTTAAATTCTTTTTCTATGTACTTACCATCAGTATCTTCTAATCTACATGCCTCTACAGACTTTTCTCCATCTTCTCTAAATTTAACTTTAACAGTATCACCTACCTTTAAATTTGCAACAGGCTTACCGTTATCAACCTTATTATAACTTACACCCCCATCAAATTTTTCTTCAGTAACCATAGGAACATAAACTACTGCCAAATCTTCTTTTTTCATTTTTTCAATATCTATGTTTCCTTGTACTAAATAATTTTTTAATTCTTTCAAAGCTTGTTCATCATATCCTCTAAGATTTTGTTTTAATATCAACTCATCATTTATTTTGTCTTTTACAAGATATCCTTTAAAAAGGTTATTTCCTCTGATAGATTTATTTATAGAGTCAAAATAACCTTCATTAGCTATATCCCCTTTTTTTATAACCATTCTTCCATTCATTATTTGAGATTTTACTACTTCTTTCACACCTTCTACCTTTTCAATTTGTTTTATATCTTTTTTACTTAAACCATCTTTTTGATTTTCACTTCCATAGACATCAATTTTCATATCAGAATTATTATAAAGTTCTCTATCTGTAGTAAAGTCATCTGATTGAGACAAATGTGAACGATAGTTTGAGTTTATAAATAAAATTCCGCATATACTCATAGATAAAACTATCATTATAAATCGTTTTTTATTTCTTAATATGTTTTTAAAAGATATAGCTTTATATGTTTTCATATATTTACTTAAATCTTTAACACTTACCCTATTTCTTTTTATGCTATTTTCTTTTCTGTTACCTTTTATAGAGTCTATAATAGATAACTTATTTATCTTTCGATATGTAAAAAGTGATATTAAAAGTAATATTAAAACCATAAACAATATAGCTAGTATTATTTCAAATACGGGGTACACCATATGTGAATTTATAATTTCCCCATCTAAAGCTATACTTGTTTTTAATTCACTTGATTTTTTATAGGCTATCAAAGATGCTCCTAATCCTCCTAAAAGCCCTATAGGCATCCCTATAATACCTAAAGTCATTAATTCATTTAATATCAATTTAAATACCTTTGAATTTCTAGCTCCTATTGCCCTTAATACTCCATATTCTCTAAATCTTTTATATATAGATATATTAAAAATACTGTATATAACTATTCCGCATATTAAACTTATAACTAATACACTCAATATATTATCTAAACTAATATTGTTTGCATCATTTGAAATTGATATAAAATCTTCTTGAATCCCTATATTGTCTTTATTTATATTAGCTTTTTTTGCAAGTTCTAAAGAGTAATTTTGTATATCTATTTTCTCATTAAAAGCTACTCCAACTTCTAAATGTTCACTTCCCTTTTGAAGAGGTAAGTACATTTGCATTTTAGCTACTTGCTTTTCAGTAGGTCTATCTTTTATAATTCCTACTAACTTAAATTTCTCATCTTTTACATTTTTGTTTATATCTTCAATATTAAGCTTTATATTTTGATTTAATGTAGGCTGTATTCCTAAGTTTTTTAAAACCCATTCTTCAGCTACTATTTCATTTTTTTCTTTTGGGAGCCTTCCTTTTTCAAGCTTTGAATTTGATATTATATAATCATCATTACAATTTAACATTATTACAGATTGTTTTTCTTTATCTGTTGTAATTCCATGAAAATTAAAAGCACCTACATTTTCTACATCACTAGATTTTTCAATTTTTTCTAACTGATTGTAATCTAAGTCCTTGAATGTTGTATGATATATTCCCGTATTGTATTTCATTGTTTGTAATTCATTCATTTTTTCTGTTTTTGTTAAAGTTAATACTCCAACTATCATACCTACTGATAAAATGATACTTAGTATAATTGCAAATGACCTAGCCTTATAGGCTTTCATGTATCGAACTCCTAAGTTTAAATTTTTTTTCATAATTCTTCCCCTTTCTATTAAACTACTTTATCGCTACAAGAGAATTCTACATTAAATTTTTTATCAAAAGGACAATTTAGGTTCATTGTATAAACTTCTTTATTCAATTGTAATAATTACAACTTTTCGTAATAAATTCTTAATAATTTAATCTTGTGTTTATAGATTTAATGCATAAAACTCTATGTTATAATAACTTCTGAAGGAGTGATTTTATGGGTGAAAATATATTAATAGTTGATGATGATAGAGAAATAGTTGATGCTATTGAATTTTATCTAAAACCAGAGGGGTTTAATATTTTAAAAGCATATGATGGATTGGAAGCTATTGAGAATTTAATAGATAGTAATATAGATTTAGTTATTATGGATGTTATGATGCCAAACATGGACGGACTTAAGGCTACTCTTAAAATCAGAGAAAATAACAATATCCCTATAATCCTTTTATCTGCCAAAGATCAAGATATGGATAAAATCTTAGGATTAAACATGGGTGCTGATGATTATATAACTAAACCATTTAATCCATTAGAACTTATAGCTCGTGTTAAGTCTCAACTCAGAAGATTTATAAACTTAAATACAATGGGTGAAAATACCCATATTTCTAGTTGTACTAATGCAATTTTAAATAGTGGTGGGCTTTGCCTTAATAAAGATACAAAAGTAGTTACTTTAGATGGGGAAAATATTAAGGTTACTCCTATTGAATTTAAAATTTTAGAATTTTTGCTTAAAAATAAAGGAATTGTTTTTTCTTCTAAAGATATTTATGAACATGTGTGGGATGAAATAGCTTATAATTGTGAAAAAACTGTAGCTGTTCATATTAGAAGGATTAGAGAAAAGATAGAAATTAACTCAAAAGATCCTAAATATTTAAAGGTGGTGTGGGGAATTGGTTACAAAATCGAAAAAATTGCTTATTAATAATCCACTTTTAAAGTTTTTATCGTTGTTTATACTTTCTATATCTTTATCAACATTATTTGAATCATACTTATATGCTCATCGTATGAGGGAATTTGCATCAAATCAAAAAAGTTTAGTTGCTTTTATGTTGGGAGCGACCTTAATTTCTTTGATAGTTTATTTAATTAATAGAAAAGCTAATATTAAATTTCTATATTCATTAGTTAGGCTTATAAACATGTGGGCTCCCGTTGAAGCCTTAATAATTGTTATATGCTTTTTTAATTCTACTAGAAGTTATATTATACTTTATTCATTTAGGGCTTTTCCATTTGATGCAGTTATAAATGACGTGATCATTTTATCGAGTGTTTATATTACATTTCTTAGTGTTTATTATAGTAAGAATGATATAAAATCTAGATTTATAACTATTAAAATATTAGTCAGCTTTCTTTCTAAGAGTAATAAAAATACATTAAATAAAAAAATTTCATTTATATTTATTGCAACTATATTAATTCAATTTACATTCAATTATATATCAATAATTTTATTTAGCTTTCGTTCACTAGATGCATTGATTAAAGCAGCTCATCTAACTTTACCTTGCTTAATATGCTATGCTTATATTTATAAAAAGATTGAAGAAAAAGTCGATTATATAGAATATATAGATAGAAATATTAAAGATATTGAAAAAGGTGATTTAGAACATGAACTTGATGTAATAGGTAATGATGAGTTAGCCTCTATTGCACAAAGTGTAAATAATATAAGCGATGGGCTAAGCAATGCTCTTGAAAGTCAATTAAAAGGAGAAAGAACAAAAACAGAACTTATAACAAATGTTAGTCATGATTTAAAAACTCCATTAACTTCAATTATTAGTTATATAGATATTTTAAAAAATAATGAACTAGATGAACAAACAACTAAAACTTATATAGATATACTAGATAAAAAAGCTGCTAAACTTAAAACCCTTGTCGAAGATATATTCGAAGCGTCTAAAATAAGTAGTGGTGATATAGAACTTCATTTGGAAAAAACAGATATAAAAGAACTTTTAATACAAAGTATTGTTGAGCTTGACGATAAGATTGAAGCTTCTAATCTTGATTTTATAATTGATACCCCTAACTTCCCTGTATTTAGTAATATAGATGGAAAAAGAATGTTCAGGGTATTTGATAACTTGATTACTAATATAACAAAATACTCTTTGCCAAATACAAGAGTATATATTGATGTTTATACGAATTACGGATATGTTTTTATATCTATGAAAAATATATCTAATCATAAATTAAACATATCACCTAATGAGCTACTTGAAAGATTTGTTCGTGGAGATGTTTCAAGAAATACAAATGGAAGTGGACTTGGGCTTTCAATTGCTAGAAATTTAGTTGAAATGCAAGATGGATATCTTGACCTAGATATTGATGGTGATTTGTTTAAAGTTACTTTAAAGTTTGAATTACTTAATGATGGTGTTCAACTTGAAGAATGTAGTAATATATAAGTAAGGGTAGCATAATACTACCCTTACTTATTATAATTTATTCTAAAGTTTTTATTTGTTCTATAAAATCTTCACCTTGAACATTTTTTAATGTTTTCAATGTAGTTATTATAATTATTGCACTTATAACTAGTAATATTAAAATTACAGCTATTATAAACTTCAAGTTGATTAATTGAATAGTTTCAAAAGATTTTATTATTATATACCTTACTATCAAGGTAGGTATTATAGAAATAATAAAACCTACTACAATGTATATACAACTTTCTAGTACAACAATCTTTTTCACTTCATCTTTAGATATTCCTATACCTCTAAATAATGCAAATTCTCTACTTCTACTATTTATGCTAGTAACTATAGTATTACAACAGTTGAATAATGATAGTAAAACTATAACTCCAACAACTAAAGTCATAATCATAGCTTTTTGATTATCACTTTTTTCAATTCCAGCAGCTTCACTTTTATATGGAATTAAAATCCCTTTACCACTATTTTCGATTATTTGCTTTAATTCACTTTCAATATTTTTTTGATTTGAAAGCTTATTTGTCCATATATCAAACCTTTCATATGTAGAAATACCTGTAAATTTATTCATTTGATTAACGGACATAACTCCACTAATAGAAGTTCCTGCCTGTGCTGTTAATGGTAGATTTTTAATAATTCCTCCAATAATAAATTCTTTAGATTTAGTCTCTTTATAGTCACCGGTTTTTGAATCAGTTATATTGAAATTTATATTAACTTTATCTCCTTTTTTTAAATTAAGACCTTCACTAGCTATTTTATCTATATATATATATGGTTCTTTGTTTAATTTTTTTAAATTCTCTTTTCCGTCTATTAATACATCATCTAATATTTTTATATCTTCAATTCCTAAAAATTCAGTAGGATTATTATAAATTTTTTCTCCATTTTTAACTTCAGAATTTTGCTCTATATGCTTATTTGTTTTCCAATATTCAGATGTTTTGTTCATATGCTTATCATCTGTTTGTATTATAAAATGCTTATCTCTATATGCATTTACTTCTTTTATACCCTCTATATTTTGTATATATTTTAATGTAGTTTTATCATAACTTTTTTCATTTTTAGTCACTGTATTTATATCTATATTGTGAAGTAAATACTCACCTGGTATCCACCATCTCAATCCTCCATCATTTAAAAAGTTACTAGTTGATTTAGTATATACTGTGAACATTAAAAAGAATATTATTACCATTGATGTTATAGCTACATTCGTACGCTTTTTATTTCTTTGTATATTTTTAGATGCTATGTTTCCATAATCTTTGTAAAATTTGTTCATAAATTTACTTATTATTGATTTTTGATTTATTTTAATTTTTTCATCATTTCTTCTTATACAAATCATAGGGTCTATTTTAGAACATAGTCTAAGTGGTTTATATACAGATATTATTACAGTAAATATGCTAAGTAATGCTGATATTATATATGTACTCATATAATTTGGACTTTTTATTGAATTTGCATAATCAATGTTATATATTACTCCTATTACATAATCTCTAAATAAATTTGATATAACTTCTCCTAATAACAACCCTATTGGGATACTTATAATAGAGTATATAAATATTTCTAATATCATAATTTTTGATACATCTTTTGGTATAAATCCTACTGCTCTTAATATACCAAAATCCTTTGTTCTATTTGATACTAATATATAAAATATGTTGTATATAAGCAATATTGTAGTAAATGCTAGAACCATATTAATTATTATATATGGTATTTTTAAGCTCATACTATCTGACATTGCTATTATCAACTTATTGTTTAAATTCATATAATCTTTATTTAAGTTTTCTTCTTTCACAAGTTTTTCCACTTGCTTAGGTATATTTTTTTCTTTTTTAAAAGTTAACATAACTTGGTCGTATTTATCTTTAACTGGTATGTTTTTGATAGCACACTCTTCACTTATAGCTCCTATAGACATGCCTTGTTCTTTTAAAATAGAGTCTGATTTTAAAATACCTACTATCTTGAAATCTTTTTTACCTGTATATAAAGTACTTCCATTTGCTTTAGGTTTCATATAATTTAATTTTATTGTTTGTCCTATTGGATTTTTCATTTTCTTTTGATCTATATACCATGAATCTACTGCAATTTCATTTTCCTTTGTTGGTAACTTTCCTTCTTTTAATTCATAACATTTGTTTATTTCTTGTGCTACCTTATCATCCCATAATATTTGTAATGTCTGAGCATGCCCAATATCATGAAGTCCTAAAAGCATAGATTTGCCTACTTTATCTACTCTAGAGTTATTTTCTATATCTTTTACCTGCTTGTTAGTTGGATTCCAATATGAAACATTTTTTAACCCTAGTTCTTGTTTTGCTTGATTTATCATTATATTTCTTGCATCTTCACTTATTATATTCATTACTAAAAAAAGCGCAGTTGAAATTATAATACTTACAATTATTAATAATGAATTTTTCTTATTTTTCATAATATAACTTTTAACTACATCTATAAGTTTCATAATCTCACCTACTCCCTAATAAATCCATCTTCTATTTTAATAATTTTATCTGCATATTTAGCAATATCCATATTATGAGTTATCATTATTATCGTCTGATTATATTTTTTCTGAGATTCTTTTAAAAGATTTAATACTTCACTTTCTGTTTTTGTATCTAAATTTCCCGTAGGTTCATCTGCAAATATAATAGCAGGCTTATTTACAAGTGCTCTTCCTATTGCAACCCTTTGTTGTTGACCCCCTGACAATTGATTTGGTAAGTGATTTTTTCTTTCTTTTATATTAAGTAACTCCATCAATTCATTTACGTATCCATCATCTTGATTACTTGTATTTATAGTTGGTAATTTTATATTTTCTTCTACTGTTAAAACTGGTATTAAGTTGTATGATTGAAATATTAATCCTATTTTTTCTTTACGAAGCAATGATCTTTCTTTTTCATTTAAAGAAGAAAGATTTGTATTTTCTATAATTACATCTCCATATGTAGGGGTTTCAAGTCCTGCCATTATATGAAGAAGTGTACTTTTCCCACTTCCACTTTTTCCTACTATTACAACAAACTCCCCTTTGTTTATTTCTAAGTTTATATGGCTTAACGCCTTTACCTCTGTTTCATTCTCTCCATATACCTTACTCAAATTTTTTATTTTTAAAATTGACATATTTACCTCCTAAAATCCCCATAAGTATTTTCATAAAAAATATATATTTTATTTAATCTTTTAACAATATAAAAGACACAACTGGGTATTTTTTAGATATAACTGGGCAAAAAAAGAACATCTAATTGTTTAGATGTTCTTTTTCCTTACTTTTATCACTATGCATTTTTTATGTATAAATTATTTTCATTAGGTTTTAAGGGTATACAAATATTTATTAAAAATCTAGTATTTAAATCATTCACTTCTAAATTTCCATTATATTTTTCTATAGAATTTTTCATACTACTTATACCTATTCCATGTAAAAACTTATCTTTTTTATTAGTTAAAATCTTACCACTTTTTAATTTAATTATATTATTTTTTGGATTTTCACATTTTATAATATATAGGCTTTTAACTATAGTTCCTTTTATGTTAATTTTCTTTGAAATACTATTATCTTCTATATTTTCACAAGCTTCTATGGCATTATCTATCATATTTGAAAATATACTACATACATCTGCTGAGTCTATAAAATTACATTCTTTAAAATTTATATTAGCTATCAAATCTATTCCTTTGCTTTCACAAATACGTTTTTTATCATTTAATATAATATCTAAAATCATATTATTTGTATTAAATATAGAGTTACACTCTTTAAGTTGGTTATTTATACTTTCTACATATTCATTTTTACCATACATATTTTCTATACATATCATATGATTTTTCATATCATGATATAATTTTTTAACTTTCATTTGAGATTCTTGCATATTCAAATAATACTGATGCTGTAATTGTATATTTTCTTTTATACACTTATTTTCTGCCCTTAATTTACTATCTTTTATAACTCTTATTATTAACCACATGAAAAATATGTTTAAAATAAGTATGCTACTTGAAATTAATACAATTACAAAATCTAAAGCAAAATTTGTTATTGATTGTGTTGTTTTATATATAGTTGCAAATATTAATATAGCACTTAATAAATTTAATATTATTGAAAAAAATATATATTTATATTGCGTGTTATTTAGACTAAATTTTAGCTTTAAGGCTTTAGTTATTGATACAATATATATTAACAATAAATTTGTTAGTATATTTACTTCTAAAAAAACTAGTTTTGCATATCTGAATGTATAATACCAATAATCACTTAAATTTAGATAGTCCATACCTTCTAATCGATTGCATATTAATATTAAAAAAGCATATGTTCCCTCATTAAGCAAACCTAAAAATAAAATATAACCTATACTTGCAATTAAACTTTTAATAGATTTCATTTCATAGTTGATTTTTACAAATATAATAATTAAAGTTACAGATATTAATACTTTGGTAGATTTAATTATTGGTGTCCATAATTCGGCTTCTTTAATTGTCCAATTAGCTTCTGCTATTATACTAACTGCAATAATTTTACATATAGAAAATAATAAAATAAAAATAATTAAATTAGTAACTATCTTTTTTCTATTATTTTTTAACTCTACAAATTCATTTAATAATACATTTAAAGTTATCAATTCTATAGAAGAAGATATTAATATAATTAATAAGTAAACACAATTTTCCTTTAACATATTATTGACCCCAACATGTTTGTTAATTTAGTTTTTAAATTGCTCATTCTGTGTTTGCTAACAGGTATCTCTTCATTTTTTATCATAACATTATCTTTTCCTATAAAATCAACATGCTCCATATTTATTAAATAACTCTTATGACATCTAAAAAAATTATGTACTAATAACTCTTTTTCTAAATTTTTAATCCTATTCTTAATATTGTAATCTCTATCTAAGGTGTGAATTGTTATATCTTTTTTTATAATTTCTATATATGTAATATTTTTAATAGATACTTTATGCTTGCTTCCATTTTCCTCTACAATCATAAAGTTATCTCTTTTGTTTATAATATCTGATATGCAGCTTAAAATATTTTCTTTTAAATCTTCATGTTCTATTGGCTTTAATAAGTATCTGTATGCTCTTACCTTATACCCCTCTTGTACATACTCAATTAGTGAAGTTATAAAAATTATTTCTGAAACACTATTTTTTTCTCTAATTTTTTTTGCAACATCCATACCTGTTATTTCATCCATTTGTATATCTAGAAAAAATATATCTATATCTTCAATTTCAGAGCTTAAAAGTTCTTCTCCTGATTTAAATTCAAATATCTCAACCTTATTCGAAATTTCATCGAATATATTAAATATCGAATTATATAAATTACTTCTTTGTGACTCATCATCTTCACAAATAACTATTCTATACAATAAAATCTCCCCTATCTTATATATCTTTTCAATTAACCCATATATATATTACCATATTTTTACACAACCTATATTCAATATAATTTAAAGCACAAAAATTCGCTTCGCTCATGTCGCTCAAATTTCATGTCGTCAACGTCCACTCGATAAACTCGTGTCCCGTTACTCAAACGACTTCGTCCGTTGCTCAAAAATCTTTTTTCACGCTCAAAACATGCAATATTGATATAACTAAGTCTCAAAGGTCATCCATAAATTTTTCGTAAACGTAATTCATTTAAGCGCAAAAAAACAAATGAGGCAATATAAAATTACGTCATTTGTTTCTTATTATTTTAAATTTAATTAGATAAACATGTACTTTTACTTGTTTTCCCTGATACCATATTTTTCAAATCTTTATTTGTCTTGTGAGCGTAAAATGCAGTTAATATTACTGTAAACAAATCTGCTACTGCTTGAGTAAGTAATACCCCATCAACACCAATTAATTTTGGTAATATTATAATTAATGGTAAGAAAAATATACCTTGTCTAGCTGTCCCTACTATTAAAGCTTCTTTTGGCATACCTAATGATTGATATAACACTGCATATAATTGTGTAAACCCTAATAGAGGATATAGTAAAAGAGTATATCTTAATGTTTTAGCCCCTACCTCGATAACTGCTGGGTCATTACTAAATAAATTAATAGCAGTTGGTGCAAATATCATTAAGACTATAGTTGCTAATGTGGAAAATATAGTTGTTCTCTTAATAGATATCTTTATTGCTTCCCTTAATTTTTCATAATTTCCTGCCCCATAATTATAACTTGCAATTGGTTGAAATCCTTGATTGTATCCTATAACAACAAACATAACTAATGAAGATAGTTTTAAAGCTATACCAAACGATGCAATTAACTCATTTCCATATGGTTTTGATGCTATGTTTAAAAGTCCCATAGATATACTTATTAAAGCTTGAATTAAAAAAGTTGCAGTTCCAACAGAAATAATTTCTCCATATATGCTCTTTGATAATTTAAAGTTTTTTATACTTAATTTTAGATAACTTTTATTTGTTATATAATATGATAATAACAAAACTACTGATGCAAGTTGCCCTATTACTGTGGCCAAAGACGCTCCCACTACTCCCATATTAAATGTAAACATTAGTATTGGATCTAAAATTATATTTATTATAGCACCTAATGCCACCGCTACTGCACTAAGTTTTGTATTTCCCTCTGACCTTATAATGTTTGCAAGTGTTGGCATCATTATTGGTAAACTAGCCCCTATTGCAATAGGTTTTGCATAATCCATTGCATATGGCATTACACTGTCGCTTGCTCCTAATAATCTTAAAATTGGCTCTAGAAATATCAATATTAAAATAGTAAATATAATTCCTACTATTACTGATGATATTATAGCAGTTGATGCTACATCATCTGCACCGTCTTTATTCTTAGCCCCTAAAAGTCTTGCTATATAAGATGATGCTCCTACTCCTATTAATTGACCAACTGCATTAATTAGTATAAATAAAGGAAATATTACTGATACCGCAGCCATTGCTAGTGTATCATTTAACATACCTATAAATGCTGTATCTACTATATTATATATTGCACTTATTAAGCTGGCTATAATTCCTGGTATCGCAAATTTCCATATTACTCTACCTATATTATCATCTTCCATTATCTTCGATTTATCTATAACTGTATCCATTTTATAAATCTCCTCCTTTGATAAAGCTATATTAATATACTATCAAATCTAGAGATTTATCGTTAATATATATATACTATTACTCGTTATAACTAAAACTTATAACAGTTACATATTTCTCATATTTTCTAAAAGGATTTCTAAAAATAACCTTGCTTCATCTGAGAGTTCTTCTTTTCTTCTCTTAATCCATCCAACTGTAAAATAAACACTATCATCTTCAAGTGGTATAGCCCTTATACCACTAACCTTTTCTATTTTATTAAATCCTGATGCTATTACATAAGCATTAGTTTCTAAAACAAACTGTGTTATAGTCTCTTTGTCATTTAGATATATTGCCCTATCCTTATGAGAAAAACCTAATAAATCTAGCTCTACACTATATGTAAGTGCATTTATAGGCTCTTCTACTAAATGTACGCATATGTATTCATTTAACTCCTCTGGCTTTATAACAGCATTATTATATAAAGGATTATTCTTACCTATGTAAATATATATTTTATCTTTACATATTGGATTAAATTCCAAGTCTCTATTTTCTAAAACACCGTTAAATACCCTCTCTTGCATATTAGAAAGTGCTATTATACCTATTTCAGACTTCATCGTAGATACATCTTCTATTATCTTCTCTTTGTGAGTCTCTTTTAGTGAAATTTTAATTTTTTTATTATTAACTTTTTTGTAAACCTCGCTCAATATAATTCCTAAAGTATATAATTTCATACTCGAAACTTCTAACTTGAACCCATTTTCTTGAGATAAGTCAGAGTATATTTTTTCTAAATTATCAATTTGATTTATTATATAAGTTGCATAAGTCAAAAAATCTTTGCCTTCTTTTGTTAGTTTTACACCTCTATTAGTTCTATCAAATATTTTTATTTTAAATTCTTTCTCTAAATTTACTATTGCTTTACTTAAATTAGGTTGGGATATGAATAAGTTACTTGCAGCTTGATTCATAGATCCCGTTCTAGCTACTTCTATAAAATATCTTAGTTGGTTTATTTGCAATATACTACCTCCATAAATATTATTTACTATATACTATTTTAAACAAAAAAAGAGCTTTTAAAAAGCTCTTATTCCTCATCGGGAAAATTATTACTAAATCTCATTTTTGCTATTTTTAACATTTCATTTAAATTATACCCTTTTAACTTACATCCACACTTTGGACAATATTCTAATTTTTTAGAAACTAAAGCCCTACAACTAGCCTCAGGGCATCTTACTTTTTCAGTTACTTTACCTACATCAAGACCACATCTTGGGCAAACTGTACCTGGTCTATTTGATACTTCCTTACCACATCTTGGACACTTAATCATTATTATCCCTCCTATAAAAATAAAAAGTTAATAATATATAGTATGGTAATAAGCTCGTTTATGTTATAGATTCAAATAAAAAACTCTTCCTAAATTTTTTAGAAAGAGTTTTTTTTATATTATTTAAGTGTTATTAAACCTTCTTCTTCTACTACTTTTTGTCCATCTTCACTAGTTATATAGTCCATAAACTTCTTACCGTTCTCACTTAATTTATCTTCTTTATATACTAATAAGAATGGTCTTGATAATTTATATTTTCCACTCTTAGCATTTTCAGCTGTAGCATCTATTCCATCTAATTGAAGTGTGTGTATGCTATCATCTAAGTAACTGAATGATGTGTATCCTATAGCATTTTCATTTCCAGCTACTGTTGATTTTATATTTCCATTTCCATCACTTATTTGTGCTTCTTTTGTTAAATGAGTAGATTCAAATCCAACTATTTCTTGGAATGCATCTCTAGTTCCTGATCCATCCTCTCTTGAAACAACAACTATAGGAGAATCTTTTCCTCCAACTTCTTTCCAGTTAGTTATTTTTCCAGTGTATATTCCTTTTAATTGATCCATTGTAAGAGACTTAACTTCATTATTTTTATGAGTTATTATACCTATTCCATCAACTGCTATTTTATCTTCTTTAAGTCCTGCTTGCTTTTCTTCACCTTTTAAATCTCTAGATGACATACCTATTTCCGCTACCCCATTTATTGCATCTTTTATTCCCGCTGATGATCCTAATTGATTTATTTCTATAGATACATTAGAGTCTACTGATTTATAAGCTTCTGCTTCCTTTTCCATAAGTGGTCCTACTGAAGTTGATCCTGATACAGATACTTTAGAACCTCCAGAACCTTTTGATCCACATCCTACAGCTAATGTCCCTACCATTATAGTACTCATTAGTAAAACTCCAATTTTCTTTTTAAACATAGGTAACCTCCACAAAGTTATAATTTTTATAATTACTTTATTATTTTTCCGACTTTATTGTCGTTTATTCCTTTATTTGAATTTTCTTTACATTTTTATAATAAAGTAACTATGTTAAATCCAAATTAGAGATATGTTAACTATTGGTAAACAAAATTAAGAGAATGTAAAAATGAGTATTACTTAAATGAAAAATATTTAGGTTAACATAATTTATGCAAAATAACAAAGGAATTGGGATATCCCAATTCCTTTCATTTACTACTTATTATTTTTTATAGCTGCTTGAGCTGCTGCAAGTCTAGCAATAGGTACCCTATATGGTGAACAAGATACATAGTTTAATCCTGTTTTGTAGCAGAATTCTATAGAAGATGGTTCTCCTCCATGCTCTCCACATATACCTAATTTAAGATTTGGCTTAACCCCTCTACCTAATTTAGCTGCCATTTGAACTAGTTTACCAACTCCATTTTGGTCTAATACTTGGAATGGATCTTTTTCAAGTATTTCACTATTTATATAGTCACCTAAGAACTTATTTGCATCATCTCTTGAGTATCCAAATGTCATTTGAGTTAAGTCATTTGTTCCAAAACTAAAGAAGTCAGCTTCAGTTGCTATTTCATCTGCAGTTAAACATGCTCTTGGAACCTCTATCATAGTTCCAACTGTATAGTCTACCTTAACTCCTGACTTATCAAGTTCTTCATTTATTACAGATATTACATTTTCTTTTATAGTTTTTAATTCCTTAACTTCTCCTACTAAAGGTATCATTATTTCTGGGTTAACTTCTACTCCACTATTCTTAGCTTCTATAGCTCCTTGTATTATAGCTTTTGCCTGCATCATAGCTATTTCAGGGTAAGTTATTGCTAATCTACAACCTCTATGTCCAAGCATTGGATTTAGTTCTTGTAAATCTACTATTCTTTTTCTTATTTCTTTAACTTCAAGTCCCATAGTTTTTGCTAAAGCTTCTATAGCTTCATCATCATGTGGTAAGAATTCGTGTAGTGGTGGATCTAATAATCTTATATTAACATGTCTTCCATCCATAACTTTTAATATTTCAGTAAAGTCTTCTCTTTGCATAGGTAGTAATTTTTCAAGAGCAACTAATCTTTGTTCTAATGTTCTTGATAAAATCATTTCTCTAACAGCTGGTATTCTGTCTTCATCAAAGAACATGTGCTCAGTTCTACATAATCCTATTCCTTCTGCTCCAAAACTTATAGCAACACTTGCGTCTCTTGGAGTATCTGCATTAGTTCTTACTTGTAATGTTTTGTACTCATCAACCCAGTTCATAAGTACCTCAAAGTTTCCTGTAAGAGCAACATCTGTTTTTTCTATTACTCCTAAGTAAACACATCCTGTTGATCCATCTAGAGAGATATAATCTCCTTCTTTTATAACTAATCCATCTACAGTTATTTCTTTATAGTATTCATCTACTTTTATTTCTCCACATCCTGCAACACAACATTTACCCATACCTCTAGCTACAACTGCCGCATGAGATGTCATACCGCCTCTAGCTGTAAGTATTCCTTGTGCTACTACCATACCTTCTATATCTTCTGGTGATGTCTCTAATCTTACAAGTATAACCTCTTCTCCTTTTTCAGCTGCCTTTACAACATCATTTGCATTAAAGTATACTTTACCGCAACTAGCTCCTGGAGAAGCTGGTAATCCTTTAGCTATAAGTTTAGCATTTTTTAAAGATTGCTCTTCAAAGTTTGGATGTAGTAATTGATCTAATTGATTAGGTTCAATTCTCATTATAGCTTCTTTTTCATCTATTATTTTTTCTTCAACTAACTCAACTGCAATATTTATAGCTGCTTTTGCAGTTCTTTTTCCATTTCTAGTTTGAAGTATATATAATTTTTCATTTTCTATAGTAAACTCTATATCTTGCATATCTTTATAATGATTTTCAAGTATATTAGTTATTTTTACAAATTCATCATATATTGCTGGCATAGCTTCTTTTAAAGTATCTATGTCTTTTGGAGTTCTAATTCCTGCAACAACATCTTCACCTTGTGCATTTATTAAGTATTCTCCAAATAATTTATTTTCTCCAGTAGATGGGTTTCTTGTAAATGCAACTCCTGTTCCACTAGTCTCTCCCATGTTTCCAAATACCATTGATTGTATATTAACCGCAGTTCCTAAGTTATGAGGAATATCATTTAACTTACGGTAAATATTTGCTCTTGGATTGTTCCATGATTTAAATACCGCTTTTATAGCTAACATTAATTGCTCTTTTGGATCTTCTGGGAATGTTTGTCTTAATTCTTTTTTGTATATCTTCTTGTATTCTTCAACTAATACTTTTAAATCTTCACTTGTAAGATCTGTATCAAATTTGTATCCTTTTTCTTCTTTTATTTTATCTAAAGCATTTTCAAATTTATACTTTGGAACTCCCATTGCAACATCTGAGAACATTTGTATAAATCTTCTATAACTGTCATATGCAAATCTTTCATTGTTAGTATTCTTAGCTATTGCCTTAACTGAAGTATCATTAAGCCCTAAGTTTAATATAGTATCCATCATACCTGGCATTGAGAAAACTGCACCAGAACGAACAGATAATAATAATGGATTTTCATTACATCCTAATTTTTTATTTAAAGATTTCTCTAGCTCTACTAATTTTTCTTCTATCTGTAAAACTACATCTTCTCTTATACTTTCATTATTTACGTAATAGTCATTACAAGCCTCTGTTGATATTGTAAAACCTGGAGGCACTGGTAAGCCTATCTTAGTCATCTCGGCTAAGTTAGCACCCTTACCACCTAAAAGACTCTTCATTTCCTTTGACCCCTCAGCAAAACTATAAACAAACTTACTCATCTAAAACTCCTCCTAGTATGTTTTTTATACAGATATACTGTATATTGTATTCAAGCATGATTAATTTGTTATACCTAAATTTATTATTAAAGTAATAACTAAATTTCTTAGTTATGATTTCCAAAGTACTCGGTTAAACGTTTTTTTGTCACCTGAACCATTCCTTAAAAATCTTAATAAATAAGATTTATACTACACACCGAAAGTAATTCCGATGTGCACTAAAATCCTATTTATCGTTATCTCTAAATACTTTTAATCCATTTTCTTTCATTATATCCATTATGATTCCAGCTGTTTCTTCTATTGCTTTGCTAGATACATCTATAACTGGGCATCCAACCTTTTTCATTATTTTATCAGAGTAATCTAACTCTTGAAGTATTCTATCAAATTTAGCGTAATTAGCATTACTTGATAATCCTAAAGCTTTCAATCTTTCTTGTCTTATTTGATTTAACTTTTCAGGAGTATTAGTAAGACCTATTATTTTCTTTTGATTTATTTCAAATACTTCCTTAGGTATTGGTATTTCTGGAACTAACGGAACATTAGCCACCTTTATATTCTTATTTGCTAAGTACATACTTAGTGGTGTCTTAGATGTTCTTGATATTCCAAGTAATATTATATCAGCTTGTAATATGCCTCTAGGATCTTTTCCATCATCATATTTAACCGCAAATTCTATAGCTTCTACTCTTTTGAAGTAACTTTCATCTAACTTTCTTATAATTCCTGGTTCTCTTCTTGGTTTAACTCCTATTTTACTAGCAATTTGCTTTAATATTGGAGTCATTAAGTCTACACAACTTAAATTTTCCTTGCTACAGTAATCTTCAGTAAATGTTAAAAGTTCATTTTCAACTAATGTATATATAACTATTGCATTTTCTTCTTTAGCACTTTTTAATATTTCTTCTAAAAAATTAACTTCTACAACATATGGAAATCTTCTTATTTCATAGTCATCCTTTAATTGAAATTGAGATATTGCAGCTTTAGTAACTTGCTGAGCTGTTTCCCCTACTGAGTCTGATATTACATATATGACTAAATTATCCATATACTCCTCCTTTAATTATCCGCTATCTCTAAAAATAGTTTTGTTATGTTAGTTTTAGAAATTCTACCAACAACCTTATTTATTATTGTATTATCCCTTTTTATTTCTTCTACAACAGGTATTGAATCTACTTCGTGTTCTATTATTCTCTTTGCTGCTAGTACAACAGTATCTTCACTTGTAACAGTTACAACATTAGGTGTTCTTGTCATTATCATACCTATAGGTATCTTGTTTATGTCTCCCCCACCTATAGTTGCTTTTAATAAATCTTTTCTTGATACTATTCCACATAGTTCTTTTTCATCATCTATTATAAATACACTTCCAACATCTGATAAGAATATATTTACTATAGTATCATAAACATTTGTATCTTGTGTTACCATTATAGGCATACTCATTATGTCCGCTACAGTTTTATTTTTTATTTTATCTCCTAGTAAGTTAACTTTATCTATTCCTGAATAAAAATACCCAACCTTAGGTCTAGCATCTAATACTCCAGTCATAGTAAGTATAGCTAAATCAGACCTTAATGTAGCTCTAGTCACATTAAGTTTGGCTGCTATGCATTCACTTGTTATAGGTTCACTTTCTTTAACGATATCGATTATCTTTAGTTGTCTATTATTAAGTTGAATAATAATCACACTCCTCTTTATTGTGATACACTGTTTATCCGTTTATATCTTATATAGTATATTATATATATTTTATATTGTGTTGTAAATACAGAAATTAAATTTATACATTTAATTTCTTATTTATTTAATTACAGTTTTAACCATAGGGCCCTTTTTTATCCCAGTTTAGGCAAAATTCCCCCTATAATCTACTTTTATTAAGGATTTAAATAACCGAGGAAAAATTCCCTCGGTTATTTTAACAGACTATTTGTACACTATCTTTGATAGGTCACAAATATTTAACATTATGTCATATATTTGTTTTAATATAGCTAATCTGTTATTCTTTATAGCCTCGTCCTTGTCCATTATCATTACTGAGTCAAACATATTATCTATTGCTGGTCTTAATGATGCGAATGCATCAAGAGCTTTTGTATATTCTTTATTAGCTAATAAGTGTTCAACATTTGAACTTATTTCTTGGAATTGTTGATATAAATTAAATTCTGCTTCTTCTCTCATTAAGTTTATATTAACTTTATTAGTTTCAGCTTTTTCTGCTAAAGTCGCAACTCTGTTGAATGCTGTTAACATTTCAACTAACTCACCTTTATCTATCCAAGAGTTTAAAGCTTTAGCTCTAGCATACATATCTGCTATATCATCTATATTAGAACTTAATATAGCATCTATAACATCATATCTTATGCCTAAATCTCTAAATAAATTCTTTATTCTATCTTTGAAGAATTCCATTATTTGATTTAAAACTTCATCTTTATCAAACTCTATAAATGAATAATTATCAAGAGTTAATGATACAAGTTCTCTTAAGCTTATATCTAAGTTGTTATCCATTAATATATTTATTATACCTAATGCTTGTCTTCTTAAAGCATATGGATCTTGTGATCCTGTTGGTTGTATTCCTATAGCAAAGAATCCTGCTATAGAATCTAGCTTATCTGATATAGATAAAACTATTCCAGATTTAGTAGCTGGAAGTATATCTCCTGCAAATCTAGGTAAATAATGCTCAAATATAGCTTCTGCTACATTTTCATTTTCACCACTTACTTTTGCATACTCTCTTCCCATTACACCTTGAAGTTCAGTAAATTCAAATACCATACCTGTAACTAAGTCTGCCTTGCATAATTTAGCTGCACGAAGTGTATCTTCTTTTATATCTGTTTCATTTAATTTTTCTAATATATCATTAGCTAATTTTTCTATTCTTAAAGATTTATCATAAACTGTACCAAGTTTAGCTTGGAATACAACAGTTTTTAATTTTTCTATGTAGCTTTCTAAAGACTTCTTAGTATCTTCTTTATAGAAGAATAGTGCATCTGCAAGTCTAGCTTCTAATACTTTTTCATTACCTTTTTTAACGTTATCAATTCTATGGCTATCTCCATTTCTAACAGCTATAAAGTTTGGAAGTAATTTTCCATCCTTTAAAACAGGGAAATATCTTTGATGTTGTTTCATTGGTGTTATTACAACTTCTTTTGGAAGTTTAGCATAATCTTCATCAAATTCTCCATAGAATGCAGTTGGATACTCTACTAAATGAGTTACTTCTTCAAGTAATTCTTCATCAAATTCTATTTCTCCACCTAAAGATTTCGCAACATCGTCACATTGTTTCTTTATTAATTCTTTTCTTTCATTTTGATTTAATATTACAAAGTTTTCTTCTAGTTTAGTTAAGTATTCATTTAAAGTGTTTACTTCAAATTCACTTTCTCCTAAGAATCTATGTCCTTTAGTAGTATTAGACGATACTATTCCTTCTAACTCTATATCAAGTACAGAATCATTTAATATACAAACCATCCATCTTATTGGTCTTATAAATCTCATGTTCTTTCCACCCCAACGCATAGCCTTAGGGAATGTCATAGATTTTATAGCTTCTGGAAGTATGCTTTTTAAAACTTCACTAGTTAATTGTCCATCTTGCTTTATTTTACCGAAAGCATATTCTTCTTTTCCAACTTGCTTAAAGTATAAGTCTTCTTCTTTTATACCTTTGCTCTTCATAAATCCTAAAAGAGGTTTAGTATAGTTGCCTTCAGCATCAACAGCTATTCTCTTAGCTGGTCCTTTTACTTCTTCTTCTAAATCTGATTGTTTTTCACATATATTATTAATTATAACAGTTAATCTTCTTGGTGTAGAATATACATTAACTTCATCAAAAGTTATTCTATTTTCATTAAAAGATTTAACTATGTTAGTTTTTAATTGGACCATTGCTGAATTTACATATCTTGCAGGTAATTCCTCAACACCTATTTCAAATAAAAGGTAATTTTTCATTATTTGTCACCTTCCTTTAAAAGTGGATATCCCATTTCTTTTCTTAGCTCTACATAAGCCTTAGCTACTGTTCTAGCCATATTTCTAACTCTACTTATAAATGAAGCTCTTTGACTTACACCTATAGCTCCTCTTGCATCTAAAGTATTAAATGTGTGCGAACATTTTAACACATAATCATATGCTGGAGTTATTAATCCTTTTTCCATAAGTCTTAATGCTTCTTTTTCATATACATCAAATAAGTTAAATAACATATCTGCATCACACTCTTCAAATGCGTATACTGAGTTTTCATATTCAGCTCTATTGAATACTTCTCCATATGTTATTTCATCATTCCATTTTAAATCGTATACACTTTCAACTTCTTGAAGGTACATAGCTAGTCTTTCTAAACCATATGTAATTTCTCCTGTTTCAAGCTCACACTCTATTCCACCAACTTGTTGGAAGTAAGTAAACTGTGTTATTTCCATACCGTCTAACCAAACTTCCCAACCAAGACCCCATGCTCCAACAGCAGTTGCTTCCCAGTTATCTTCAACAAATCTTATATCGTGTGCTTTTGTATCTATTCCTATAGCCTCTAAACTTCCTAAGTATAACTCTTGTATATTATCTGGAGATGGTTTTAAGATAACTTGGAATTGGTGATGTTGATATAATCTATTTGGATTCTCACCGTATCTTCCATCTGCCGGTCTTCTAGATGGTTCTACATAACATACTTTCCAAGGTTCTGGTCCTAAAGATCTTAAGAATGTATTTGGGTTCATTGTTCCTGCACCTTTTTCTACGTCATAAGGTTGCATCATTATACATCCTTGCTTAGCCCAATAATCTTGTAATGTTAGTATCATATTTTGAAAATTCATACGAATACCTCCTGTATTAAAAACAAAGCCTTTCGTCTACACGAAAGGCCATTAAATGGTTATTTTCTAACTTTTAGAATATCAAAGTATAGAGTATTTGTCAATATGCTTAAATATTAGTTTTGTCAACACTTTTTTAGTATTTAGTTATATCGTCATCTTCTTTTATTAATTCTTCAGTTATATCTTTATCATCTTTTTTATTATGTTTAACTACATCAGTAACTTCTTTTGCAGTACTTGTTAACATATTTTTTAGCATATTTAATGTCTCTTCATTTAGTTCTCCTAAATCAACAACTGTTTTGTCTTCTTCATTTTGAACTTTTATATTAAATTTGCCTATTACAGCTGCTGAAAGTCCCACTAATGTAACTAAAGGTCCTAGTGCTAACCCAACAACTCCAACTGTTAAAGGAATATTCATTATAATTTTATTGTCTTTTTCAACTATTACTCTTATAACGTTACTTCTTTTTAGCATTTCTTTTAATTGATTTTTTATTTCTTCTGCATCTTTTCCTAAAGCAGTTTCCATTTTTTCTTTTGCTTTATTTTTTACTTTTGCAGTTTTTTTGTTTTGCTCTAAATATATTATTGCATCTAATACATTTCCATCACTAATCACCAATGCTTCTTTAGCTTCTGCATAACTTGCACTTGGAACTCTCTCTAATACTTGATCTATCTTTTCTAATGTTATATCAGTCATCAATATCAGCTCCTTTATTATTTTCTATTCCTTGTAATAAGTGTAATGATTTTGTGTTTGCATTGTCAACGTAAACCTGAACGTATACTTTTAAAATTTTTGTTAGTTCATTTACTAAGTATTTTGATACCTTAGCCTTACTACAAGTTAATATATCATTTCTAAAAATATAATCCATTAATTTTATAGTAGTGCTATCAATTTTAAAATTATACACATGGTTTTCTTTACACTTTTCACATAGTATTCCACCTTCATCAACATTAAATACACTACTTTTAAGATTTGTAGTATTACAGTTGACGCATCTATTTACTATTGGTTTAAAGCCTATATAGTCTAAAAACTTTAGTTCAAATGCTCTAGTTATGTATTCTTTATCAACCTCATTTTGAGTATATAGATAAAGAGTTTGCGCTAGTAACACAAAAAGCCTGTTATTAGTTTGATTTTCATATATAGATCCATCTACTAAACTTGTTATATATGTAGCATAGGAAAAAGCTTCTATATCATATGCAATATCATAAAAGTTTTTAATGGTCTCACTTTGACTTACTCTATACATATTGCCTTGTTTTTTTAAAGTAAAGTTAGAGTAGGAGAAAACCTGAGAAGAAGATAACAACGAGCTTTTATTTCGTTTTGCGCCTTTTGCTATAGCTGATATCTTCCCAAGTTTTCGTGTAAATATTGTTAAAATTAAATCATTTTCTTTATATCTTGCTGATCGTAGTACTATCCCCTGGGTGTTCACAATTATCATGGTCGTTTTCTATCTCCCTATTCATATTGACTTCGCCATTGTTTGTATTTATGCTATTTTTTAAGTATAGATAGGCTTCTATACTTCCTGTTTTTTTAAAAACTTCCCAACACAGATTGTTCATTTTTAAAAACCCCCTTCTTACGCTTATACTATATTTTTAGTAAGAAAGGGGAAAAAAATGCATTAAGTTGTTAGACAATTTTTGACAATGTAATTGTTGTTATTAAAAAATAGATAACCATCCCAATTATATCAAGGGATGTAGCTATTAATGGAGCAGAAACAATTGACGGATCTACATCCATTTTTTTAAACATCATAGGTATAAATGATCCAATCATCGCCCCTATTATCATATTTATAAGCAATGATACAGATACTATTAAAACTATATTTATGTCCTTTACAAAAATATACGTAGCTATTCCTATAATGAAACTACATATAATTCCTGTAAATACACCTACCATTCCTTCTAATAATACATTTTTAAAATCTAACTTTTTATTAGACAGTGCCATTACAGTAAGTGCTGATGCTTGAGTTCCTATATTCCCAGCCATACCTGTAACAACCGGAACAAAGTATATCAAAGGAAAATACTTTGAATCAATTACATAATCAAAACTCGATAATATCAATGTAGCTATAAAACCACCAACTAAAGTTACTATAAGCCAAGGTATTCTAGCTTTAAAAGACGACAATACCTTATCTTTTGGATCTACATTAGTTTGTTCGATAGTATCTCTTTCTTGTTCTGATGTACCAGCGAATTTGTACATATCTTCACTAGCTTCTTCTTCAATTACATCTATTACATCATCTACTGTTATAATCCCTTTTAAAATGCGATTTCTATCTATTACAGGGATAGCTATTAAATCGTATTTAGATACAAGCTTAACAGCTTCTTCTCGATCTTCATCTACATATACAGAAATTATATTTTCACTCATTAAATCTTCTATTATGCTATCATCTCTTGATATTATAAGCTCTCTTAATGATAATACTCCAACTAACTTATCAAAATTATCAACCACATACATATAATAGATGGTTTCTGCATCTATAGCATTTTCTCTCATATATTCTATGGCATCTTTTGCTGTCATATCTTTATTTATAGATATGTAGCCAGTTGTCATTATACCTCCAGCAGATTCTTCTTCATATATAAGAAGTTCTTTTACATCTTGGGCATCTTCTTGATTTAGAAGGTTTATAATTTCTTCTCTCTCATTTTCTTCTAACTCGCCTAAGATATCTGCCATATCATCTAAAGACATCATTTCTAAAATATTAGCTTTATGCTCTATGTTTAACTTAGAAAGTATATGCCTAAAAAATTCTGAATCAGTTTCATCAAGTATGGAAGCTGCCATATCTATAGGTAATATTTCAAAAAGCTTTATTTGTTTGTCTTCGTCTAAGTTTTCTAGTATGTCAAAAATATCCCTGTTATGATATTCTTCCATTAATTCTCTTAATTCTAAAATTTTATTGTTGTCTATTAAATCCTCGACTTGATTTAACAACAGCTTGGAATGTTCATCTTTCCTATCCATAAAACCCACCTTTATTATTTATCAGTATACCCAAAGTTATTTATAAAACTTTGTAGGTTTCTCCAATTTTCTTTAACTTTAACCCAAACTTGAAGGTTAATTTGAGATCCTAGTAATAATTCAATCTCTTCTCTTGCTGATTTTCCTATCCCTTTTAACTTTCTACCATTTTTACCTATTATTATACCTTTATGTGAACTTCTTTCACAGTATATAACAGCAGATATATCTATTATATCTTTATCTGGTCTTTTTTTCATTCTTTCTATTTCTACAGCAACCCCATGAGGTATCTCATCATGTACATAGTGTAGAACTTTTTCTCTTATAAGTTCAGATACTAAAACTCTTTCAGGTTGATCTGTTATCATATACTCTGGGAAATATTGAGGACCTTCCTGTAAGTATCTTTCTATTACTTTTAGTAATCTATCAGTGTTCTTACCTTTTAATGCTGATATTGGAACAATCTCATCAAACATATTTTCCGCATCGTACATTTTCATTAAGTCAAATAATTCTTCTTCACTTAACATGTCAATTTTGTTTAAAACCAAAATTTTAGGAGTTTTTATTCCTCTTAAATTTTCGATTATCATTCTGTCTCCTGGTCCAATTTTTTTTGACTCATCAACTACATATAATACTACATCGACATTTTTGAATGCATCTGTAGCTGATTTCACCATAAATTCTCCTAATTTATTTTTAGGCTTATGAATACCTGGTGTATCTAAAAATACCATTTGACATTCTTTGTCTGTGTAAACTGCTTGTATAGTATTTCTTGTTGTTTGTGGTTTATCACTCATTATAGCTATTTTTTCTCCAACTACGCTATTCATAAGAGTAGATTTTCCAACATTTGGTCTTCCTACTATACTAACAAATCCTGATTTAAACATATTAATTCCTCTTTTCAATTTGTCTTTTGTTGTTTTAATTTATTTGAAGTCACTACCTGAGAAATAATGTGGAACTAATTCTGCGATAGTTTGTTCCTGTATATCTCCTTTTGAGTATCCAGTTATTATTCTTATATGCGGCCCAAACTCAATTATTACCTGTCTACATATAGCACACGGATATGTAGGTTCATTTTTTTCTGAATTAGTACTAGCAACAGCTATTGCCTCTATATCTTTATACCCTTCAGAGATAGCTTTAAATAGCGCAGTTCTTTCAGCGCAATTTGTCCCTCCAAAAGATGCACATTCTACATTACAGCCTGTAAAAACTTTACCACTCTTAGTTAAAAGTGCTGCACCAACTTTAAAATTTGAATATGGTGAATAAGAGTGTTCTCTTGCTTTTTCTGCTATTTCTAATAATTCTCTATTATCCATTATATTAACCTCCATCAAAGACCACTTATACTTTATATTTTAAGTAGTACATTACATTATACCAAAATAAAAAAAAAGAAAAAAGTATATTTATATTTTCTTAAGCAAAAAAAGCGGGAATATTTTTCCCACCTTTTAATATTGAGCTATTTGTAAAACTAACATAGCTACCAAAACTCCAAGTAATGCCCCCGCTACAGTTTCCCAAAAAGTATGTATTTTGCCTTCTATTCTACTTTGTGCAACTAAAACTGCCATTAAATAAGCAAGTGTCGATGCTACCACTCTTTCTGTCATAAATGTTACAAGTGTAGCAAGTGCAAAAGCAAGCGCCGAGTGACCACTTGGCATTCCTCCTTGTAGCGGAGTCCCTGTAGATGTTAATGATTTCACTACTACTACTGCTATTAAAACTAAAACTATACATATAAGAGTAACATGAATTGGTGATTTTCTTATTGTAAAAAATACAGATGCGCCTACAGTTTCTAGTTTATCATAAAATAGTAAGTATCCAATTATACAAGCATTTAAACTTGCTATTAGTACTCCTCCGGCAGCAACATCTTTTGCTATTTTAGCTAATGGGTGGTATGTATCTGTTATCATGTCTACAGTTTTTTCTATAGCTGTATTAAACATTTCTGATATTACAACTAAGCTTATTGTAAATAATAATAGCATCATTTCGAATTTATTAAATTCACAAAACAAACTAATTGTAAGAACTAACGCTGCAACAAAGTAGTGTATTTTCATATTTCTTTCATGCTTGAAAGTGTATAAAATCCCAGCAATAGCTGCATTAAAGGCATTTATTATCCCTTGTTTACCTTTCTTTTTACCCATAAGTTTACTCCCTTGTTATATTAAGCTTGTTTAGTACATCCTCTTCTCTTTTTCTCATATCCTTTGTATTTTCTTCAGTGTCATGGTCATAACCTAATAAGTGGAACATACTATGGCATACTAAAAAACATACTTCTCTTTCAAAACTATGATCATATTCTTCACTTTGTTCTAAAGCTCTTTCTAGAGATATAACAATATCTCCTAAAGATTCTGCTTCTATTTCAACATCAAATTCATCTGTTAAAAGTGGAAAAGATAAAACATCTGTAGCTCTATCTACACCTCTATATTCTCTATTTAATTCATGTATTTCTTCATTATCAACAAAAGATAAACTTACTTCATAATTGTCATCATAACCTTCATAGTATAATGTCTCAACGATTATATCATTGATTTTTCCTAAAAGGTCTTCACTTACTTTTATTTTATCTTGTCTATTGTCTAATATAATTTCCATAATTTATCTCCTATTTCTTTTGTTTCTATCATCATTAAATTTATTTAACTCTTGTTCTTCATCAAACTTTTCATAAGCTTTAATTATTCGTTGTACTAATTCATGTCTAACGACATCTTTTTCTGTAAATTTATTTATACCAACTCCATCTACATCTTTTAAAACATCCATAGCTTGAATTAATCCACTTTTATATTTATTTGGTAAATCTACTTGTGTTAAATCTCCGGTAACTACAGCTTTTGATCCAAACCCTAATCTAGTTAGAAACATCTTCATTTGCTCTGGAGTTGTGTTTTGAGCTTCATCTAAAATTATAAATGCATTATCTAGAGTTCTTCCTCTCATAAAAGCTAATGGAGCCACTTCTATTATACCTCTTTCAATATACTTAGCACATTTTTCATCACCTAACATATCAAATAATGCATCGTAAAGAGGTCGTAAATAAGGGTCTACTTTATCTTTCATATCTCCTGGTAAAAATCCTAAGCTCTCGCCTGCCTCAACAGCTGGTCTAGTTAATATAATTCTGCTTATTTCCTCTTTTTTAAAAGCTCTAACTGCCATAGCTACTGCAAGATATGTTTTACCTGTGCCTGCTGGCCCAACTCCAAGTGTTATATCATTGTTTCTAATAAGATTTATATAATGTTTTTGTCCTATTGTTTTTGGTTTAACTTCTCTACCTTTTTTTGTTACAGCTATAGTATCTTCTAATTCTTCTATTTGCTCTTTATTTCCTTCATTTAATAATTCTATAGCATAAGTAATACTCTGTTTATCTAAAGTTTTACCTATTTTAAAATTTTTATATAATTCATTTATAAATTCTATAGCTTTTTCTACATTTTTATTTTGGCCTATTAAAACTATATTGCCTTCTCTTAACAGTACATCTACATTTAAACTCTTCTCTATTATTTTTATATTTTCGTCAAAGTTTCCAAATAGTTCTCTTTCAAATTTATCATCTGTTATTTCAAAACTCTTCTGTACTATCAACGTTTATCCTCCTTAGTTATCCCTTGTTTGAACTTCCTCTTTATCTTTTGCATCTTTATCTTTATTTATATCCTTAAATTCATTTCTTATATCATTAATAGGTCTTTTATCTGGATTTGAAGGTACTTCTTCTTCACCTTCTTTAGGCTTACTTTCTTGTCTAATTAATTCTTCAGCTTCCGATTTGCTTAAAGAGTGTACCTTAGCTATATTTTCTAAAGTTGTAACAGTTACTATGTACTCTAATTTATCTTTTTTAACTTTATATTGATGCTTAACATCTTTATATCTTGAATCAACAGGAATAGTGTATTCAAGTTCTTTAAGAGCCTTTTGTTTTAAATCTTCTTTTACTTCTTCTTTATTTTTCTCAACTTCTTTTACATTTACTTCATGGAAAATACTAGACTTTATTTTTAAAGGAAAAGTGTAGTCTCCAATAGTTAAAACATGTTCTTTATTTTCGATTTCATAATTTTTAAAGTCTATATTTCTTCTTAATGTATATTTTTTATCATAGAAGCTAAATGTATATACTGTTTTTTTATTACCAGTTCTAGTTTTAACCTTATCTATGTAATTTGTACTTTGTTTTGACTCATAAAATGTAGTTGCCCATACTTCTGGTAGAGATTTAGTATTCGATCCCGATACTAATACGTCTCCTTTTCTTACTATATCACCTACATTAGTGACTTGTTTACCACTTCTTGGTATTACCTTTTCTATTATACCATTTTTCTTAGCAATTATATTACAATAATTAGTTTCTTTTTTCTCTTGTAATGATTCATCTTTCTTTGTTATTGTAACAAATATATTAGTTCCTTTTACATTTATAGACACATAAGCAATATCACCAAACTCTCCCATAATTTGGTCTCTTACTTCTTTTCTATCTATGCCCTTTTTATACACCCCAGGCCTTACACCTGCTTTTTCAAGTTCCTTCCTTACAAGCACTTTGTCAATTCCCTCTGGAGCTTTTATATATACATCTGTTACAAATAATGATGTACTCATTAATAAAACCAAGGAAAGCATAGCACATATCCACATTCCTTTGTATCTATATATACGCCTAGCCAAAAAAGGCACTCCTGTTTTTTGCTTTATTTTAACCTCAAACTTGCTTCCTCTATAAATACTTTTAAACGCCCTAATACTTTTCCTATCAACCTTAAGCTCAATTTTAGTGTTTGAAATTCGTTTTACATCATAAACATTAACTTTATTTCTTATTAATGTGTTTAAAAATTTTTCTGTATTTATCCCCTCTATAGTTACTACATAGTAACCTTTAATATAACTTATCAAATGCAACTCCCCCCTATGTAGTGTATTCTACACTATATATAATTCCTTTTATTCCTATCTCCGTATCAGTAATATGCTTTAAATATAACTTTTCACCACATATTTTTATAGTATTTAACTTTGTTTTTATTTTAATTAAATTTACATCGTATTCTAGTATGGATTTGTAGTTTTCTATACTTATAAATGTATTCCCCAAAACAGTAACTGTAGGTTGATTTACCTGTAAATCAGTAGGAATTTCTATCATACTCATAACCCCCTTAATATATTCTATGTCCTTTTTTTATTTTAATTACTTGTATTAGTTCCGAAGCCTTAATATAATAGTATGTTCCTTTAATAAATTTTGAGACTTTTATTTCAAAAAAAATAAAGCCAAGCCGGCTTTTATTTTTATCTATTTATTGACCATATAACGTAATTTAAAAAGAATGCATAAAATAACCAAGCTAAATATGGTAAATTTATATAAGCTGCTCTTTTGTCAATTTTAGCAAATTTAATTATCATAATTAATACAATTATTATCATAAGTCCTATAACTATCAAAGCTGTGAATCTAAGCCCTAATCCAAAGAATAAAATAGGCCATATAAAGTTCAACCCTAATTGTAAGTAATAATAAAACATAGCATCTCTTACTTTAAGTGTATTCAATCCTTTTTTAGAAATTAAATAAGCTGATATCCCCATAAGTACGTACAAAATAGTCCATACTATCGGGAATACATACCCCGGAGGGAAAAAACCTGGTTTTATTAAATTTGAATAATATGTACTTGTATTTGTTTGACTTAAGAATTCAGATATAAAGCTACTCGAAAACCCAACTATAATAGGTATAAAAACACTTATTATAAACTTTTTTATTTCTTTTGTAGATATGATCAATGAATTCACCCTCTCTTTATCCTCTATTTAATTTATAAATATGAGAGAGTAAGTAATATTATTCCATTTTTTTGGACAAAGATTATAAAGTAAAATAAAAAGCAAAAAACCTAGAGCATTCGCTCTAGGTTTTTCTATCTATTGTAAGTTAGATTTAACTAACTCATTTATCATTTTTCCGTCAGCTACACCTTTTGTTTTCGGTTTTATAGCTGCCATGATTTTTCCCATATCTTTCATAGAAGTAGCTCCTACTTCAGATATAGTATCTTTGACTATCTCATTTAATTCTTCTTTGCTCAGCTGTCGAGGTAGGTATTCCATTAATACTTCAATCTCAGCTTCGGCTTCTTGAACTAAATCGTCTCTTGATGCTTTTGCAAATTCAGTTTTTGCATCTCTACGTTGCTTTAACTGTTTTGTTATTACGTCTATAATTTCGTCATCACCAAGTTCTGTTCTAGTGTCAACTTCACGCTGCTTGATTTCAGCTCTTATTAATGTAACAACAGATTTTTTTACTGTATCTTTGTTTTTCATAGCAAGTTTTAAGTCTTCTTGTAACTTTGCTTTAAGGGACATATCCCTTCACCTCTTATCTACAAAAATTATTTCTTAGCGTTTTTTCTTCTTGCAGCTTCAGCTTTTTTCTTACGTCTTACGCTTGGCTTATCATAGTGTTCTCTTTTTCTTACTTCAGACATTATGCCAGACATAGCACATGAACGCTTAAATCTTCTTAAGGCGCTGTCTAATGTTTCATTTTCTCTTACTCTTACTTCTGACATTCTTTTTCCCTCCCTCCGATAGCGCAAATTATGCTGGGACTGTAACTCGATTATATCTGCATAATATGCATTACAACCTCACACTTTGTTTATTATAAACTAATCTTATTTTTTTTTCAAGTATTTTTATGAATAATACATCTAAAAGTTTAATTTATATATTACTTCTCAGCATCATACCAATCTAATTTCTTTCCTGCTAATACATGATAATGAATATGCTTAACCTCTTGGCATCCATCACTTCCACAGTTATTTATTATTCTAAATCCCGTTTTGTCATATCCTTTTTCTTTAACTATTTTATTAATAACCTTATGAATGTGTGCAATTATTTCCATATTTTCTTCGCCTATGTCTATTATTGATTCATAATGCTCTTTAGGTATAACTAAAACATGTAATGGTGCAACAGGATTTATATCATTAAAAGCTAAGACTTTATCATCTTCATAAACTTTGTTTGATGGTATTTCTCCATTTATAATTTTACAAAATATACAGCTCATATTTACACCTCCTATCTGTTAAGAGTTATTATTTCTACATATTATACTAAAATTCCTTCTACGTATTCATCTTTTACATGTAATATTTTAGTATTTAATATCTTACCATGTATATCTTCATCACTTTCAACTACTACTCTTATATAGTTAGGTGTTAAACCTTCATATTTTTTGCCTTCTATATTTTGTTCAAATAGTACTTCAAACTCTTCTCCTATAAAGTTTTCTGCAAACTCATTAAAATTCTTTTTATTTAATGCTATTAATTTATCACTTCTTAGTTGCTTCATTTGAGGATCTATTTGATTTTCCATAGTTGATGCTGGTGTTCCTTTTCTTGGAGAGTACTTAAACACATGCATTTGTGAAAGTTTTATATCACTTAAAAACTTATATGTCTGATTAAATTCATCATTAGTTTCTCCTGGGAATCCAACTATTACATCTGTAGTTATTGCCACTTCAGGCATTTTATCTCTTAATTTATCAACTATTTCCTTATATTCTTCTGTAGTGTATCTTCGGTTCATTCTTTTTAACGTTTCATCACATCCACTTTGTAATGATAAATGGAAATGAGGACATACTTTTGGCATTTTAGAAACTGTGTCTATAAATTCATCAGTCATTAATATAGGCTCTACTGAACTTAATCTTATTCTCTTAACTCCATCAATTTCATTTATAGCCTTTATAACACTTAATAAATTAACTTCAGCTTCGCTAACATCTTTTCCATAAGATGCAACATGTATACCAGTTAAAACTATCTCTGTGTATCCATTATCAGCTAACTTCTTAGCTTCATTTACTACACTCTCTAAATCTCTACTTCTTACCTTCCCACCTCTTGCGTAAGGTATTATACAGTAAGAACAGAATCTATCGCATCCATCTTGAATTTTCATAAATGCTCTAGTTCTTCCATTAGCTTGATTTATTTCAATTTCTTCAAAAGCTCTTACTTTCATTATGTCATCAACTGTACTAGCTTTTTTAGATGCATCTAATTTTTTTATTTCTTCAACTATTTGTCTTCTCTCATTAGTTCCCATAACTAAATTTACTTCTTCTATTTCTAAAATTTCTTCTGGAGAAACTTGAGAGTAGCATCCCACAACAGCTATTATAGCGTCTGGATTTTTCTTTTTCATTCTTCTTATATATTGACGTGATTTTCTATCACTCATATGTGTTACTGTACATGTATTTATAACATAAACATCCGCAAATTCTTCACTATCGACTTGAGTATATCCATCTTTTTTAAACATCTCAAGCATAGCTTCTGTTTCATATTGATTTACTTTACATCCTAAAGTATAAAAAGCTACTTTTTTCACTCTAATCATTTCCTCCTAAGTCACTTAATTCGTATAACACTATAGATGATGCAACAAGCGATGCTGTTTCAGTTCTTAGAATTCTAGGCCCAAGAGACACTGATTGTCCACCTATTTCTTCTATAGCCTTAATTTCAGTATCTTCAAATCCGCCTTCTGGTCCTACGAAAATACCTATATTTTTTATATCTACACCTTTTATAGCTTGTTTAATCGATTTTGTTCTTTCATTTTCATACGGAGCTATATTAAAGTCATTTTCTTTCATGTCAGCTAGTGCTTCCTTAAAGCTTAAAACTCCTCTTAATTTTGGAATTTTTCCACGCTTGCTTTGCTTTGCAGCTTCATATATTATTCTTTCCCATCTTTCGATTTTCTTGTCTTCTTTTTTATCATCAACTTTAACAACAGTTCTCTTTGTCTGAACTAGAATTATCTCATCTACTCCAACTTCAGTTAACTTTTGAAGTATCATTTCCATCTTAGGTCCTTTTGGAAGGCCTTGATACACTTTTATTTTCAGATCAGACTCTCTTTTTATGTCTACAACTTCTACTATATTAAGTTCAACTTGAGACTTATCTATATTAGTTATTTCACATATGTATTCATTGTTGTCATTATCACATATTTCTAGTTCTTCTCCAATTCTACATCTTAAAACTTTAGAAATATGTTTTACATCTTCACCTTCTATAATACATGTCTTATTTTCAAGGTTTATATTTTTCTTTCCTACAAAAAATCTATCCATGCAATTCACCTACTTTGCTATTTTAGATACTATAGCGTTCCACTCGCCTAAAGACTCTACATGTACTATTTCAAGTCCATTTTTAGTTAAAGCTTCTTTAACTTCATCTACTTTGGCATGTATTATTCCTGAAGATATAAATACAGCATCATCTTTCATAAATTGTTTTATATCTTTTGCTAGTATTTTTATTATATCCGCTATTATATTTGCTACAACTATATCTGCTTTATCCTTTACAACTTCCATTAAGTTTCCGTGAAGTGCATTAACACTACCTTCTACTTTGTTTAACTCTATATTTTCTTTTGAAACCTTTACAGCAACCTCATCTAAATCAACAGCTAATACGTCTTTAGCTCCTAATTTTGCCGCTGCTATTGCAAGTATCCCACTTCCACAACCTATATCAAAAACTTTAGATTCTGGTTTAACATACTTTTCTAACTCTCTTATACACATACTTGTAGTTTCATGTGTACCCGTTCCAAATGCCATTCCTGGATCTAACTCTATTATTAAATCAGTATCGTTAGCTTCATAATCTTCCCAAGTTGGCTTTACTACTATTTTCTCACCTATTTTAGTTGGTTTGTAGTAGTTTTTCCATTCATTTGCCCAATCTTCTTCATCTACTTGAGAAAGTTCAACTATAGCTTCTCCTACATCTATTCCGAATTCTTTAAGTCCCTCTATTTTTTCTTTTATTAATTTTATATCATCAGATACATCTCTTTCTTCTGTTATATAAGTTTTTATTATAACTCCATCATATCCGCTGTTAAATATTTCTTCTTCAACAAAATCCCAATCATATTCATGTTTCTTTTGGAATTTAAAATCCTTAGGATCTTCTATTGATACTCCACCTACATTTTGTTCATATAATATATTAGTTATAGCTTCAACTGCTTCCGTTGTTGTTTTAATAGTTATTTCTGCCCATTTCATTTATGTACACGCTCCTTTTAAAATTCCTGTTTTTCGTAACCTT
Source organism: Paraclostridium sp. (assembly GCF_051656405.1). Lineage (GTDB taxonomy): Bacteria > Bacillota > Clostridia > Peptostreptococcales > Peptostreptococcaceae > Paraclostridium. The sequence continues at coordinate 62,993 of NZ_JBOGBV010000060.1, forward strand.
TATTATATCATATTTATTATTGTCTTTTAAAATAATCTTTTATACTTTAAAACACATTTATACTTTTATCAGTTTTAAAATAAATTCATAAAAATAAGAAAATAAACCTAAGTATTATAGCTCTTAAGTTTATTTTCTTATTTTCATGGCTATGTAGATGAATTATATGTAACTATTGAACTTGTTGTGGCTGCATTTGTAGCTATATTCATGGCTTGATTAATATTTGATATAATTTTATCCATTATTATACTATTAATTTCTATATCATCAATATATTTAGATAATGCAATAACTGTACTAATCATGTTTCTGTATCTTTCTCCTAGAATAAAGTTTCCATACCCTTGATGCTCCTTTAAAGTATCTGATATATGTTTAATTTCTTCTATTAGATGATTTATATCTTTTATATCTATAAGTGCCATAACGCCTATTAGCGGATATCCAAACTCATGAATTTTACATTTATTTTTTTCTAATTCCTTTTTTATCTCTATACATCTATTAAGTGTTTCCTTGTTTTTGTTAAAAGAAAGAACATGCGATAAACTTTGAAGAGTTCTACTGTTATGAAATCCATTTTTCATTAAATACTCATATGCTATTTCCATGTTGTTTAGTTCTTCTTCAATATCACTTGAGCTTATTGCGATTATACATGTTATCATGTATTCCTCTACACTTATTGAAAATGGATGATTTTGTATCATAGATCTGTATACATATCTCATTTTTTCTATGCACTCATCTATATTTATCTTATCCTTATTTTCAAATATTACATTTGATACTAATGCTAAACAATCTCCTGAGCAAAATTTATTTAATTTCAATTTTTTGTGGATATTTAAAATTTCATCGAAGCTAGACTTGGGATTTGCTTGAAATGATAGTATTATTGCTGTATTTATTGAACTTTTGCCTCTAAAGTCAGAGAATATAGAGGTGTTTTCTCTTATAATTTCCATACTCTCGTTTACTAGATTTGTATTTATTTTTTTATCTTTTAGTGTATACTCAAGTGCACATCCATGTATTATCAATCCCATCCATGATGATGTATTCACTTTTTTCAATGACTCATAGTTATCTATTAAAAGGGCTAACCTTTTTTCCATAAATCACCTCTACACTTTTTAATTTAATTTTTAATTATTTTTTCATTATATCTACCCATTATAATTTCATCTACATAAATTCCATTTTTTATAGCTGCATATTTTTTTATACCTTCTTTTTTAAACCCAAAATTTTCATACAACTTTATAGCTTTATTATTATCTGGGTATACACCCAATTCAATTCTTGTTAACATAAGCCAATTATCTGCTAAATCTAGTATCTCTTCCATTAATTTTTTTCCTATTCCCATACTTTGATAATCTGCATGTACGCTTATTCCTAATCCACCACTATGCCTTAATCTCGGTGATGAGTTAACATTTAAAGATACGATTCCAACTACTTTTTTACGCTCATTTTCTCTTAATTCAGCTACGAGAATATGTGTATTTAAATCTAGGCTCTCAGTGTGCCTCTTTGTTCTATCTAACCTTTCGCTACTTATTGCTAGCATATTTTCCATAACGCCCTTCATTCGTCTTATTTCATTTATATCTTTTGAATCTTCAACTTCAACTGGTCTTATCGTTAATTCCAATCTTTCTCACCTCCTTACTATTATAATATTAATTGTAATATACTTTATTTAATCATGTAATAAATAAAGAGGTAATTTTTCATTACCTCTTTATTTGTTATATTATTTTTATGCTAAAGTCTAAATTTTTAACCTTTATAATAGTATTTCCATTTAAAATTTTAAAGTCTATGGTTTTATCTCCTTCATATACCTTTTCAGCTTTTACGCCATTAAATATAAGTTTTAAACTTTTATAAGAATTTTCGTAACCATTATTTAAAACCGAACTTTTAAATTCTATATTCTCATCTGAACTTACGTTAAACTCATATAAGTTATATTCTCCATCTTTGTATTTGAAATCTTCCCCATTATCTTGATAGTGAGTATACTTGAAATTACTTTCGTATGGATATATATCTAAAGTGAGTTCATCAACTTCCTTTTCTCCTATATAGTTGATACTTGGATAATTTGGTATTATAGAGCCTTCCTTGACATATATAGGACACACATCTAAAGGAGTTTCTTTTATTATATATTGCCCTCCTTTAAATTTCTTTTTATTCCAATAATCAACCCAATTGCTTCCTTTAGGTAAGTATACCATTCTAGCTTTTTTACCTTGTTCTAGAATTGGAGCTACCATAATTTTTTCACCAAACATGAATTGGTCATTTATTTCATATGTATCAATATCATTTTGATAATGAAGTAGCAACGGTCTTATAATAGGAAGTCCATTGTCTTCACACTCCTTAAACAAATCATACATATATGGAATTAATTTATATCTTAATTTGATATATTTTTTATTTATATCTTCTGTAGTCTTATCAAATGCCCAAGGTTCTTGATCTCTAGAGTATATAGTTGTGTGATTTCTAAATAATGGTGTAAATGCTCCAACTTGTACCCATCTACTTAAAAGTTCTGGAGTAGTGTCATATCCAAATCCACCTACATCAGTTCCACAAAACGCCATACCACTAATACCTAAATTCATAAGCATTGGAACGCTCATTCTTAAATGTTCCCATGTACTTTGATTATCTCCAGTCCATGCAGTTGAGTACTTTTGAGTCCCTGCATAACATGCTCTAGTAACTACGAATGGTCTTTTATTTGTACTTTTTTTGATTCCTTCATAAGTAGCTTTATCCATCATATGCCCATACACATTATGAACTTCTTTATGTTCTACAATTTCTCCATCATTGTTAAACTTTAAATCTAAAGGTAGTTCAACCCCTAAATTTGCAGGCTCATTCATATCATTCCAAATTCCTGAAACCCCTATATCTGTTAGAATCTTTTGATTTTCTGCCCACCAATTTCTAACTTCTGTATTTATAAAATCCGGGAATACAGAGTGTCCTGGCCAAACCCACCCCGTATGTACAATTCCATCTTTATTTGTTGCAAAATACCCTTTTTTAAGTCCTTCATTAAAAATCTTATAATCTTTATCAACTTTTACGCCTGGATCTATAATTGTAACTAGCTTAAATCCATCTTTGTTTAGTTTTTTTATCATATTCTTAGGATCTGGAAATTTTTTATCATCCCATGTAAAAACTCTAAATCCATTCATATACTCTATATCTAAATATATGCAATCACATGGAATTTCTTTTTCTCTAAATTTTTTAGAAATTTCCATAACATTTTCTTCAGGGCAATAAGCCCACCTACATTGCTGATATCCTAATGTCCACATTTGTGGAAGCGGCGTAGTTCCAGTTAAGTGAGTATATCCTTTTAATACACTTTTTACCGATGGTCCATATATAAAATAGTAATCTATATTTCCATCTACCGATGCGAAATAGTAATATTTTGAATTTTCCTTACCTATGTCAAAATGAGTTTCAAATGTATTGTCAAAGAAAATCCCAAAAGCATTTTCTTTTCTAAGATTTATAAAAAATGGTATAGATTTATATAGTTTCTCGTAAGTTTCTCCATGTGGACTTGGATCATCTGTATTCCAATTTAAATAGTGACAATTCCTTTTATTTAAATGCCCTGTTTTTTCTCCAAATCCATAAAAATACATATCATCTTCTAGCTTCTTTTGTATAAACACTTTAAAGTCCATATGCTCATTAGGTTTATGTCCTTCTTGCATTGCTATGTCTAATCGTCCTGCACAGTTTTTTATAAATGGATCTCTTTTGCCTCTATAGTCCTCACATAGTAATTCTCCAAGTTTATTATATATATCTACCTTAAATTCATCATATATGTTTACAGTCAGTTCACTTGTATTGATTTGTATGTAGTCATTTATCTTAACTACCTCAAAATCACACTCTTCAAACTTTAAATTTTCTATAGCATATGAAGTTTGCTTTTTTCTAAATATTGGTGCGAAAAAATTTATTATATTAGAATTTACTATACTTACTTTGGTTTCTATTTTTTCATATTGTATATTTATAATATTGTTTTTTATATTATAATCTAATATTTTCCCAAACATTTTTTCTCCTTTATATTATACAAGCCGATGTGTTTTACATCAGCTTGTAATTTCATTTTATATACTTTTCATTTCATTAAAAGCACCTTCTAAATCATTTTGTACCTTTAATATTTCTTCTTTATCAACTTCAACAATTTCTATAATTTGTTTTGCTCTGTATAGTATTTTTTCAAAATTTTCATTAGTTGTTTCTGAATCTTTATATAAAGATTCTAATTCATTGACTTTGTTAATAAAGTTAATTAAAGTTTCTTTATTATCTATAATAGTTATTTTATTAGTATCTAACCCTAAAGCTTCTATTTCATAAATCCTAGTTGCTCCCCCAGAACCTTGTTCTGATTTATTTATATTAACTTTTATGTACCTAGCTAGTTCATAATTTAAGTCATCATTAGATATTGAACTTGAGTTATTTGTAACATCTTTTATTTTTCTCCAACGTTGCCCATCATTACTAACTTCTATATTATACTGAGATGTGTTCATACTTTTAGCCTCTCCACCTGCTTCAGCATGACTAATTCTTAATTGTTTTATAACATTTTCTTTCCCTAAGTCTACTTGTATATAGTTTCCACTTTCTCCAAGTGCACACCATTTACTATTTAATTTACCATCAAAAGCAAACTTAGCATCTTCATTTTCATTAGTTTTTGCATTTGCAATTGCTTCTTTATTTAAAGCTAAATTCTTTAACCCGTCTTTAGCTTGGCTGCTTACAACTATATAATCATCTTTTTTATTTACAGTATCTCCCGCTGGATTTGATACTATCTGTGTTACAGAATACACTCCTGGTTTATCAAATTTGATACTAACTTCATTTCCTGTTACTTCTTCACTTTTATTTAGTCCTTCTATTTTCCATTTAACAGTTTCTCCTGCTAAAGATTTATCTTTAAAGTTTACAGACTGCCCAGGTGAAACTATCGGTGAGCTAACTTCAAAGTCAGCTTTTGGAACTTCTAAATTTGGCCATTTTACAGTAGTTTTCGCTTCATTTTTTTCTTCACTTTTAAACAAATTACTTACAGGTTTAACTATAAAATTAGTTTTAGAGTCTAATTGAAGGTCTCTCTCAATATCTTTTACATAAAAAGCATTGGTTGGTGTAGACCCTACTAGCTCTCTATGCCCATTACTATGCTCTAAATATATTTCATAATGGCTAATATTCTTTTCTGATTTATCCCAAGTTAGCCTTGCATTACCATAATAATTATCTATTACTTTAAAATCTTCCACTTTTAAATTTTTTATCTTGGACACTTTGTCTTTAGTATTTTTGTTATTTACAGATATCTGCCCTAAATTTAAATTGTATGAACTAGACAATTCTTTTCCTTCTATAATTAAAGAAATTTCTTTTATTTTTGACTTTTTAAATTGGCTTAGAGATGCTTTTGCATCTATCCATTCCCCACTTTGTTTAGATTCTAAGTTGATTATTTTATTCTCACCATTCTCTAGTTCAAATTCTAATTTAATACTAGAATTCCCTCCACTTTCTTTGTACTTTATACTAACCTCACTGTTATTAGTTAGCTCTAAATCAGTTGCAAATAGTTTTACCTTAGTTGTTCCTCCATTTGCTAAACTGCCATTTATACCTATCGAATTACCTCCATAATAAGCATTTTTATAATCAATATTAGCAGTTAAATTATTTTTATTATTATCAATTATCCATCTGTACGTAGGAAGTATATCCATCATTCCTCTATGATTCCAATCCTTTGCTGATACCTGCACTCCATCGACATTGAAAAATTCACCATTACCCATAGAGAAGTTAGTTACAAATGGTAACTGTGTTATTGGACTTTTTTCAACTATATTATTAGAAATACCTTTCCATGCTTCACTACTCTGACTTCTTGGATCTCCTTTTTCATTAACCCAAAACCTACTTTCTTTTTGTAAAAATTCATCTACTGTTTTTGATGAATCATAAGTCCAAGATGGGCAGTATAATCCTAAAGATGTGTTAGCCTCTTGATTTTTAGGGAATAAGTAATTCCATTTTATAGGCGTATTATATCCATTAGCTTGAACATCAACCCCTGCATATAAATCGTATTTATCTCTTCCCATTCTTTTTGCTAAATCACCAGACTCTTTAAGCTCATTCCCTGTTACATTATATATAAGTCTATTATCATCATTATTTGGATCTACTACTGAATATCTATCCTCAGTCCACCAAAAATTTAAAAACATACTATCAGATAGCTCTTTTCCCTTTTCACCTAAAAAATTTTGATTATATTGATTTAACCTATTTTGCCAAAAGACTCTACCATCATCAATCATAGAGTCATACCATACGATTTCCATATTTTTTGGCTTTATCTTTTGTAAGTATTCTAAGAACTCTTTCATTAAATCTGCAAGTTCTGGATTTATATAATCTGATCCTCTATTTCCAGTTTCTTGATTTATAAACCATCCATCAAAATTATAATATTGTGCCACTTCTACTAATTTATGTGCCATTGGAAAATTTCCATCTTTATCTTTAACTAAAAATTCATGCATCCATTCGAATTTACCTCCATAATCTTCTGGAGGAAAAAATACAGTACCTAAAACCGGAACCCCATTTGTATGTGCTGAATCTATTATATCTGCACTCGGTGGAACCATTAGTCCTTCACCTGCTGATCCTCCCCAAGCAACTAATGTATCAATGTATTGCCAATAGCTAAAATTGTATCCTTCAAATTCAGTTTTACCTTGAGATGGAGTAGAACTGGTTGTTTTATTGGCTATAGCTAATGATATAACCTTGGCTTCATCATTTTGTGAATTTTTAACAACATCTCCTTTTGTCCTTGCCTGTAGTGGAACTGTTCCAATATTAAACTTAGCATCTTTGTCATTATTTGGACTCCATGCTAAAAGTTCTTTTGGATACCAATATGATGAAAATGGCTGCCCTGTCTCTTCTTGAATTTTTTGGTCTGATTCAAGAAGCGCATGTCCTATTATAGGTGTTGCCCCAAATAAACTTAACGCTACAATAGTTGATGTAATAGTCTTTTTATGTTTCATGTAGATCCCCTCCCATTTATAAAATATTTACTAACTATTCAAATATTTATAAAGTGCTCCTATTTTACCTGAGTCATTTTGAAATTTACAAACATCAATATCTACCATATCAAGCACTTCTGGATTTAATAATTCTAAGTTT
>NZ_JBOGBV010000061.1:0-23620 GCF_051656405.1 Paraclostridium sp.
AGACTAAAAATAGGATCAAAGCTAATAGATGCAAAAGGTGTAAACTTATTATATAGAAGTAAATTAAAATTAAAGTATATATGGGCACTTATAGCAACTGCTTTATTCCCAGTTTTAATACTTGCATCATTCTCTCCAAGTGTTCAACAATTTATGCACTTGATGGAATTAAAAATGAGACTACTATTACAGATGTAATTAATTGAGGAGGATTAACATGCATATAAATATGAAGTATTATATAGTAACCATAGGTGCTATATTTATTGCATTAGGAATAGGAATGCTAGTAGGATTTAACTTAAACTATGATCAAGAACTTAGTAAGCAACAAGCTGCTATAATAGATGATTTAGATGCTAAGTTTGAAGATATAAAAACAACAAATGATGAATTAGAAGGTAAACTAGACAAAAAAGAAAGCGAATACAAAAAACTAGTTAATTATTTAAATGAAAATTATTTAGTATTAATAAAAGATCAATTACAAGGTAAAAATGTAGGAATAATATCAACAACAGAAAATTATGATTATACTCAAGACATATCTAAGACTATAACAGATGCAAGTGGAAGTGTAGCATATGATATTGTTTTAAAATCAGGGTTAACTAATAAAGATAAAATAAAAGAGCTTAACAGTGCATCACAATTACAATTAAAAACTGAAAAAGATGTAGTTAATTACATAATGAGTTGTTTAAAAGAAGAAAATGCTATGGATAAACTACAACAATTAGAAAAATTAGAGATGATAAAAATAAATTATTTATCAGATAACTATTTAGACTGTTCACAAGTTGTTATGGCAAGTGGAGATACAAATGAATCTTCTAATAAATTTACGAATATAGATAAAATAATAATAGATAAATTAAAAGAAGATGGTAAATATGTAATAGGAACTCAAAAAAGTGATGTTAAATTCTCTGATTTAGAAAACTATAAAAAAGATAAAATACCAACTATAAACAATTCTCAGCAAGGAACAGGTAAACTATCTTTAGTTTACGCTCTTAGAGATTCTGTAGAAAAAGGAAACTTTGGTATAGGAGATAAAGTAGATTCTATAATACCGTTTAAGTAAAAATAAAGGAGATGTAAATATGAATCCTTATGTAAGTATAATAATACCTGCATACAATGAAGAAAATAAAATAAAAGATACTTTACTAGGAGTAGTAGATATTGAAGAAATAAATGAAATAATAGTTGTAGATGATGGCTCAAGTGATAATACTGAAAAAGCAGCTAAATCTATTGTAAATGATAAAATAAAAGTTTTTAAGTTAGATAGAAATAGAGGTAAAGGCTATGCATTAAACTATGGATTAAAAAAAGCTATGGAAAATGCAGATATAATAGGATTTTTAGATGGAGATTTAGGTAGTTCATCAAGTGAAACTATTAAGCTTATAAAACCTGTAATAAATAATGAAGTTGATGTAACAATAGCAAAATTCCCACCTGCTAAGAAAAAGGGTGGGATGGGATTTGTAAAAAGATTAGCTAAAGATTCAGTATTTGAGATGACAGGAGTAGAGTTAGATGCTACTATATCTGGTCAAAGAATATTCAAAAAAGAAGTTTTAGAAAAATTTGATGAAATACCTTTTGGTTATGGAGTTGAAGTTGGAATGACAATAGATATATTAAAGTATGGTTATTCTATAAAAGAAATTTTAGTTAATATGACACATAATGAAACAGGAAGAGATTTAAAAGGGTTTATACACAGAGGAAAACAATACTACCATATAAAGAAAATTGCTAATAAGAAGAGAAAAGAATGGAGGTAGTGTTATTGAATAATATGATACTGTATATAATAATGCTACTAGTTGGTGTAGCAACAACTTATGTTGTTATGCCATTTTTTAGAAATATGTTGGTGTCGAGTAATGTAATAAGACCAAATTATAAAAAAGATATGATACCTGTAAGTATGGGATTGGTTTTTCTACCTACGATAGTTATAAATAGTATTATTTTAGTATACTTTACAACTAAACATAGCGACTTAGTATATACGTTTATGCATATATTTGGACTATTATCTATGTGCTTAGTAGGTATTTTAGACGATATTGTAGGTAACAGAGATGTAAGTGGATTAAAGGGGCATTTTAAAAGTTTATTAAAAGGACATCTTACAACGGGTGGATTTAAAGCATTATTTGGAGGATTTGTAGGTCTTGCTATATCAGTTGCAATATCTAAAAATATAGCTGATATATGTATAAACACTTTAATAATAGCTTTATCTACTAATTTAATGAATTTACTAGATTTAAGACCAGGAAGAGCAATAAAAGTATATTTAGTTATAATTATAACGCTATTATTAACTTTAGTAGGTTATCCTAAAGGTTTAGTTCTTATATTATTACCGAGTGTAATCGTATACTTCTTTGATGATTTAAAAGCTAAAGCTATGATGGGAGATACAGGATCTAATGTATTAGGTATATCTATAGGAATCTTAATTGCTATAGGATACGCTAGACCTATAAGAATTGGATGGTTAGTATTTTTAGTATTTATACATGCACTTACTGAAAAATACTCTTTAACAAAAATAATAGAAAATAATAAGGTTTTAAATTTTATTGATAAACTAGGAAGGTAATCTTATGATAAGTAAAAGAATTGGAGTAGTTGAATCTATAAAAAGTAAGTCACAAAACTTAGAAGAAATAACTGTAAATATTAATGGTAATATAGAAAAAGCTTATAATTATCCTAAGATGACGGGAAGTGTAGATATAGGCGATGAAGTTGTATTAAATACAACTGCAGTTGAATTAAGTCTTGGTACAGGTGGTTATCATTTTGTAATAACTAATTTAAATAAAATAGAATCTGATATGACTCCGGGTGGTCATATTATGAAATTGAGATATACACCGTTACAGGTTAAAGTAGATTCTGTAGAGGAACAAGATAGTAAACTACATGATAAAATAAATGAGTTTAAAAGCCTAGATAACCTACCTGTTGTTGTTGGTACATTACATAGTATGCTTACTCCATTTGTTGCATCATACAAAAGACATAATCCGGATAAAAAATTAGTATATATAATGACAGATGGAGCATCTCTACCTATATACTTAAGTAAGAATGTAGAAAATCTAAAAAATAAAAAATTGATAGATGATACTATAACAATAGGTAATGCATTTGGCGGAGATTATGAATGTATAAACATTTATTCAGCATTAATAACTGCAAAAGAAGTTTTAAATGCTGATGCAGTATTTGTAAGTATGGGGCCTGGAATAGCAGGTACAGGAACTAAATATGGTTTCACAGGTATAGAACAAGGGCCAATACTAGATGCTGTTAAAAAGCTAGGAGGAAATCCTATTGTAATTCCGAGAATGAGCTTTGCAGACAAAAGAGATAGACATGTAGGTATAAGTCATCATAGCATAACTGTATTAAGCGAGATAGTAAATGTAGAAGTTAATATACCTATAGGGCTTAAAGATAAAGAAAAACTAGATTATGTAAATAACCAAATAAAAGAAAATAAATTAGATGAAAAGCACAATATAGCATATGTAAATCCAGGCAGTACTTTAGACGATTTAAACTATTTTGAATTGAAAGTTAAGAGTATGGGTAGAAATTATGAACAAGATAGTGAATTCTTTGATGCTGCAAGTAGTGCAGCATATTACTTAATGGAGGTTTGTTATGATAATAGAAGAGCAAACAGTAAGTAGTGACAGGATATATACTGGAAAGGTTATAAGCCTGAAAGTAGATACTGTGGAAGTTCCTAAAAAAGGCTATCAAAAAAGAGAAATAATAGAACATCCTGGGGCAGTCGGAATAGTAGCTATAACTGATGATAATAAGGTTTTATTAGTTAGACAGTTTAGAAAAGCAATAGAAAAAGTTTTATGGGAAATTCCTGCTGGAAAGTTAGAACAGGGAGAAAGTCCAAAAGACTGTGCTATTAGAGAACTAAAAGAAGAAACTGGATATAGTGCAAATAATATGAAATTAATACATAAATTTTATACATCATCAGGATTTTCTAATCAAAAAATATATGTTTACCTAGCTACAGACCTAGAAAAGGGTGAATGTTGTCTAGATGAAGATGAATTCTTAGAATTACATGAAGTTAATTTAAATGATGCATATGAAATGATTAATAAAAATGATATAGAAGATGCTAAAACATCTATAGGTCTTTTGCTTGCGAAAGAACTTTTATAATTAGGAATAACCTCCTCTTCTCTTGCATAAAAATTATGTAAGAACAAAAGAGGGGGTTGTAGTTTTTGAGAAGAATAAATAGAAGAACCACATTGGATAAAATAAGTAAGGATATGATAATTATATCTAGTTTGTTTATATTATTTGTTATTTTAGGATCATTGTTAAATAAAATTTTTCCTCAATATAAAGAGGTAATAAGTAATAACATAACTTATACAAATAGCTACTATGATTCAGGAATGAAAATAAAAGAAGTTTTAATGTCAAATTTTAAAATGGACTTAAGTTTATTAGCAGGTATGTCGATATGTACATTAAGCATAATTTTAGCACCTATAGCTTTAATTATTTTTGCGGTAAAAGGCTTATCGATAGGGTATACTATAAATACTTTCATAATAGCTATGAAGGCTAGTTCATTTAAAATGTTATGTGTGACACTTATTAAATTTTCAATAGTACTGCCAGGTATGATAATACTAGCATTAATATCACTTAAGTACTTTGAAGAATTTATAAAAAATGTAAGAAAACAAAATAAAACAAACTGTACATATTTAATGAAAAGGTATATAATAAACTCATTTCTTATAATAATGATTAGTGTATCTGCACAAACTATTTTAAATGCTATATCTACAATAACACTAAAAATATTTTAAAGGGACTACAATATGCAACTACTAAATGAATATATAGAATATATAAAATCTATAAGAAAGTTGACAGAAAATACAGTTAGCTCTTACTTTATAGATATAAAAAAGTATTTAACATATATAGAAAATAAAAGTATTAACTTATTTGAATCAACAGAAAATGATATAATAAGTTATATAATAGAATTAGAAAAAAATAATGTATCTACAGCTACGATTTCTAGGAGTATATCATCTATAAAGTCTTTTTATGAATATTTATTTTTAAATAGATACATAGAAAGTAATATATCTAAAAATATAAAAAAACCTAAGATAGAAAAAAAAGAAATAGATATTTTAAGTTTAAAAGAAATAGAGGCTTTACTAGATTTTCCTGAACCTAAAAATGCAAAAGATATAAGAGACAAAGCTATATTTGAGATTTTATATGGGACAGGTATGAAAGTAACAGAGCTAATAGAATTAGATTTAGATGATGTTAATTTAGAATATGATTATATTTGTTGTGAATCAGGAAAAAATCCTAGAGTAATACCTATGTCTAAAACTACAAAAAGATATTTAGATAACTATTTAACTAAGTCAAGAAGTGAGATTTTAAAAACTAACTTTCAGGAAAAGGCTTTATTCACAAACTCTAATGGAACTAGATTTACAAGGCAAGGTCTTTGGAAATTAATAAAAAAACATGCAAAAAGAGCAAATATAAATAAAAGTATAAATCCAACTATTCTTAGAAATTCATTTGCTATACACTTATTAAATCAAGGTGCAAACATAGCTGTAGTCAGCAAAATTTTAGGAAATTCTAATTTATCAAGTTTACAATATTATTTAAATTGTATAGATAAAAATATAAGACAAGAACTAAAGGAAAAACATCCTAGAAAATAAACTAACATTTAGGAGGAAAAATTTTATGAGCAGAGTTATATGGATGATAATTGATAGTGTTGGGATAGGAGCACTTCCTGATTCAGAAAAATTTGGAGATGTAAATGTAAACACTTTGGGTAACATAGTTAAAAACTATAAAGATATAAAGTTGCCTAATATGCTGAAATTAGGTTTAGGTAATATAGATGGTATTGATAGCTTAGAAGGCGTAGAAAGCCCTATAGGAGCATTTGGTAGAGCTAGTGAAGTATCTAAGGGTAAGGATACAACAACTGGACACTGGGAGATGACAGGAGTTTTAGTTGAAACACCTTTTAAAACATATGAAAATGGATTCCCAAAAGAAATAATAGATGAATTTGAAAGAAAGACAAATAGAAAAGTTATAGGTAATAAGCCTGCATCTGGAACAGCTATACTAGATGAATTAGGAGAGCAACAAATGAAAACTGGAGAAGTTATAGTATATACTTCTGCAGATAGTGTATTCCAAATTGCAGCACATGAAGAAATAATTCCTTTAGATGAATTATATAAAATGTGTGAAATCGCAAGAGAAATAATGATGGGCGATAATGCAGTTGCAAGAATAATAGCAAGACCATTTGTTGGACAACCAGGAGCATTTGAAAGAACTTCTAACAGAAGAGATTACTCTTTAAGCCCATTTGAAGATACAGTTTTAGATAATATAAAAAATTCAAACCTAGATGTTATAGGAGTTGGAAAAATAGAAGATATATTTAATAAACAAGGTATAACAGAGGCTATACATACTAAAGATAATATGGATGGAGTAGACCAAACTATAAATTACATGAAGAAAGAAAATAATGGTCTTATATTCACAAATTTAGTTGATTTTGACTCTAAATATGGTCATAGAAGAGATGTTAAAGGATATAAAGAAGCATTAGAAGAATTTGATGCTAGAATACCTGAAATATTAGAAAATATGGAAGATGATGATATATTAATTATAAACTCAGACCATGGTAATGATCCTACATATAAAGGAACTGATCATACAAGAGAATATATACCTATGTTAATTTGCGGTAAAAACGTTAAGAGTGGATTAAATTTAGGAACTAGAAGCAGTTTTGCAGATATAGGAGCTACAGTTGCTGATATATTAAATGTAAAAATGCCTAAACATGGCAATAGTTTTAAAAATGACATTATAAAATAATTAGCTAGTTGGAGGAAAAATATGAAAAATTTATACGATAAAATTCAAGAGAGTACAGATTATATAAAATCTAAAATAGAACAAGCTCCAGAAGTAGGACTTATATTAGGTTCAGGATTAGGTGTTTTAGGTGATGAGATAGAAAATCCTGTAAAAATAAAATATGATGAAATACCAAATTTTCCAGTTTCTACAGTAGAAGGACATAATGGACAATTAGTAATAGGAACTTTACAAGGAAAAACTGTTATAGCTATGCAAGGAAGATTCCATTTTTACGAAGGGTATTCAATGGAGAGCGTAACATTCCCTGTAAGAGTTATGAAAGCTTTAGGAGTTAAAACTGTAATAGTTACTAATGCAGCTGGTGGAGCAAATAAAGATTTCAAACCAGGAGATTTAATGATAATAAGAGATCATATAAACTTTAGTGGGCATCATCCACTAATAGGATCTAATGATAATAGATTAGGAGTAAGATTCCCTGATATGTCAACAGCATATACTCCAAAGTATGTAGAATTAGCAAAAGAATGTGCTAAAGATTTAGGAATACAAGTAAGAGAAGGCGTATACACTTTCTTTAGTGGCCCAACTTATGAAACACCTGCAGAAGTTAAATTAGCTCAAATTTTAGGATCAGATGCAGTTGGAATGTCAACTGTTCCAGAAGTTATAGTAGCTAGACATTCAAACTTAGATGTTATAGGGATATCTTGTATAACAAATATGGCAGCAGGAATATTAAATCAACCTTTAAATCATGAAGAAGTTATAGAGACAACACAAAAAGTTAAATCAGAATTTTTAAACTTAGTTAAATCAATAGTTAATAAATTATAAGAATTTAACGTATTACAAAACTATAAAATAATGATACAAAGGAGACTCGTTATGAGAATTTATGACATTATAAAAAAGAAAAGAGATGGAGAAGTATTAACTAAAGAAGAAATAAACTTTTTCGTAGAGAAGTACTCTAAAGAAGAGATTCCTGATTATCAGGCATCTGCTCTTTTAATGGCTATATATATAAATAAAATGTCTAAAGAAGAAACTGCGTTTCTAACAGAAGCTATGATGAACTCAGGTGAAGTTATAGACCTATCAGATATAAATGGAATTAAAGTGGACAAGCATAGTACAGGTGGTGTAGGAGATAAAACTACAATAGCATTAGCACCGTTAGTTGCTGCATGTAAAGCACCAGTTGCTAAGATGTCAGGAAGAGGTCTAGGACATACTGGAGGAACATTAGATAAACTAGAAGCTATTCCTGGATTTTCTATAGAAATGGAACCAGAAAAATTTATACAATCAGTTAATAAGCATAATATAGCTGTATGTGGCCAAACTGCATCTATAGCTGTAGCAGATAAAAAGATGTATGCACTTAGAGATGTAACAGCAACAGTTGATAATATATCGTTAATTGCAAGTAGTATAATGTGTAAAAAATTAGCATCTGGAGCTGATGCTATAGTATTAGATGTCAAAACTGGAGACGGTGCATTTATGAAGACTATAGAAGATTCATTTGCACTGGCAAAAGAAATGGTTGATATCGGAGATAATATGAATAGAGAAACTATAGCACTTATAACTGATATGGATGAACCTCTAGGATTTGCAGTAGGTAACTCATTAGAAGTTATAGAAGCTATAGAAACTTTAAAAGGAAGAGGACCTAAAGATTTCGTAATGTTATGCGAAACATTAGGTGCATATATGTTACTATTAGCAAAAGTAGTTGATAACTTTGAAGATGGTAAAGCCAAGATTCAAGAAGCTATAACTACAGGAAGTGCAATTGATAAATTAAAAGAATTTATAGAAAATCAAGGTGGAAATAGTAATATAGTTGATGATTATTCTCTATTACCTCAAGCAAAAGAAATAATGGAAATAAAAGCTCCGAAAACTGGTTATATAGCAAAAATAGAAGCTGAAGAAGTTGGAGTTTCTGCTATGATGCTAGGGGCAGGAAGAGAAACTAAAGAAGATGAACTAGATTTATCAGCAGGTATAGTTTTAACTAAAAAAGTTTCAGACTTTGTAAATGAAGGAGAAACAATAGCATATATGCATTACAATAAATTAGATAAAATTGAAGGAGCAAAAGATAGATTCTTAAAAGCTTATACAATATCTGATGAAAAAGTAGAACCAGGAAAATTAGTTTATGGGGTTGTAACTAAAGATAAAACTTTAAAATTCTAATAGATATGATTAAAAAAAGCCTAACGTGTAAAAAATAACGTTAGGCTTTTTATTTAGTTTCGACAATTTTATTGAAAATTTTTATTCTTAGATTTATAATATAAAGGATATAAATATACATAAGGAGTAGATAACCCTATGAATTTTAGAAAGGTAAACTTGAAAATAGTAGCTATTATAATAGTAATTATATTGGCTTTAATTGCTGGATATATATATAGTCAAATAGGACCATACAATAAAATCAGCAAAAAAGAAATAATAGTGGAAATACCTAATGGAGCAACATTAACTGATGTAGCAGATATTTTACAAGAAAATAAATTAATTAAAAATAAAGTTTTGTTTAAAGCTGTAGAAAAAGTAAAACCTAATAAACATGGCGTTAAAGCTGGTACGTATTTATTACGTCAAAGTTATTCAAACTCTAAAATTTTAAGTATACTTACTGATGGAAAAGTTCATAACGATGGAACAAAGGTAACTATACCGGAAGGATTAACTTATAAAGAAGTAATAAAATCTTTAACAGATAAAAAATTAGGAAGTGCTGAAAAATATGAACAATTAATAAACAATACTAAAGAATTTTATACTGATTTTGCATTTTTGAAAGAATCTGACATAAAGAACTTAGAGGGATTTTTATATCCTGACACTTATTATTTTGATAAAGAAAGCACAGAAAAAGAAGTTTTATCTGCAATGTTAAAGAGATTTGAACAAGTTTATAATGATAAATTTAAAGAAAAGCAAAAGGAAATGGGCTTAACTCTTCAACAAGTTGTAAACTTAGCTTCTATAATAGAAAAGGAAGCTGTTGTAGACGAAGATAGACCTATGATTGCTAGTGTTTTTTACAACAGGTTAAAAATAGGAATGCCTCTTCAGTCAGATGCTACTTTACAATATGCGTTTGATAAAAGAAAAGAAAGAGTAATGTATAAGGATTTAAAAGTTGATTCTCCTTATAATTCTTATTTAAATAAAGGATTACCACCTACTCCTATATGTAGTCCTGGAGTTAAATCGATAGAAGCTGCACTATATCCATCTAATACGGATTATCTATATTTTGTAGCAACTGTAGGAGGAAAAAATAATTACAGCAAAACATATAAAGAACACTTAAAACACGTAGAAAATTATAAGCAAGAAAGAGATAAAGTTAAGGAATAAAAAACAGAAAAATAAATAAAATATTTGTCCAAAAAGGCAAAGGATTATCGCAAAGCTTAATATAAGTTTTAAGGCGTAACTTTGTCTTTTTTTAGGGCAACTCAAGGAGTTGAAGATATGAGTAATATAGTTGATGATTTAGTTGAAGATTATATAAGAAATACTTTAAGGGATAAAGAAGGGTTACTAAAAGAATTGGAAGAGTATGCTAAAGAGCATAATGTTCCAATAGTTCATAAAGAAGTTTCAGATTTTTTAAAAGTATTATTAAAAGTTCAAAGACCAAAGAGAATTTTAGAAGTTGGTTGTGCTATAGGATACTCATCTATACTATTTGCAACAGTTTTAGATAAAGATGTAGAAATTATAACTGTTGAGAGAAATGAAAAAATGATTGAAAAGGCGAAAGAAAATATCAAAAAAGCTGGATTAGAAAATAATATAACTATATTAGAAGGAGATGCAGAAGAACTTTTAAAACAAGTTGAAGGAGAATTTGACATGATTTTCCTAGATGCAGCTAAAGGACAATATAAGTTATTTTATGATATGATAATAGATAAATTAAAAGTAGATGGACTTTTAATATCTGATAATATTCTGTACAAAGGAATGGTAGCTCACGACAGTTATGTAATCAGAAGAAAAAAAACTATAGTCAAAAGAATGAGAAGTTATCTAGACTATATATGCAATTGTGACTACTTAGATACATCTATAATACCTATTGGAGATGGAGTTACACTTAGCTATAAAAAGAAAGTAAGAGGTGATTTGAATGCATAAAGTTGAGCTTTTATCATCAGCTAAAGATTTAAATAGCTTGAAATTAGCGTTTGAAAGTGGTGCAGACGCTGTTTATATAGGCGGAGATTCATTTGGAATTGATGCTATAGCTAAAAACTTCTCAAGAGAAGAATTACAGCAAGGTGTTGAATTTGCACATCACAACAATAAAAAAATTTATGTAGCTGTTAACGTTATGCCACACAATGAGGACTTCGATAGTTTAAAGGATTACTTAGTAGAACTTGAAAAGTTAAACATAGATGGAATAATAGTAACAGATCCTGGTGTTTTAACGATAGCTAAAAACACTATACCTAATGTTAAGATTCACATGGGACAGCAAGCAAACGTAACTAATTTTAATTCAGCTAACTTTTGGTATGATCAAGGAGTTAGAAGGATAATTATCACTAGTGAATTATCTTTTGATGAAATACGTACAATAAGAGCTAAAACTCCATTAGATATGGAAATAGAAACCTTTGTTCATGGGCCTATATGCATATCTTATTCAGGGAGAAGGCTTTTAAGTAGCTACTTAGGAAGCAAAGATAATGTAGAGTATAAAGAAGAAAGTAATAAGTATAACTTATTGGAAGAAAAAAGACAAGGGGAATACTACCCAGTTTTTGAAGATGAAAAAGGAACTTTCTTATTTAACTCAAAAGACCTATGTATGTTAAACTTTGTACCTGACTTTGTAAAATCAGGTGTGACTAGTTTAAAGATAGATTCAAGATTACAAAGCGATGAATACTTAGAAACAGTTATAAAAGTCTATAGAAAAGCTCTAGATGAATTTTATAAAAACCCTAATGAATGGGAATTCAATCCTATTTGGTTAGAGCAAATAAAAGAAAAAAGTCATAGACCATTAACACATGGATTCTACACAGGCGAAGCTATGCCAGATGATCATGAATAAATAAAAAATTTTTAAGGAGAGATTCAAAGATGACAAAGGACAAAAAGACACTGATAATAGGTATTACAGGTGGGACAGGATCAGGAAAAAGTACAGTTTGCAAATCAATAAAGGAAAGCATACCAGAGGAAAACATAGCTATAATAGAACAAGATGCGTACTACAAAGATCAAGCTCATTTATCATTTGAAGATAGATTAAAGACTAACTATGACCATCCATTAGCTTTTGATAATAAATTATTAATAAAGCACTTAGATATGTTATGTAATGGAGAAACTATAAAAAAACCTATATATGACTATGAACTTCACACTAGAGACTTAGAGAATACTATAAGTACAGAAGCTAAAGATATAGTAATTGTTGAAGGTATAATGATACTTGAAGATGAAGAATTAAGAAATAAGTTAGATATAAAAATATATGTAGATACAGAAGATGACCTAAGAATTCTAAGAAGAATCCAAAGAGATATAAAAGAGAGAGGTAGAACAGTAGACTCTGTTATAGAGCAATATTTAACAACTGTTAAACCTGCACATGATCAATTTATAGAGCCATATAAAAAATATGCAGATATAATAATACCAGAAGGTGGACAAAACGAAGTTGCAATAGATATGGTAATAGCAAGAATAAAAACACAATTACATTAATAATAAATAGTATTAACCCCTTAGAAATTGTCAAGAATTACAATTACTAAGGGGTGATTTTATGTCTAGAAAAAAGAGTTCAATAAAATATACAAGTAAAAACAGAATGTATTCTATATTTTTATTGTTTATAGTAATTTATGGGTTTTTAATATATAGATTAGTAGACATTCAAGTTACACACTCGGATTTTTATAAAAAGTGTGTTAGAGATCAGAGTAGCTCAAGTATAAACTTAAGCTCAGGTAGAGGTACTATATATGATAGAAACAATAAAAAAATAACAGACACTAAAAGTGAAGATATAATAATAATTCAAAAAGATAAAATTAATGTAGATGATGGATATATGGAATTAATACAAGAAGTTACAGGACTTGATAATTCTCATATATATGAAAAAATACAAGAAAATCCAGTTTCACCAATAGTTGAATTAAAGGTAAGCAAAATGAATGACAACTTAAAAGATAGATTGGAAAAGGAAAATATAATAATAGATAAAAAGACATATAGGTATTCAGATGAAGATATACTAGCTCATACCATAGGATATATAGATAAAGATAGTAATGGAGTAAGTGGTATTGAAAAAAGTAAGAATGACGTATTAAAAGATAAAAATTTAGACTACGTAGAAGTATTTAAAGCTGGAAGTTCAGGTAATGCAGGTAAGAACAAAAAAATTGGAGTTCTAGATGGTAGTGTAAAAGTAAATGAAAAGAATAAAGATGATAGACATTTAAAGTTAACTATAGATTATGATATTCAAAAAAAATTAGAAAAGCTAGTAGATAAAGAACAAAATCCAAGCTCAGTAGTTATATCTGATGTAAAGAGTGGAGAAGTATTAGCTATGACATCTAGACCTAATTTTGATAGAGATTCTATAAGTGAATACTTAAAGATGAGCAATGGAGAATTAGAAAATAGGGCTATAAAATATATGTATGCACCTGGTTCTGTATTTAAGATAGTGGTTTTATATGCGGCACTAGAAGAAGGTGTAGTAGATGAAAATTACACTTATACATGTACAGGATCTTCAGAAGTACATAATAGAGTTCTAAAATGTAATAAATTGGAGGGACATGGAACGTTAACTCTAGAACAAGCATTTGCTAATTCTTGCAATACTGCTTTTTTAGATATAGCACTTAAAGTAGGTAAAGAAAAGATAATGGATACTGCTAAAAAACTTCATTTAGATCAAGAAGTAGGAATTGATATATATGGAGAAAAAAGTGGAACTATAAAAGATGAAATAGATATAGTTAACTTATGTATTGGTCAAGGGCAAATGATGTTTACGCCGCTTCAAGTTAACCAAATGACGCAAGTGATTGCCAATAATGGAACATACAAGCCTTTACAAATTTATGATAGTATAATAGACAATAAAAAGGAAATCGTAAAGGCATTTAGGTCCACAAAGGAAGATAAAGGAGATATATCTCCATATATTGTAAGTAAAATAAAAAATATGATGAAGTCCGTAGCGAGTGAAGGAACTGCAAAAGAATTAGCTACATTAGAAAAAGGAAGTGGAGTAAAAACAGGAACAACTCAGGCAACTATTAATGTAGAAAATGCGGATAAAACTATGGGCAAAAAAATAATAACACATGGATGGGTAACAGGATTTTACCCTAAAGAAAATCCTAAATATGCAATAACTGTGATAATTGAAGGTACGAAGGATTCTAGCAAGCCTGCAATACCTTTATTTAAAGAGATTTGTGAAACTATATTAAAATAAATTTTTTTATACAAGCAATTTTATCAGGCCACTTTCATATAATTTAAAATGACATGGAAGGAAGAAAGGGGTGGCCTGATTGACTATATTAAAATCTTTTGAAAAACCCTTAACTCCTGAAGAAGAGTATAATTATCTAACTAAATTTAAATTAGAAAAAGATGAATCAGCTAAGGAAGTGTTAATTGAAAGAAACATGAGATTAGTAGCGCATATAGCAAAAAAATATAATAACTCAACTGAAGATCAAGATGATCTTATTTCTATAGGAACAATAGGTCTTATAAAAGCTATAGAAACTTATAACGTGGAAAAAGGAACTCGATTAGCTACGTATGCGTCAAAATGTATAGAAAATGAAATATTAATGAACATAAGAACTAACAAGAAAAATAAAGTGCAAGTTTCATTACAAGATCCTATAGGTACTGACAAGGAAGGTAATGAAATAAGTTTAATTGATGTACTTGGTACTGATATAGACCATATTTTAGACCAAGTAGAGTTAAAGGTTCAAATCAGTAAGCTTTATGAAAAATTGGAAAATATATTAAGTCCAAGAGAAAGAGAAATTGTAAAGTTGAGATATGGATTAACTCCTCTTGGATATAAAACACAAAGAGAAATTGCTCAAAAGCTGGATATTTCTAGATCGTATGTTTCTAGGATAGAAAAACGAGCATTGAAAAAATTAAGAAAAGAGTTAAAATGTGAAAGAAGCCTTAATTAAGGCTTTTTTTGCGCTTAAGAAATAAAAATTATGAATAACCTATGAAATTTAGTTATAGAAATATAGCATGTTTTTCATTTGGAAAATTATTTTTTTACTTATTCAAGAAATGACAAAATATTTGGAAAGTATCTGCTAATATAATTGTAAATAGTAAATTAAGGGATAAAAGGTGGGAATATATGATTAATTATACAAGTAATTTGGGGAGAATCTTGGATATAAACTTAATCATTATGATAGCTGCACTCGTAAATGGTATATACATAGGTTTTTTTGAAAAAATTAAAAATACAAAATATATAAATTTTATATATTTTGTAGAAGTTTTGATATATGTATATATAATTTCTAACAATTATAAATTTACAAAAATAGATATGTATATATTATCTGTATATACTTTTATAAAATCTATGTATTTTTGCTTTATAAGGCACAAATTAAATATTAAAAACATACAGTTTATATCTATAGTGACATTAAATATTATAAGTTTGATTTATATAGGAATCAACTTTAATATATATATATCTTTGAATATTTTAATGAATTTATTTATATGCAAATTTTTTATATTAGATAATATGAAGATTAAAAAAGAAAAACTCGATGAAAACATACAAAAACTAAAAAAATTAAATGAAAATATAAGTGTACTAAACTTAAATATAAAAAATGAAGCAGTAAAACAATTTGAATATAAAGAAGATACGTTTAAAATAGAAAAGAATATAAACAAATCTATTGAAGAGTCTGATATGCCTATAGTTATGTTAAATGAAAAAAATAATATGATTTACTGTAATCAGAATTCTTGGAGAAATATTAATCTAAATAAGGTTAATATTTTAAATTATTTATGCACTAATTTTAAAAATGGACAAGATTGTATAGATATGATTAATAAAGTAGGAATAAATAGCTTTGAGTCTATAAACTTATATGATAATGAAGAAAAAGTATATAGGTTTATATGTACAAAAGAAATAAGAGATAATAAGGAAATCAAAATATGTATATTTAATGATATAACGCAAAGTACTCTAATTCAAAAACAACTAAATGATAGTGAAGAAAAATATAGAAAGCTTATGGATGTTTTAACTGATGGAGTTATAATTCATGATATGAATGAGATAAAGTATATAAATGACTCAGCATTTAAAATATTAAAAATAGAAAAGAATAGAAAAAATATTAGCTTAGAAAATTTAAAGAGTAAAATACATATGAATGAAATGAATCAATTAAACGAAAGTTTAGAAGAAGTAAAACATGGAAAAGTAAGCAAATGTATAAATAAATTCAAAACTGTAGATAACATTTTTATAGAATTGATAACTACGAAAATAGAAACTGACGATTCAAATATTTTATTGAGTATAATTGTAGACATAACAGAAATGGAAGAAGCGCTTAAACAATTAGAAGCAAATCAAAAAACATATAGAGCACTAGCGCAAAATTTACCAGACGGAATTGTAGTTATAGATAAAGAGAGTAAAGACTATGTATATCAAAATAAATCAATGATAAAAATTTTAAAAAAAGTTAAAATGGATAGCATAAATAAATTTATAAATGATTATATTTACAATGAATACTATGGACAAACTAAAAGGTATGAAATAGATAAAAGTAAGAGTTGTTTTGCAAGTATAACTATAATAGATAGAAAAGAAGAACAACAGCTATTAGCTATAGTAAGATTGCTAGAAAATGAAGAAAGAGTTTTAGAAGCTATAAAAGAACTCGATTTAGTAAATGCTCAACATCATGTAAAAAATGAATTTTTAATAAACACATCTAAATTACTAAAAGACCCTATAAATAATGTAGCTAATATGAATAAGATATTAGAACAAAATAAATCTGAATTTAACTCCAAACATATAGAAAATTACACGAAATTAGTTAAACAAAACTGTTATAGATTACAAAGAGTTATAAACAACATGAATGAAATTGTAGATGTAGAAAATGGAGTTTGCAGTGTTGAATTTGTGTACTGTGATATTATAAATCTTACAAAACATATAGTAGACTGTATAAATGGATATTTAAACGATAAAGGTGTATATATTAAATTTAATAGTGATATAAATTATAGCATTTTAAAAATAGATTTAAATAAAGTGCAAAAAATAATTTTGAATTTAATTTCTAATGCTATAAAATTTAGTGAAATTGGGAGCTTGATAGAAGTATATATATACAAGGAAAATGATTTTATAAATATAGCTGTTAAGGACAATGGAGTAGGAATACCTAAAGATAGATTGAAATTTATATTCACTAAGTTTGGACAAGTTGATAAAACCTTATCTAGAAATACAGAAGGGTGTGGAGTTGGATTAACTTTAGTAAAAGCATTTTTAAAATTACAAGGTGGGGATATAAATGTAAATAGTGAAGAAGGCAAAGGTAGCGAGTTTATAATCTCATTAAAAGAGTTTAAAAATATAGATGAAAAAAAATTAGTTGATACAAATGGATTAAAAGATTCTATATTTGAAAATATGCATATAGAGTTTGCTGATATATATTTCTAATAAAGCCATAAATACATAGGGGGCGTAAATTATGGGATATAAGCTGATATATATATTAAATATATCAATTTTACTAGCTAGTGGGTTTTATATTTCCTCGTATGCTAGAAAAAATAAAGTTTTTATGAGTGCAATGTTGATAATATCTATAGTTTTGAATTTTATAAATTTCAAGCAATCACCATATTTATATATGGCTGCTACTATTAGTAGTTTTATGGTTATACAATCCATTTATAATTTTAATATTAAAAAATATAAATATAGAGAGCTTAAAATAGGATCTTTGTGTTTAATATCTTTATTAATAATATTTTTAAATAAAAATTTTTTACAGTTTAACATAGTAATGAATTTATTTATAAGTATAGGATTGTTTTTTATAGTTTTAAGAAGATATTCAAAAAAAGATAGAGATAAGAATAGTCATCTAGTAATTGATTTGAAAATTCTTAAAAATAAAATAAAAGGTAAAAATGATAATCTAAAAACTAGTAAAAAAGAAACAAAAAAACTATTGGATGTATTAAACAATAAAAAAGAGATTTTAAATATAATATTAGAACAAAATAACAAGTGTGTAATTTTAATAGATAAGTACGGGTATATTTCAAATGAAGACAGCAGTTTTTCAAATGTGTGGAAAGAATACTCATGTTGTAATTACAAAATAAAATTTTCACATTTTTTAAATAAGAGTATAGAAAACAGTACGGACGTATTAATAGATGTGCAAAAGGTATATGATATAGGGATTAAGCTAAGTAGAGAAATAATTAGCAAAGACAATAGATACTTTGACTGTGAGTATACTCCATTAAAAGTGAACAATCGAATAATGGGAGTTATATGTATAATGACTGACATAACATATAAAAAATATTCACAGAGAATAATTAATTATAACAAAATAAAGTATAAAAAAACTATAGAAACTATACCTCATACTATTGTGGTAACAAGGGATAATGAAATTACATACAACAATAATAACAATTTAGAAATTGATATATATGAAGATAGATTAAAAGATTTTATTTTAAATACTAAATCAAAAGGAAGTTTTGAAGGATATTTAAATAAAGATACTAAAAAATACTTAAATATAAATAAAGCTAGTTTTGAAGAAAACAATATAAAAAAAGATATAGCAATAATAAGGGATACTACAGAGTATAATGTACTTTTGAAAAGCATAGAACAAAGTGCAAAAAACTACATATCTTTAGTTAATGCTATTCCTCAAGGAATATATATATATGATTTTGAAGATAAAAAAACTACTTATGTAAATGAAGTACTTTTGAACATGTCAGGATTTGAAAGTTTAAATGAATTTAATGATAGCCATATAATTAAAGATATTTCTTGGGTTTTAAATAAATTTGGGCAAGATGTCAAATTTATGCGACATAAGATACAAAATAGTAAAGGAAAATATATAGATGTAGAACTAGGGGGAATTACCCTGGAAATAAATAATAAAATGACATGTATAGGGATAATGAATGATATAACTGAAAAAGTTAAGGCTGAAAATATAGAAAGAGAAATAGCTAAGAAAAAACTAGAATATAAACAAAAGAATCATTTTTTTATAAATATGTCTCACGAATTAAAAACTCCATTAAACTTAATAATGTCATCTAATCAACTGATTCAATCTGTTTTTAAAGAGGAAATTTTAAATAATGAAAGTGGATTGATAGCTGCTGTTACTAATTCAGTAAAAAAACAAAGTTATATTTCTCTAAGACTCATAGAAAATATAATGACATTAACTAAATTAGAAGCTGATTTTTATAAACCAGAAGTAGATTGTTATGATGTTGTAAGTTTAGTTGAAGACATAATAATTGAAATTAATAAATATTCAGTAGATGATAAAATAAAATTTATATTTGATACAAACATAGAAGAAAAGCTAGTAAGAGTAGATCCTTATGATATAGAAAGAATAATATTGCTACTTTTTAGTAAATTGATAAAACAGTCAAAACAAAATAGTACTATATGTATCGAACTTTTAGATAATATAAAAGGCTTAAATATATATATAAAAAATATAGGGCAATATGATAAAGATATATGTCTAAACAATCAATCGAGAGATAATATAAATATGAATGTAGAAGTTGCGAAATCCATAATCAATATTTATGGAGGAGCAATAAATATAGTTGAAAGCAAAAATAGTATAGAGATAGATATAAACCTCAATATTAAAGAAAGTTTAGACTATAATGAAAAGAAAATTTGCACACTAAATAAAGAATCTATATACGCTGAATACTCTATGATAAATGCTTTATAAAATAGGATATCTCAAATTTAAATTTGAGATATCCTATTTTGAGTTTAAAAAAGAACAATCAAAGCTGTATAATATATATAACAAATGGAAATAAAAGCTAACAGGAGGTAATTATGGATATAAATGCAAAGACTAATTTATTATGTTTAATAGGAAGTCCTGTTGAACATAGTTTTTCACCTAATATACATAACTATTTAATAAAAAAAAATAATCTGAATATGAAATACATGTGCTTTAATGTTAAAAGTGATGAATTGGAAAATGCTATAAAAGGAATTAAAGCTTTAGGTATTAAAGGATGCAATGTAACTATTCCTCATAAAGTGGAAATAATTAAGTATTTAGATGTAGTAGATAAGAATGCTCTATTGATTGGAGCTGTAAATACTGTAAAAAATGAAGGTGGAAAGTTGATTGGATACAATACTGATGGTGTTGGGTTTGTAAAATCAATAACAGACAAGGGCTATGATATTTACAATAAAAAAGTTTTAATAATAGGAGCGGGAGGAGCTGCTAGAAGTATAGCTATAGAAATGGCATCAAGTGGAGCTAAAGAGATAAATTTAAGAAATAGAAGTATAAAAAACGCTAAAGAAATATCTGATGTGTTAACTAACCATTTTGGTGTGAACTCAAAGTTTTCAGCTGATGATATTACTAAGGAAGATTTAGAAAATACAGATATAATAATTAATACAACTCCTATTGGAATGGATAAAGATAAAGATAGTTGTCCAATAGATGAAAGCATAAACTTAATTAATAAAGATATACTTGTATGTGACATTGTTTATAATCCTCATGAAACTAAATTTATTTCTTGGGCTAAAAAAAATAAATTTGATATTGTATATGGAATAGATATGCTTATAAATCAAGCTGTACAAGGATTTAATATATGGACAGGTATTTATGCAAATGAGCATGAAAAGTTAAAGGATATACTAAAAAATGTATAAATATAAACATAAGAGAAATGGATATTTAATTTTAGAAAATATTGTAGCTTTAAGTTTAATAGGAATAATGGCATCACTAGTTGTAAGTATATTTTCAACTAGTGTTTTTAATTTAAAAAAATCATATGATACAACTCAAATGATAAACTTAGCAAAAAAAGAAATGGGCAATATAGAATATGAAATTCAAAACAATAAAGAAGAAAACTTATTTAAAAGGACTAGCAAAAATATTGAAGGATGCACTGTAAAATCAGAAGTGATAAAAGAAAGAGATTACTTTAATTGTTATCGTGTTTCTGTTTATGTTAGTTGTTGCGAAAGAGAAATAATAATAGGTAGTTATGTGGTGAGAACATGAAAAAAAGAAATGGATCAGTGATGATAGTAACATTATTGTGTTGCTTTATATTAAGTTGTATATGCTTAGGGTGTATAGAGTTGGTTAAAACAAACAATGATATAGTTTCTACAAAGGAAAAGTCAATGAAAATAGAATATGAGGTAAAAGGCGGTATAAATTTAGGATGTAGCAAAATTATAGAAGAAGTTAACAATTTAATTGAAAATAATATAGAAGAGAATGATTTAGAATGCAAGTTTAAAGATCACTTTTTAGGAAATAACAAAATAAATATAATAAAATCTATAGAATCTATGGGAGATGATCAATTAAAAATAAGAGTAGCAAATAATGATATTTACTTAGACGATGATTATATAAAATTAGATATAGAATCAAAAAAAGAAGATAGCCATTTTAAAAAAATTGCTAGATGCTCAGTTAAAATAAATATTAAATCAACGGAAGAAAATGAAAATAGAGTATTCAAATACAACTATAAGGAGATTTAGAAAAATGAAAAGAGAAGGAATGTGACTTTAGTTGAAGTTGTAATTGGAATAGGAATAATTATGACTATTTTAATGATAAGTTTTCCAAAAGAAAAATCACAAAGATATGAAATTGATTCTTTTGCTAGACAGTTAGTAGGAGACATAAGATATGTTAGAAGTATGAATTCAAATGGAAACCTTAGTGTTTTTCTAGAAAACATTAGTACACCAGATGATCCTAGATATGTAATAAAAGAAAATACCGATATAGTAAAAATGGTATACCTTCCTAAAAACTCGAGTTTATCATATCCATCATCAACAATAAAATTCAAATCAGATGGAACACTTAGCTCAAAAGGAGAAACTATAATAATTGATTCAAAAGATAGAAAAATAAAAATAACTATAATTCCATTTAGTGGAAGAGTTTTATTGAAAGAGGATATATATGAAACGTAGAAAGGGGTATCTTATATTAGAAATTTCAATATCTATGCTAATAACGAGTATCGTATTAATTACACTATACAGTTTGTTGTTTACTTCAATAAATATGTATAAAAGAATTTATAGCAGTATAGAAATACAACAGCAGGGATTAGAAATTCAAAAGCATATGGAAAAAGAGCTAAGTGGAGATATAGAAATAACTGATGTAAAAACAGAAAATAGTCAAATTTTAAGTGATAAGGAGTTTGAACTTACGAATGTAAAATCTATTTACTATAAATCAAAGATGAGTTTGGAGTGCAATGACTGTGATGAACTATTTTTAAATAAAAAAACTAAGAAGCTTTTTATAAAGAGAATGGGATATAAATCAGGCTATGAAATAGGCGACTATATAGATGACATATACATATCTAAAGAAAAAGATGGTAGAATTGTTAATATAAAATTAGAACTATCTAAGAATAAACAAAATCATTGCATTGAATTTTCAATATACAATGAAGATATAGGAGAACTTGCATGAAGAATATAATCTTAATTGGATTTATGGGAACTGGAAAGACTACAGTTGGAAAGGAATTAGCTAGACTTAAAGATATGGATTTTTTAGATATGGATTTTGAAATTGAAAAAAAAGAAAATAAAACAATAAATCAAATTTTCAAAGAACATGGAGAAGCATATTTTAGAGAGAAAGAATCAGACTTACTTAAAGAAATATCTTGTCTAGAAAATACTATAATATCTACTGGGGGCGGAATTATAGAGCATGAAAGTAATATTGAAATTTTGAAAAATATGAAAAACGTAATATGGTTAGATGGAAATGTTAATACTATAGTTAACAACTTAGAAAATGAAATAGATAAAAGACCTAAACTAAAAGATATAAAAGATGTAAAAACCTATGTCCAAGAACTATTAAATCACAGATGTGAAAAATATGGAAAATGTTCAAGTATCAAAATAAATATTGAGGATAAAAATATAGCTCAAGTAGTTAGGGAGATACTTGTTTATATTTAACAAAATATGTTATTATATAGAGTATAAAAGAGTTTTTATCAAAAGGTTGGTGAATGCTATAAAAATATTAATAATTAATGGTCCTAATTTAAATATGTTAGGAAAAAGAGAACCTGATGTATATGGGAAAAATACATTAGAAGATTTAGAATATAGCATAAAACAAACATTTAAAGATACTATTGATTTTGAATTTTTTCAAAGTAATCATGAAGGATG
>NZ_JBOGBV010000062.1:0-10678 GCF_051656405.1 Paraclostridium sp.
TACATTTTTCATGTCTATCATTAGCTTCAACCCCAAATATTTCAGCTAATTCATCTATTGTTTTTTCTCCCTTTATTATTCCTTTATCTTCACCTAATTTTTTCAAGTTTCTAGCTGTATTTTCAACAACATGCAGATAGCATGCAGCTCCACTTGCAACTGCTCTTAAAAAGTTTCTAGCAACTATTGTATCAGCATCTGCTCCACAAATTCCCCTTGGAGATTTAGGTGTTATTCTACATGGGCCATTTGCACATAATCTACAGCATACCCCTTGAAGTCCAAAACCACATTTAATTTTTTGATCTTCAGTTCTATGGAATGCCGTTTCAACATCCTTCGACGCTACAAATTTTTCTAACCTTTTATCTGCACTTTCGCACATTTTACAACTAACACAAGACATAAATTACTTCCCCCTAAATATATTTTTATGGTAATTCTTTTTATATATACCATGCATTGTTAATAGTTAAACATATTTTTGAAAAAGTTTTCCTAATTTAAAAAACTTATTCAACTTTGAAAAAATCCAATAATTAAATAAGTTTTTTATAATCTATTTATTTAAACCTTCGCTTATATTTTTCAATTTATTTTTTACTCTCTCTGCTTCTGTTCCGGTTAATGGTGTTGGTTGATAATTATTAACACTACTTTCAGATGATATAGAACAAGGTATAATTTCAGGCTTGTTTATACTTATCAGTTTATTGTCTTCAAAGTTAAATGTTTGTTTGTATATAAAAGTATCTTTATCTTGAGGATTTTTGTTACCTCCAAAACAGAAATTACTTAGACTATATGCAATATACTTTTCTTTATACTCTTCTATTCCTTGCATAACATGAGGATGACTTCCTAATACCCCATCAGCTCCATTATCTATAGCAAAATGAGCGAAATCTTTTTGAACTTGATCAGGATAATATTGTCGCTCTGTTCCCCAATGTAAATATAAAAATACTACATTCGATTCTTTTTTCATACTTCGTATATCTTTTTTCATATTATTTAAAAATTCTTCATTATAATTTTCAGGCCAACCATTGTAACCTAATAATCCAACCTTTACGCCTTTAACATCTACTATACTTTTCTCTCCTAATCCAAAATAATCTATATTATTTTCTTTTAATATAAATTTAGTTTGTTTCATACCCTCGTCAAAATAATCCTCCGAGTGGTTATTTGCTAATGTTACAGCATCTATTCCCCCTTCCTTAAGTATATTTACATAAGAAGGATCTCCTTTAAATGCAAATTTTTTAACTTTCGCATTGCTCTCGCTAGTTAAAGGCCCCTCTAAATTTGCTACCGTTAAATTATCTTCTTCAAAAATTTCCTTAACGTTTTTAAAAAAATATCCATAATCTTGTCCTTGATTTTCAAACTCATTATCAAAAGATCCATAGTATGAGGCTCCCTTATAATTCCCCATAGTTATATCCCCTACAAAATTAATAGTTATGCTTTCCTTTTTTACCTCATTTGCTTCGCCAACTTTTTTTGATTGTTCATTATTATCTTTAATTTTATCATTTCCTAAAGCAACTTTAAAAATAAGCATATAAATAACTACCACTACAATAATTATTACAGATATTAATAGTGATAGCTTCTTTTTATTAATCTTTTTTTCCATTTATTTACCTCCACCAAAGTAATAAGCCCTAAATATATTATAGCTTATACTATTTGTCAAAATAAATCGCTTTATGTAGTATGTTTGTTTTTTTGTATGTATTCTAATTATTGTTATATATATTTTTTTTTGTTATAATACTAATGAACATAATTTTACATATTTTAGGAGGAGATTAAAAATGGCTTACAAAATTAATGATGCTTGTATAAGCTGTGGTGCTTGTGAAGCTGAGTGCCCAGTTAGCTGTATATCAGCTGGAGATGACAAATATGTTATAGATGCAGATACTTGTATAGAGTGTGGTGCTTGTAACGGAGTTTGTCCAGTAGATGCTCCACAACCAGAATAATAATAAATTAAAATAAAAAAACTACCTACTTTTGTAGGTAGTTTTTTTTATTTTAATTTATTTATCTTCATTCATAAGATATGATAAAGTAAATAAACTTTCAGTTAAGTTTACATTTTCAACTATAACATCATTTGGTACTTCTAAATCTAACGGTGCAAAGTTCCAAACTCCCTTTATACCTGATTTAACTAATCTATCGACAACTTCTTGCGCCCCATTTTTTGGTATACATAATATCGCTATATCGATATCATTTTCAGCTACGAACTCCTCGATGTCATCAGAATCTAATATTTCAAAATCTCTTATTTTTAATCCTATCATTCTTGGATTTGCATCAAATAAAGCTTTTATCTTAAACCCTGCTTTAGTAAAACCTGCATAATTAGCTATTGCTTGTCCTAAGTTTCCAGCCCCAATTATAATAGAATTATAAGTTCTAGATAACCCTAATATTTTACCTATTTCATTGTATAACTCTTCGACATTATATCCGTATCCCTGCTGTCCAAATCCACCAAAGTTGTTTAAATCTTGTCTTATTTGAGATGCTGTAAAGCCAATTATATCGCTTAATTCTTTAGAAGATATTCTTTGTATATCTTTATCTAACAAATCTCCTAAGTATCTATGATATTTAGGTAATCTTCTTATTACAGCCATAGAAATATTTTTATTACTCATCTCTTCACCTCCTATATATTCATTATCCCTGTTTCATATACTATGCTATTTTTTTAACAAAATGCATATATCCTTGATTATATTATACCAAAACATTATAATTTTAGATAGTTTAAAGGAGGTATAATTTTATGATTGTTTTGTCGTGTAATAACTTAAATAAAAGTTTTGGAATAGATACTATATTGGAAAATATTAGCTTCACTGTAAATGAAGGTGATAAGGTTGGTATTATAGGTGTAAATGGAACGGGTAAAACTACTTTATTTAAAGTACTTTCTGGAATTTATGGATATGATAGCGGAGATATATATCTTGGTAAAGGTGTAGAAATAGGATATCTTGAACAAAATACAAATTTCCAATCAGAAAAAACTATATATGAAGAAGTTTTAGAAGTTTTTTCTGACTTAATGGATATGGAAAACTATATACGAGGTTTAGAGATTAAAATAGCAGAAGAAGGTTCTAATCCTAACTCAAAAATTCTAGATAAACTTATGAATGAGTATTCTCAAAAGCTAGAACTTTTCTCTGAACTAAATGGTTATGGTTATAAATCAGAAGTAAAAGGGATTTTAAAAGGCCTAGGTTTTTCTGACTCTGATATGGAAACTCCAATAAATATATTATCTGGAGGAGAGAAAACCAGAGTCTTACTTTCAAAGTTACTACTAAAAAACCCTTCACTTCTACTTCTAGATGAACCAACTAACCATCTTGATTCAGATGCCATCGAATGGTTAGAGGTATTCTTAAAACAATATAAAGGAACAGTAATTATCATATCTCATGATAGATATTTCCTAGATCAAGTTGTAAATAGAGTATTTGAAATTCATAATAAAAGACTTAAAACATATAATGGAAATTACTCTAAATTTATAGAATTATCTAAAGTAGAAAAAGAGTTAGAAGTTAAAAAATATGAAGACCAACAAAAAGAAATTAAAAAACAAGAAGAATCAATTGATAGACTAAAAGCTTACGGAAGAGAAAAACACTTAAAAAGAGCTAGAAGTAAAGAGAAGATGCTAGATAAAGTTGATGTATTAGATAAACCTGATGTATTCAGAAAAAAAGCTAGTATTCAATTTAGTCCTTCTGTATCTAGTGGTAATGATGTCTTACAAGTAGAAGATCTTTCTATGGGTTATGGTGAAAGAATCCTATTTAAGGACATAAACTTTAATATATACAGAGGAGAAAAAGTTGCTTTAATAGGAGCTAATGGAATAGGAAAGTCTACTTTATTTAAAATAATAATGAATGAAATAATACCATTAACTGGGACTACTAAACTTGGTGCAAATGTTCATGTAGACTACTTCCACCAAGAGCAAAAAACTCTTAACCTAGATAATACTATTATTGATGAAATTTGGAATGATCACCCTAGTCTAAATCAAACCACACTTAGAAATATGTTAGGATCTTTTTTATTTGAAGATGAAGAAGTGTTTAAAAAAATATCTACACTAAGTGGTGGAGAAAGAGCTAGAGTTGCTATACTGAAATTAATTTTATCTAATTCTAACTTTTTATTACTAGATGAGCCTACAAATCACCTTGATATAGACTCTAAGGAAGTTCTTGAAGAAGCTTTATTAAATTATACAGGAACTTTATTTACAATATCTCATGATAGATATTTCTTAAACACAGTTGTTGATAAAATACTTGTTCTTGATTCTGATGGAATAACAGAATATCTAGGTAATTATAATTATTATATGGATAAGAAAAAACAAACTTTAGAAATGAACTCTATAGAAACAACTGAAGAAAAAACCAAGACTCAATTAAAAGATGAAAAAAGAAAAGAAAGAGAACAAAGAGAGTTAGAGAAAAAAGCTAGAGCTAAAAGGCAGAACATAGAAAAAGAAATTGAAGAAATAGAACTTAAAATAGAAGAACTTAATGTCCTTATGTGCGAAGAAGAAATATATTCTAATCCTGAAAAATCTAAAGAAGTTAGTCAGAGTAAATCTTCTTTAGAAGATAGATTAAATAATTTATATGAAGAATGGGAACAGCTAATGTAGGCTGTTCTTTATTTTTGATAATTCTGAAATTTATATAATAAATTAGTTGATATATATATGCTTTTTATATTAACATAGTATAGATGTTAAATTTAAGGGGGTGTCTTATTGACAAATATTTTTAATCTTAATAATGAAAACAAGAGATTTTATAAATTATTAGTTTCACTTTGTATTCCTATAATAATACAAAATCTTATATCAACTTCTGTAAACATTATAGATACAGTAATGATAAGTAGCTTAGGAGAAGCATCCGTAGCATCAATAGGAGTTGCTAACCAATACTTTTTCTTATTTAATATGACTTTATCTGGATTAACAGGTGGAGCTGGTTTATTTATATCTCAGTTTTTTGGGAAAAATGATGCAAATAATATAAAAAAGGTTACCGGATTAAATGTTTTACTTGGAATAATATTAGGTCTATTATTTTTTATCCCTGCTTTTATATTTCCTAAGTTCATAATTCATTTTTTCTCTTATGATACTGAGGTAGTTAATCTTTGTATAGAGTATTTCAGTATAATAGCTTTTTGCTATCCTTTAATCGCTGTTAGTACTGTATTTAGTATGGGATCTAGAAGTATTCGAAATCCTAAGCTTGGAATGATTTGTAGTGCAGTTGCTCTTATAAGTAACATTATATTAAATTACGGCTTAATCTTTGGAAATTTAGGATTACCTACATTAGGAGTTCGTGGAGCTGCCATAGCAACTGTTATAGCTAGATTTATAGAGTTTTCACTTTTAATAGGATATGTATATATCGTAAAGAAAGATTATGTTTTAAAATTCACTATTAAAAATTTAAAATCTATAGA
Source organism: Paraclostridium sp. (assembly GCF_051656405.1). GTDB lineage: Bacteria > Bacillota > Clostridia > Peptostreptococcales > Peptostreptococcaceae > Paraclostridium. The sequence goes on from NZ_JBOGBV010000062.1 coordinate 5,554, forward strand.
TAAGCAGTTTATAAATACTTTCTTTGGAAAAAGTACACCTATATTATTAAATGATAGTGGATGGGCAATAGGTACAGTTTTATATTCTGTTGCTTATGCAAAAGCTGGTACTTCTGCAATTGCAGCTAGTCAAATAGCTACTAGTACTGGGAATTTCTTTATTATGACAGCTGTTTGCGTTGCTATAGGTGCATCTATTATGCTAGGGAATGAACTTGGTGCTGATAATAAAGAAGTGGCTATTGATTATGCTAAAAAGTTTTCTAAAATAGTTTTTATAGTAGGAACCCTATTTGGTATACTTCTTATACTAAACATACCGACTCTACTTAAAATGTTTAGTGTTTCAGATAATCTAGCTCCTGATATTATTAAAATATTTGTTATTATGGGATTATTAATGGGTCTAAAATCTTTTAATACCCTTTTAATTATAGGTATTTTAAGAAGTGGTGGAGATACTAAGTATTCTTTATTTTTAGAATTGGGATGTATGTGGTTAGTATCGCTTCCTCTTACTTTTATATTTGCAATTAAAGGAGCTCCTATTTATGTACTTGTCCTTCTTACTTACTCTGAAGAGATTGTTAAGTTCATATTTGGTGTTCCTAGAGCACTGTCTAAAAGATGGGTTGCTAATATTGTAAAAGAAATTGATTAGGTAGTGCTCGTTGGAAAATATTATTGTTTCATTCCCTGAAAGACCTAAAATCATAGTCTGTAACGCTACTTCAACAATAATATTTTCCAACTTCGATAGTTTTAAGTAAATAAAAAGGTACTATTATAAAATTATTTTATAATAGTACCTTTTTCAATTCATCCTTTATACTTAAATATAATTAGTTTTTTATTTACTATATTAAAATGTAATACTATAGGTTTTAACGACCTTTAAAGCATTTTTACGCTTTGGGAGTGAAACCTGTAATACTATCTTTTTCTAATTTAACTACCTTATATGATTTAGTTTCTAATTTAAATTCAACGATATCATGATTTACCTCAATAAGCCCATTAACTAGATTTATATACTTACTATTTAGACATTCTTTCATATCTATTTTTATAACTTCTTCTTGTTCTGATCTATTTACTAAAACTAAAATATTATCATCATTTATACCTTCAATATATCTTACATAACCAAATACATTAGGATTTTCTAATTCTAAAAATTTAGTTTCTCCACAAGTTAACACCTTACTTTTATTTCTATCCTTAATAATATTTTTATAGAAGTTTAAAATCTCTTTATCTTCACTTTTCCATGGATAAGTTCTTCTATTATCTGGATCTGTTTCACCTAAAAGTCCAGCTTCATCACCATAATATATATATGGTACGCCTTCAAAAGTCATTTGTATTGCAACCGCTAATTTAAGAAGCTCTTTATCTTCATTTAATTCTGTAAGTATTCTTCTTGTATCATGCGTACCTAATATATTTAAATTAGATTTAAAAGATTCTTTTGGATAATTTTCTTTTATAGTCATAAGGCTATTGTATACATCATTTGAATCAATTTTATAATTTAAAAAATCTACAAATATATTCTTAAACACATACCCTGTAACACCGTTTAGTTGGTCACCTAAAAGATATTTTCTTCTTTCATCATAACTAATTTTATTAGATGCATCTTCCCAAACTTCACCTATAAGAATAGATTCTTTATCTAGTTTTAAAGTCTCACTCTTTAGCTCCTCTATAAATTTAGAAGGTAATTCATCAGCTACATCAAGTCGCCATCCTTTAACTCCATACCCCATCCATTTTTTTATTACACTGTCATCACCTTTTATAATATAGTCAATATATGAAGTTTCAGTCTCATTTACATTTGGTAAAGATTTAACCCCCCACCAACAATCATATTTTTGTGGGTAGTTTTCAAATTTGTACCAAGAAATATACGGCGAATCTTGTGATTGATATGCACCTACAGAATCATAATTCCCATACTTATTAAAATATACGCTATCATCTCCTGTATGGCTAAATACACCATCTAGTATAATATTTATTCCCTTTTTATTTGCTTCATTTATCAACTCTTTAAATATTTCTTCATTCCCAAACATTAGATCAATATTTTTATAGTCTCCTGTATCATACTTGTGGTTACTCTGTGATTCAAATATAGGGCTTAAGTATATTATGCTAACCCCTAAATTTTTCAAATAACTTAATTTGCTTATTATCCCTTTTAGATTTCCTCCATGAAAATCCCATCTAATTATTTCATTTTCACTATTTTTTATATACATAGGAGTATCTTCCCAATTTGCATATACAAAACTATTCTTTTTAGGATTATTTATCTTACCACTTTTATTAAATCTATCTACAAATATATGGTATAAAACACCCTCTTTAAACCAATCTGGGGATTTAGTATTCTTGCTAACTGTAATTTGATACTTACTTAAACTATTAATATCAAATATTTCTTCGCACATACCATTTCTTTTATTCTTGCCATAGTACTTTAATTCGTTATTTCCATTTATACTTTCTATCGTTTTAAAAAAGTAAAAATAAACATCTGCTTGTTGAAATTCATATTTATCTATATTGAACCTATAATCGGATGCTTTTGTCATTTTTATTTCTTCTAAATTTTCTCCTTCTCTTTCTATAATTAAATATACTTCTTTTACATTTTCTGTAGCTTTTACATTTAAACTTAATTTTTCTCCTAATTCCAAAGCTCCGAAAGGCTTTTTATAACTTTCTAACCAAGAATTATATGTTATACTCATTTTGATCTCCCACCTTTTATCTTTTGAACTGTTTATTTTTTATACCATATATCCTTAGCATATTCATTTATAGTTCTATCACTTGAAAATATTCCTGAATTTGCTATATTTGTTAAAGAAATTTCATTCCACTTATATCTATCTTTATATAAATTATTTATTTTTTTCTGTGCTTCTATATAGTTCTCAAAATCTCTTAATACAAAGAATTCATCATTATAGGTTATTAGAGAATTATATATTTCTCTGCCTTCTTCACCTATATTTGGTATGAATCCATTAACTAAATCATCCACAACCCTCTTTATATAAAAATTATTAGAATAAATATCTGCTGCTGAATATCCTCCAAATTTATTGTATTCTAAAACTTGATTTGCTGATAATCCAAAAATTATTATGTTTTCATCGCCTACTTGTTCATGTATTTCTATATTTGCTCCATCTAAAGTCGCTAAAGTTATAGCTCCATTCATCATAAATTTCATATTACTAGTTCCTGAAGCTTCCTTTGTAGTTGTTGATATTTGTTCACTTACATTTGCAGCTGGTATTATTTTTTCTGCTAATGACACTCCGTAATTTTCTATAAATACTACTTTTAATTTTTCATTAACTCTTTTATCATTATTAATTTTTTGTGCTAATTCATTTATAAATTTAATAACGCATTTGGCAAAGTAGTATCCAGGAGCAGCCTTTGCTCCAAATATAAATGTTCTTGGCTTTATGTCTAGGTTTGGATTATCTAATAATTCATGATATAAATGAAGTATGTGAAGTGCGTTCATAAGTTGTCGTTTGTATGCATGTAGCCTTTTTATTTGTATATCAAATATAGAATTTGGATCTATTGATATATTATTTCTTTCTTTTATAATTTTTGATAAGTTTAGCTTATTGTTATATTTTATTTTTTCTAGTTCCTGTAATACATTTTTTTCATTCTTATATTTTTCAAGTTGCTTTAGTTTCATAGTGTCCTTTTCCCAGTCGCTACCTATAAGACTAGTTATTAAACTAGATAACTGTGGATTTGATAACATTAACCATCTTCTATGAGCAATTCCATTTGTTTTGTTATTAAATTTATATGGCTCATCCTCATAAAATTCTTTTAATACTTCTTTTTTCAAAATTTTAGTATGAAGATCTGCAACTCCATTTACACTGCTACTTCCAACTATACTTAAACTAGCCATATTTACATTGTTATTATAAATAATAGCCATCTTATTTATTTTTTCAATGTCATTTGAATATTTAGTTTTTAACTTATTTAAATATCTTTTATTTATTTCTTCTATAATCATATAAATCCTTGGAAGTAATTCTTTTATCATTGATATTTGCCATTTTTCCATAGCTTCTGTCATTATAGTGTGATTCGTATATGAAGTACATTTTTTTGTAATTTCCCAAGCTTCATCCCATCCAAGAGCTTCTTCATCCATAAGTATTCTCATTAATTCGGGTATACATAGTGATGGATGAGTATCATTTATATGAATAGATATTTTTTCATTTAATTTATTAATATTGATTTTATTTTTTTTGCACTTTCTTAATATATCCTGCAGTCCTGCACTAACTAAAAAATACTCCTGTTTTAATCTTAGCATTTTGCCTGCATCGTTAGAATCATTTGGATATAATACTTGTGATATCTCATCTACGTAATATCTATACTGTAATGCATCATGATAGCTACCATAGCTGTTTTTTGAATCTTTTAATATTGGTTCAAAATCTTTCCTAGGTATATCTGATTTAAATAGCCTCAAGGTATTTATATACTGATTTTCATACCCTATAATAGGTATATCATAAGGTAGAGCCATTACAGGTATATAATTTTTATGAATAGCCGTTAGCTTTCCATTATTACTTACAAGTTCTACTTCTCCTCCAAATTTAACTATAACCGCTTTATTTGGTCTTACAGTTTCCCAAATATAAGATTCTTCTTTTAGCCAGTTATCAGGTACCTCAACTTGGTGTCCATTTACAAACTTTTGTTCAAATAATCCATATTCATATCTAATACCATAGCCATGACCACTTATTTTATTAGATGCCATCGAATCTAGAAAACATGCAGCTAGTCTCCCTAATCCACCATTTCCTAATGCAGGGTCAGATTCTGCATCTATTAAATCATCTAGATTTATACTCATAGTATCTAATATAGATCTTACTTCTTCCATTACTCCTAAGTTTAAAAGATTTGACTGTAGCTGTCTTCCTAACAAAAACTCTATGCAAAAATAGTAAACTTCCTTTTCCTCTTTTAATCTATTTTCTTTCCATATATTTGCTATTTTAGATTTAAGAACAGTTACTAATGTATTTAGTAACTG
>NZ_JBOGBV010000063.1:0-6507 GCF_051656405.1 Paraclostridium sp.
CAAGAGTTTCACCAGAAAATAAAATAAGAATAGTAAAAGCATGGCAAAGAAAAGGAAAAGTTTGTGCAATGACAGGAGATGGAGTAAATGATGCTCCAGCTTTAAAACAAGCAGATATAGGTATAGGAATGGGAAGTGGTACAGAAGTAGCAAAAGATGCATCAGATATGATTTTGGTAGATGATAACTTTGCAACTATAGTAAATGCAATAGAAGTAGGAAGAACTGTTTATACAAATATAAAAAAATCTATAGCTTATTTATTCTCAGGAAACTTAGGCGGAATAATAGCTATATTATTTGCTGTAATTGCAGGATTACCAAATCCATTTACTACAATCCAGTTACTATTTATAAATCTTGTAACAGATTCATTGCCAGCAATAGCACTAGGACTTGAAGAGCCTGAAAAAGGTGTTATGGATAATCCACCAAGAGATAAAGATGAAAAAATACTAACTAAAGATACAATTGGATTTGTTTTAACTAGAGGATATATAATTGGGGCAGTTACAATAATGGCTCAATTAATAGGTCTTAGATATTCTCATGAATTAGGTGTTGCAATGGCATTTTCAACACTTACACTTTCTAGAATAATGCAAACCTTTGCTTCTAGATCTAATACTCAATCAATACTTGAATTAGGATTTACTAGTAATAAATATGTGTTAGGTGCAGTTTGTATTTGTTTGACAATGTTTATGTCAACACAGCTTCCTTTTATGAGAGAAATATTTAATATTCCTTATAGTTTTAACTTTAACATATTATTAATTTGTTTTGGACTTGCAGTTTTATCCACATGTTCTATGGAGATAAGTGAGTTTTTAAAAAGAAAATAAAAATTATTTTAAATAATAAGGCTGAATATGGAAGTTGAAATGTCTATATTCAGCCATTTTTTTATTGTATATTAAAATAAATAGTATGTATTATTTATAGAAATAAAAATATAAATTGATATAATTATAGTTGAGAGTAGATTTTGAACAAGGGGGTATATGATATGAGAGATCAAATTATAAAAAATGTTGAAAATATTAAAGATGAAATGGTTAATTCAATTATTGAAAGTGTACAAATACCAAGTGTAATTGGTGAAGAAAGTAAGCAGTATCCATTTGGAAAAGATATAGATGATGTACTAAACCATATGTTAGATTTATGTGACAAATTAGGATTTAAAACTTATAAAGATAAAGAAGGATATTATGGCTATGCAGAAATAGGAGAAGGTGAAGAACTAGTAGGTATTTTAGGACATTTAGATGTAGTTCCAGCTGGGGATTTAAGTGCATGGAAGGTAGAACCTTTTAAGGGAACTATAATAGGGGGGAAGCTTTATGGAAGAGGAACACAAGATGACAAGGGACCTACTATTGCGGCCATATATGCAACAAAGGCAATAATAGATGCAGGTTTTAAGTTAAACAAAAGAGTTAGATTTATTTTTGGAACAGATGAAGAAACTTTATGGAGAGATATGGCTAAGTACAATGAAAATAAAGAAGAGATACCTAGTTTTGGATTTACACCAGATAGTGCATTTCCTTGTATCAATGCTGAAAAAGGGTTGTTACAATGTATCTTATCCTCAAATAAAGCATCAAAAGTTAATTTAAAAGCAGGAGATGCTTTTAATGCAGTTCCAAGTAAAGCTACATATAACAGTATAAATTTAGTTGAATTAGAAAGTGAATTAGAGAAATTAGGGTTTGAATATAAAAAAGAAGAAAATGCGATAACGGTTATAGGAAGAAGTGTGCATTCGCAAAAATGTAATGAAGGTATAAATTCCATATCTAGGCTTTGTATATCACTTAAAAATATTGGGATAAACACTCCAGCTATAGATTTTATATCTGAAGTAATAAAAGAAGATGCACATGCAAATTATATATTACCAAATTGCGAAGATGTATCAGGTAAGTTAACTCTTAATTTAGGAAAAATTGATTTAAATGAAGATGGGGAAAAAATTTATTTAGATGTTAGAATACCTGTTACAGTTGAAAAAGATGTATTTGTAAGTGAATTAAGAGAAAAAGCAAATAAGTATGGACTAGATTATATTGAATATGATTGGCTTAAATCAATATATATACCTAGTGATCATTTTTTAATAAAAACTTTAAGAAAAGTATACGAACAAGAAACAAATTGTGATTCAACGCCTATGGCATCTGGAGGAGCTACTTACGCAAGAGCTATCGATAACTGTGTTGCATTTGGGGCAATATTCCCTTGGGGCAAAAAGACAGAACATCAACCAAATGAATATGTTGAAATAAAAGATATAATAAAAGCTACTGAAATTTATGCGCTTACATTATATGAACTAACTAGATAATCTGATGTATAATAAACGAGGGACCTTTCTATAAGTGAAAGGTTCCTTGTTTGTAATAAAAGTAAAAAATAATTAATAATAGTTAAAAGGAAGGGGATGATTAGATGTTAAAAAATGGAGCAGTTGTGTTTTTTTCAGGAACTGGAAATTCTAAATACATAGCTAAGATTTTCAAAGAAGAATTTGATAAGGTAAATATAAACTTGGATATTATAAATATAGAAAAAGAAAGTGGATTAAAAAAAGAATATGATTTTTATGTGTTTGGAGGTCCTATACATGCAGAGATGTTACCAAGAATACTTACTGATTGGATACATAAAAATATACCTAATGAGCCTAAAAAGTGTATAGTATATCACACACTAGCAGGAGATAAACATAGTGAAGGTAGAGTTTCTTTAGCAAAATTGTTAAATAAAAAAGGATTAGATGTAGTGATAAATACATCTATACAAATGCCTAATAATTATTATCATAAATTTTTCAAAAGAGATACAGATGAGGAAATTAAAAAAGTTTTAGATTTAGCACCAAATAAGGTAGAAGCTATTGTTACAGATTTTTTAAATGATAAAAGAAGTGATATAAATTATAAAAAAATAACTGTTGGAACGAAATTAGTTTATGATAGTTTTTTAGTTTACGCTAAAAAATATGCAAAGAGAAACTTTTCGGTAGATACGAGTAAATGCATAAATTGTAAGATATGTGAAAAAGAGTGTCCTACTAATAATATAGTTATGAATGAAAAAAATATAGAGTTTTATAACAGGTGCATAGGATGTGAAAAATGTATTCATAGATGCCCGACAAATGCTATTTTATTTAAAAATGAGCCTTTTATACCATATAAAATTGAAGATTATATATAAGTAGGAAAATGAAAGGAAAATTGCAAAATATTACAGAAATGGAACAAAAACGACAAAAACGTAGAAATATATTGCGAAAATGTGTACTATAAATATCTAAAGGGTATAAAACCCTTATAAAAGATATTAGGTGGTGCGAAAATGAGCAAGAAGATAAAAATAGTTATTTGTATGATGATTATTTTAATAATAGGATTAGGTGCTAAATTTGTATATGGAGAAGCTGAAGATCCAATGCATAAGAATTTTAAGGATCATGTAGTTTTTTATCCTCAACATCAAGATGATGAAACTCTATGGGGTTCAAGTGCAATTATAGAAGCTGTAAGAGAGTGTGGAGCAGATAATGTATATGTTGTATTAGTTTCAGATGGTTCAGGTGTAAATGTATTTAATCAGCTTGAACAATTTAAAGGCATAAGTAGAAAAGAAAAAGAAATTTTAAGGAATAATGAATTCAAGGCAGCGTTAAACAGTTTAGGTGTGAAAAATGGTAATATAAGGATTTTAGCAGATGAAACAGAAAAAACAGGAACACATTATGATCTAATGGAAAAAACTATATTAGATTTTGAAAATAAATTTGGTAGTGTTACTCAAGTTTCTCAGCATTATCAGTATGATAATCATCCAATGCATAGAAAAAATGGAGTAATTTTAAAAAGGCTTAGTGATGAAGGAAAAGTAAAAGATGCTAGATATTTTGTAAAACCAGCATATGTAAAAGATATACCAGAAGATCAAAGGGATATATATACAGCAAATAATGAAGAAGATAAAGCAAAAGTAAAAGGTGCTTTAGATGCATACAAAACAAAAAATGAAAAAGAACAACTTTATGGAATTGGATATATGTCAACTCATAAATATTTTGATCATTTATATAATGATCCTCAATATACGTCAGTATTAAGTAGATATTAACAAAAAAACTATCTAAAATTAATTAATTTTAGATAGTTTTTTTTAGTTTAATGTGGCAATTAAATAAGAAATGAATATTTATAAATAAGAGTGAAAAAATAAGTACACTTAGTAGTAAATCATAAATTTTTTAACAACGACACTAGGTGGTGGATAATATGAAAAAAACAAATATTAGAATAGGTATTCTAATATTAATTCTTTTTATAATTGGGCTTGGAGTTAAGTTTCAAGGATTTAAAAATGAAAAACTTGAACATAAGAAACTTGGTAGTCATGTAGTTTTTTATCCTCAACATCAAGATGATGAAGTGCTTTGGGGAGGTAGTACTATAGTAGAAGCTATAAATACTTGTGGAGCAGACAATGTATATATTGTTTTAGTTTCAGATGGATCAGGAGTTAATGCATTTGATCAAATGCCAGAATTTAAAGGTATAAATAGAAAGGAAAAGTGTTGTTTAAGAAATAATGAATTTAAATGTGCTTTAAAAAATTTAGGAGTAAAAAGTAGCAATATAATAATCTTAGCTGATAAAACAAAAGAAGAGAAGCCACACTTTGACCTTATGGAAAATACGATATTAGATTTTGAAAATAAATTTGGCAGTGTTACTCATATAGCTCAACACTATAAATATGACAATCATCCAATGCACAAAAAAAACGGAGAAGTTTTAAAGAAACTTAGTGATGAAGGGAAAGTAAAAGATGCTAGATATTTCCTTAAACCTTCGTATGTTAAATATATTCCCCAAAGCCAAAGAGACGTGTACTTATCAGAAACTATAGAAGATAAAGCTAAAATAAAAGGTGCGCTTAATTCATATAGAATAAGAAATGAAAAAGAACAGCTTTATGGAATCGGATATATATCGGCTCACACATATTTTGATCATTTATATAATGATCCTCAATATAAATCGGTGCTAAGTATTTATTAGAAAAGATGCATATAAGTAAATTTTGTAATTTACTTATATGCATCTTTTAATTTATGCAAATTTGCAAAAGAAACAACTTTATGTTAAAATTAAGTTGTTTCAAGAAAAAACTTGTTTGAGAATTCGGGTTGTTACTTTTGACATAAAAAATATATCGGAGGTTGAGTATGAAAAAAAATAATATTGTATTTAATATATCTTTACTACTGACCAGTGTAGTTGTAATATTAGGTCTTGTGTCACCTACAATGTTTAAGAATATATCTAATAAAGGATTTAATATAGTGGTAAATAATTTTAACTGGGTATATCTAATTGTTATGTTAGCATTAGTTATATTTGCAGGTTTTTTAATTTTTAGTAAATATGGAAATATAAGATTAGGAAAAGATACTGATAGACCGGAATTTAGTAACTTATCTTGGTTTTCTATGTTATTTGGAGCAGGAATGGGAATAGGATTAGTATTTTTCGGAGCAGTAGAACCTATGAAACATTTTGTAAATCCAATAGGAGTAGAATCTGGAAGTTTAGAAGCGACAAACTTTGCAATGCAACAATCATTTATACACTGGGGAGTAACTCCCTGGGCTGCTTATGCAATAATGGGATTATCATTAGCATATTTTCAATTTAGAAAAGATGCACCAGGGTTAATAAGTAGTGTGTTTTTACCTATCTTAGGAGAAGAAGGGGTAAAGGGACCTATAGGGAAAACTATAGATATTTTAGCTGTATTTACAACAGTAACAGGGATAGCTACATCTTTAGGTATGGGAACAATGCAAATTGCAGGTGGACTTGAATATATGTTTGGAATAAAAAATACTATATATTTACAAATAGTTATAATAGCAATAGCAACAGTTTTATATATTAAAAGTTCTACTAGCGGATTAGATAAAGGTATAAAATTATTATCAAATATAAACTTAGCTTTAGCGGCTTTATTATTATTTGGAGCAGCTATTATTGGACCTACTACACATATGATTTCAAACTTCTCAAATGGAATGGGATTATATGTAGAACAATTTATATCTCAAAGTTTATATATGGATCCTACAGGTGAATGGATTGCTCAGTGGAGAGTATTTTATTGGGCGATGTGGATAGCTTGGATACCTTTTGTAGGAATATTTATAGCAAGAATATCTAAAGGAAGAACTATAAGAGAATTTATAATTGGAGTAACTTTGGTACCAGCGTTAGCATGTATAGTTTGGTTTTCTGTATTTGGTACATTAGGTACTAATTTAGGATTAGACTTTGCAAAAGATGCAACTATGGTAACTGAAACGGCACTTTTTAAAGTGTTTTCAAATTATCAATTTGGAAATATACTATCATTAGTAGCTATGGTACTATTATGTACATTCTTTATATCATCAGCAGATTCAGCTACTTATGT
>NZ_JBOGBV010000064.1:0-41617 GCF_051656405.1 Paraclostridium sp.
TGCTGCATCTTTAAGTTCATATATTAAATAATAATTTGGTTCTATTTTATCTGTATCTTCAGCATATTCACTTAGTTTATTTATTAATTCGTCTATGCTTAAATTTTCCTTTGTAAAATTTTCAATTTCTACTAATAAGTTCTTTACTTCATTTAATGTTTTAAAATAACCTTCATTATCATTTCTATCATCCTTAATTTTACCTATTGTTAAGTTAATACTTTCTAAAAATCTACTTATAAATAAACTTTGCATAATTTCAATAGGTAAGTTTATATCTTTATCTATTTTTTTATACATATCACATACTACGTCTCTTATTCCTATGTATGTTTTTTTGTTTAACTCATTTACAAAATCTAAATTTTTATTTTCTAATATACAGTTTATTTCCTCACTTATGTACTCTATAGAACTCTTTATTGTTTTTTTAGATTGTGTTTTAAGCTTATTTTTATTAGCTATCATCTGAATTGCCATTATTGCTAATCCACAAAATGCAAGAGCTACTATTCTAGTTGGTAACTCTTTTATGTCAACAGGACTGTATAACATAAATAAATACCCTAATGTAAATGCTACATAAGTAGGCTTTTTCGTATTATATGTAAAGTTATATAAAACTGTAAATATTAATATAAAAGTTATAATTAATGCTAAAATTGAATTATTTGCTGCTAGAAAAGCTCCTACACCTAATACAACCTCTAAACCTACAAAATACACTGTATTTCTTACTGGGTTTATAGTATAATCTGTTCCTAGTAAAGATAGAGCGGCTGTGATACCTGCAACTCCAACTAATGTATTTGCATCTCCAAAAATACTTTTAAAACCTATAATTGCTGCTACTATAACTACAAACATTATGGTAGTAGATAAGATTTTTTTCTTCTCCATAATAAAATCTCCTTTGATGTTCTCAAAAATTTTCTATAGAATAATATACCACTACTTATATACTTTTAAAACATAAAAGGAGTAATTTCGTATTACTCCCTCTAAGTTTAAATTTTTCGAATTATAAAATTAGTCTAACCATTTAACTAACCCGGTTTCCATATCATAATTAGATCCAGTTACTTTAACTTTTTTCTCATCAATATATTTTTTAATAATTTCATTTTCTTTAATTAGGTTCATCGAGTTCTCAGTATTAAACTTAACTGCATTATTATAAATTTCTTCTTTTGAGCCACCTTGTATTTTTGCTTTTTCATAACTTGGTTCAATTTTCTTAACTATAGTTTCTAACTTTCCATTCATATTTTTTTCAGATGCTCCTTTTATAACTCCACAATCATCATGCCCCATAACTACAACCAAAGGTACATCTAACTTACTTATTGCGTATTCAATACTTCCTAATACAGTGTCATCAACTACATTTCCAGCAACTCTAATCACAAATAGTTCTCCTAACCCTGTGTAAAATATATTTTCAGGAACTACTCTTGAATCAGAACAAGTTAAAATAACAGCATAAGGTTTTTGTCCGCCTTCATTGAGCTTTTTTCTTGTAGATTTATCAATTTGATTTTTATTGTAGTTCACATCTATATATATTTCATTTCCTTTTTTTAGTCTATTTAAAGGATTTTCTTTAGTATCACTATAAGTTTGAATAATATTTTGATTATTATTACTTAAACTTTTTTTCTCTAATTCTTCAACAAATGACTTTAGAAAAAACAATGCTGCAAGTATAAAAATTGCTAACAATAACTCCTTTTTTTCTTTCATATATATCACCTATACTTATAAATATTATTTTTTCAAACTTATTGTTTCCTAAATATATATATTGATGCGAAAAAATATTCAATTTTAAATTATTTACTTCTTTGTTTATCAATTATATCATCTACTATAACTGCCAAAGTTAAAATAAATGCTTCATCTTCAAAATCAGTTTCTACATTATAGCTATCCGTAAAAGTAAAAACTTCTTTATGAATTCTAGCTATTTGCTCACTTCCTTTATATATTTCATAATTGTGATCAATTATATCTCCTGTTACATTTAAATCCCCATATTTACTTTCTATCTTTATACTATCTCTCATAAACGAAGGCTTTTTATTTACCTCAGCTACAACTTCATTACCTTCTTTAACTTGGTATTTAGCTAGAAGTGATATTACAGTCTCCTTAACAGAATATAATGTTTTTTCATCTTTAATAAGATCAAATTGAAGACCAACTGCAAATAATTTATTATCTACAAAGAACACTTCTTCATTTTCTTCATTTTGTATCCAGAAGTCTTCTTTAATTTTAAACAATTTAGATTTCATATAATATTTCATTATTTTTCCCCTTCACCTTTAATATTTACCTATATTATTTATTATATAGTTTACTTGTATTCATAATGATAATATCAATAGATTTTAAGCTTTTCTAGTTATAAATTTTAATATAATAAAAAAGGAAGTAATAAAAATTACTTCCTTTTTTATTATATTAAATTATTCTGCTCTTTCAGATTTAAATGCTTTTTTTAACATTGATATAGAAGTGTAAGTTATAACTACTATAACTACCCATTTTAGTATATCAATTGGCATACTCTTAACTATAAATGCAGCTATAAATACACCTACAACTCCACCTATTGTTATAAAAAATGAAGTTTTCTTAGCATAAGCTCCTTCTTTTATAAACTTAGTACTTGCAACTGGCATTAACATTGCACAAGATCCCATCATTATAGGGAAAGCAACATCTGGTGACATTCCTAAGAAGTATACCATAGCCATACATGGAGAATATAATCCAACACCTGCAGTCATTAGTGCTCCTAATATAAAATTACCTATTATTCCTATAACTAATTTTGCTCCACTTAATCCTGTAGCAGTTCCGCCTCCAGGCATTAATCCTAATTGAGCTAATAACATTAAAAGTGCAGTTATTGCTAATGCAATTCCCATTATAATTTGTATCTTACGTTCATCCATCTTAGCTATAACTCCAGCTCCAAGATATGAACCTACTACAGCTGCCCCTATTAAGCATATTAAAGTTACTGGATCTACCTTTATAACAGTTGTAAATATAAATGCTTCTAAAACAACTGGTATAGTGTGACATACATTTAATGTACCAGGTATTAACCTATCTGATATATTCATCTTTAAAGCATTAAACATTGCAACCGTTGGTGCAAAAGATCCTATTCCCAGTGTATCAAAAAAGTCTGTTACAAAACCTGTTGCTACTGCTTTACCTGCTGATACATCTTCAAAATTATTTTCTGCTTTTGCTTTTGATATATCCTTGAAATATGAAAATCCAAAGAAAGCTGTAAATACACCTAGTAAAACTCTTATTACGTTAATCATAGTTGAACCCCCTAATATATACTTGTTTTTTCCCCTTAATCATCACATTCGTGAGTCGGCTCATTTTAACTTTCACCCCCTGTAAAAGCCTAATACCTTTAAAAAAAGCAAGTATTGTGCCACTTGTTCTTTTATTAACAATAAAATTTTAAATCGTTTAAATCTTTCAAATCTTTGGTATTTTATATATATTTGCATTGGAATCTATTTATTCTTAAAATTTTGTGTAATTTCTTCTAAACTTGTCAAAAAGTCAATAAACAGACGTATTTTTTTAATATCTCAGATGAAAACATTCTATTAATGGCTATTTTACTTGCTTTTTAGATTTAATTTTTATAATGTCAATTTTCAGACTATTGTCATTTTTTAGACGTATCTTTCATTAAATATATGATGTCCTAAATTATAATTTTTTATAATATTTTTTAATTTTACTTATAGATAAAAGTAAGCTTATATTGTGAAATCTTTTAAGGTAGAAAAAACATATAGGGAGATTTTAAATGCTTAATAATAACAACCAAGAACTATCAATTCCAATAATTGATAATCATAATTCTAAAAAGAATAATTAAAAAAACTTTATAAAAAAAGAAATAGTACTAATACTTTCAGTTTCTTTAGCAATTATAACTTCTTTTATATCTAGTCCAAAATTATCATATATTGATTTTAAAGTTTTAATACTACTATTTAATCTTATGGTAGTTGTTGCAGCTTTTAAAGAACTTAAAGTTTTAGATAGTATCACTATATCATTACTAAGAAAATGTAGTACTTATACAGCAATATCATTTTCACTTGTATTTGTAACTTTTTTAGCCTCAATGTTAGTCACAAATGATGTAGCACTTATTACCTTTGTTCCTCTTAGTATAGTAGTTGCTAAAAAGTCAGATATTAATGTGTTAAAAATAGTTATTTTACAAACACTTGCCGCAAATTTAGGAAGTAGTTTTGCCCCTATGGGCAATCCACAAAATCTATTTATATACTCTTTTTATAACTTAGATCCTAGTGACTTTTTTAAGATAACTGCTCCTTTGGTAATTTTATCTGTACTATTTTTAAGTGTTATCATATTAAAAAGTAAAAAAATTAAGTTAGATTTAGACTTAGAAGATGTAGAAATTGAAAATAAAAAAGATGTAATTTTCTTTTCTATATTATTTGCTATTATACTTTTATCTGTTTTTCACATAGTAGACTATAGACTAGCATTTATTATAACTTTATTAACTGTACTTATCTTAAATAAAAAATTACTAACACAAATTGATTATTCATTACTTCTTACATTTATAGGATTTTTCATATTTATAGGAAATATTTCTACAATGAATTCTATTAGAAGTTTTATGATGGGTATTTTAAATAGTCCTCAATCTACATTTATAACTTCAATACTATCTAGTCAGGTTATAAGTAATGTTCCAGCTACTATGCTTTTATCTGGATTTACAAATAACTTTAAAGAACTATTACTTGGTGTGAATATTGGAGGTATGGGTACTCTTATAGCTTCTTTAGCTAGTGTTATTTCATATAAAATTTATACTAATGAGTTTAAAGCTGATAACTCTACTTATTTAAAATATTTTACATTTTATAATGTATTAGGACTTATAATTACAATTCCAATAGTTTATTTAATATTATTTGTTTAGATGTAAAAAAGGTGTATCCCAAAGTTTCGGATAAATATGTAAGTTTTTCTCACAAAGCTGTAAAAATGCTTTAAAGGTCGATAAAACTTATATATTTATCCTTTTCTAGTTTTGGTATACACCTTTTTTAATTTATATTATTAATTTCCGCTTATAAATCCCCATTTATAATTTTTGTAATTTCAAATGTTTATTAACTTCTTTTCTTCTTTTTAATCTTCTTAAATGCTACAACTCCAGCAACACCTACAACAGCTGTTCCTCCAAGTCCCATAGCTAAATCTTTTTTGCTTTCTTTTTCCCCTTCATTGTACTGCTTTTCTATCTCTGATTTTATTGGATTAAACTTCTCATCAAACTTTAATGTTTCATCATCGTAACCTTGGTTAAAACTAGCTTCTAAAACTTTAGATCTAGCATCTGTCCCTAAATTAAACCCTTCATCATAGCTAGCTTTGTATTTTGAATCTATTTTATTATTATACTTATTTATAATTCCATTTTTGTAACCAATAGCTTTATGTTCTTCATTTTTTATATTTGTATATGTATCTTCATATGACGCTTTATATGCATCTATAAACTCAGAATCAACCCCTGATTCAAAGTTTCTATCTTTTATATTATTCTCACAATCGTTTTTTCCAAGTGCTCTATATTCAGCTATCTTTTCATCTTTATATTCTTTGTTTCCCTTATCAAAGTTTTCTTTGTATGATTTTACAACTGTTTCTTGCACATATACATTATCGTAATTATTCGATTTACCATCATTATAACCCTTTTCTATTGCTTCACTTTCCTCTTTTTCTAACTTTTCTTTACCCTTATAAAAAGCCTCTCTGTACGCCTCTTGATAATCCGATTCATAACTACCTGAATATGAGTACTCACTACTATCCCTCATATTATACCCATCGTTATAACCTTCATTTGAACCTTTTTCAATTATACTTTGTCTTGATGGTCCACTTGGTACTTGAACTTTAGAACTGTTATTACTTTGAGAGTTCGAATTGCTTCCTCCTTGAGATGATGAACTTTCACTTGATCCTCCACCTGTATAAGGGCATCCATTTGTGTGTAAGTGTGCTGGATATCCTCCACAATGATAGTGATATGATCCTAACCCAGACTTGTTTTTGTTGTCTCTATGACCTCCAGATGAATCAGTTCTTCCTGAATGTGCATCTGCTACAAATGGTTGAGCTATAATCATAAGTGCTGATGCTAATACTACAAACCTTTTTTTCATATTTATGCAAAACCTCCATATTTTTTGTCCTCAACCATTTTAACATCATTTGAATAAATTTTAAAAGAACTTTCAAAATACAATTTATCCTATTTTTCGACATTGTTAAATTGCCTAATATTCAACTAATATAATTCTTGTATTATGTAAAAACCTATATAAAAAACTGCATAATTAACTTTTAATTATTCAATTTATTTCTTTATTGACATAAATTCTCTTAGTTGTTAATCTGAAAATACATTATATAAAAATTATTAAAGGGGAGTTTTCATGAAATTAATTAAAATACTAAGTTTAATTGGAGTATTACTTTTACTTAATGTAGGATGCGCTAATGCAAAGTCAATCTCATCAGAGTCTGAAACTAAAACTACTTCTATAAACAAAGAGATTCAAATTTTAGAAGTTAATGCTAACTTAAAAGATACGTCTAAGAAAGGGGCAAATAGTATATCATTTCTTCAAGAAGAAGCTAAAGGTAGTTTGAATTCAGGATCTAAAAAGGCATTTAATATTGATTTGAAAAAAGGTCAATCTTTAAAAATAAATACCGAAACAGAATACCCTATTACAATAATGTTAAAGGATAATTCTACTGAAAAATATGTATATAACAAAACTCAAATGCCTAAAAACAATTCTATTTTATTGAATGATGTTGAGAAAGATGGTAATTATGAATTAATGTTGGATTTTAACGAAGTTGAAGTTTTTAATTTTAAAGTTTATATAGTTACTAACTAAAATTTTCAAATTATTACCCCTATGTCGAGTTTTCCGATATAGGGTCATTATGCAGTGCTTTTGGTAAAATGTAAGTTTTTCTCCCAAAACTTTAAAAGTCGATAAAACTTATATATTTATCCTTCGCTATTTTTATAGTTTAATACCCCTGTCGGATTTTCCGACACAGGGTATAAAGCTTTATTACTCTAGTAATCCAGTTTCATTTTCAATTATTTGAATGGCTTCAAATCTACAATATGTTGTTTCATCAATTTCTACATTATGTTTTTTACTGAGTTTACTTATTTTTAATGTATACCATATTAGCAAAATATGCTTCAATTTCTATATTAAGCTTATTTGCTTGATATCTATAACTTGAATAACTTTTATATGGCAACTTACATATACTAACTAAATCTTTCCATAAGTATAATTCGATATTATAATAATTACTAAATAAATCAAACTTTTCTTTTTGGTTAGATTTATCTAATATATTATAATCAATCCCTTTAATTTCGATATATTTATCATCTTTTATCAAGTAAAAGTCAGGAGTATATCTTTTACCGTTACTTAATTTAAAGCATGTTGCCTCATATTCAAAATCAATATTATTTATCATTAAATAATTTGCATAAACAACTTCATAACTAGATCTACAGTATACTTTCTCATTACATTTTATAAAATACCATCTATCTTTATTTGAACTAGTGCTTGATTGTAGTTTACTCCTAAGTTCTCTTCCATAGCACCCACAAGAAACTGTCTTTGCTTGCCTCATCTTTGTATAGCATTTTAATGATATACTTCCACAATCACAACTACAAACCATTAAGTATTTTCCTCTGTCTTTATTTAAAACTATATCTACAATTTGTAATTCCCCATACTTCTCACCTATTTTTTTGGAAGCTTCTTTATAGTTATTCATCCTGTAGTTTTCCATATTTTTATAGCATCCACAACTTCTAGTATCGCCATTATTTAAATACTTAGCTTTAACAATTATACATCTCCCACAATCACACTTGCATAAGTATCTTCTTCGTCTATCTTTTGAGTTTTCAGCTCTTTCTAATACAACTAATTTCCCAAATCTCAAATTTACTAAATCTTCATATCTTGCTTTAGTAGTTAAGTTGTTTTCTTTCAAATAGCTAATTATTGTATTTTTACCTACTCCTAATTTTTCCCCTATTTGTATTTGAGTATATCCTTCATCTATTAATCTAACTACTTTGTCAAAATCTATTTGAAGTTTCTTTCTTCCCATTTGATTCACCTCTCCTTGATAGTGACTTCACTATTATGGTATGTATATATCATAGTGTTATAAGTGGTAATTTTTTGGTTATAATACACTTTGAGGTGATTTTGTGATTAATAAAGAAATTAACATGAGAACTACACTTACAATTCCTAAAAGTTTAAAATCTAAGCTAGAGCTTCTTGCAAAAAACGAAAATAGAAGTGTAAATAATCTTATAGTAACTATTTTGTACAAATACGTTAATGACGAATTAGTTTTAATAAATAAAAAAAAATACACTCATAAATAGTGTAGTATTTTGGATAAAGATATAAATTTTTCTTTTACATTTGTATGTGCTTAAAACGTTTATAAAACTTATACCTTTATCCTTCCTGTTTTATATTGATATATAATTTTTAATTTATTAATACTTCATTTTATCAGGTATTACCCCTCTTACTCCACCTTTTGGACAATCAGTATCTCCAAAGTATCTTGGAATTAGGTGTACATGAACATGCATTACTGTTTGTCCTGAAACTTCTCCACAATTAATCCCTACATTGTATCCATCTGGTGAATACTTTTCATCTAATAACTTCTTTCCTTCATCTATAAGTTTAAAAATAGATTCTCTTTCCTTGTTAGTTATATCAAAGAAGTCTTTCACATGTCTTTTAGGAATGAATAACATATGGCCTTTATTTACCGGAAACTTGTCAAATATAGCATAAGCCAAATCATTTTCTAAAACATAATCTTTCATATCACAAAATATACAACTCATACTTTGCTCCTTTCCAATCTCATCAAAACTCAAACTTTATATAATTTTTACTTCTCAAATTTATCTTTATAAAACTTTTTCAATCTATAATCTATACAGTCTTTAAACTCCTTAATAAAGATATCATTATCTAAAAACTCTAACATACGATTATCTAAACAAAACATATCTTCTTCCATATAAAAATATTCACTACTAGTTTTTAAAAAGGCATCTATAGGATTTTTCTTTGCATTATTTATAAACTTATCAGTGTATATAGCTTTTTCATCTTTTATATCTTTATCTTTCATAATAAAATATTTATTAGTTCCTGATTTATAAAAACTAATAAAAGATTCATTTAAATCACTATCACTAACTTTAGCTTTAACATTTCCATTATTATAGAAAGCTGATAATATAGGTATTTTATAAAACTTTTGCATCCCTGTAGTTGCTACCATATTTAAAAACTCGCCTGCAAATGAGTCTTTTAAAACTTGTTCAGCATCAGTTATTTCACCTATCTCTTGTAAATACCCTAAGTAGTCTTTAAATATATCATTCTTCCCTTTTATATTTATGTATATCTCATCTTCAGCATAAGTAAATATATCTAACCTAGATGGTCTATGTCCTACATATGACTTAATTCTAAAATACTCTTCAGTTATCTTGTCTTTTACCTTTTGATTTTCTTTTCTCATTCTTTCAAAAATATCCACAAGCCTAAAATCAAAATCTATAAAACAATCTTCAGGGAAATCTTCCTCCGAAGGCATATTTCTATTTGATGATGCATTTACTTTATTTTCACCGATTAGAAGATATGGTACTAAATTAGCCTTTTTATAGTTACCTATAAAATCTAATACATTTAAATACTTTTTATTTTTATCTTTTCTAAGTCCTCTTCCTAATTGTTGTAAAAATATAGTTGGTGACTCTGTAGGTCTTAAAAACATAACCATGTCTATACTTTTAACATCTAACCCTTCATTAAACATATCAACTGAAAATATAACTTTTAATTCTTCATCTCTTAGCTTATTTAAAGCTATATTTCTATCCTCGTTATATTCTCCTTCCCTTCCACTATATACTGCACATGAAGGTATCCCTTGTTCATTGAAATATTTAGCCATAAACTCTGCATGAGATTTACTTGTACAAAACCCTAACGCCCTAGATGATTTATATTTTTTATAATGATTAAATATTAAATCAGCTCTTTTATTTATGCTCAAAGCTTCTTGTAATTCCTTTATGTTGTATTTTCCATTCTTATACTCTACTTCATCATAATTTACACTTTCATCATATATTCCATAATATCTAAAAGGAACTAGCCAACCTTTATCAATTGCAGTTTTTAAAGTAGCTTCATAAACTGTGTTGTAGTCGCATACACTAAAAACATCTTTATTATCTAACCTCTCTGGAGTCGCCGTAAGCCCTAACATAAACTTAGGTTCAAAATAATTAATTATATTTTGATAGTTATTTGATACTGCATGATGAAACTCATCCACAACTATATAATCAAAATAGCCCCTTTCAAAATAATCTTCATTTAAATACGTTTCTTTACCTAAACTTTGTACAGATGCGAAAATAATATCTTTATTAGTGTCTCTTTGAGAATTCATAAAAAAGCCCATATTAAACTCTTCTTCACATCTTTTATAATCTTCAATCTCTATATTTTCAGATACCTTTAACGGTGTTTCTTTTTTGTTTTGTAGATAATCATAACTTTCTATATTGTTATCAACTACCACTATATTTTTATCTATTCGCTTATCTATTCTTATAGTTTTGAATGTTTCATAAGCTTGCTTTAATATTTCTTCTCTATGTGCGATAAATAATACTCTATTAAACTCTCTACTATCAAAAGCCGCTAAATATGTCTTTCCTATGCCTGTAGCTGCTACTACTAACCCCTTATCATTTCCAGCTTCTCTAGTTTTTCTAAGCTCATATAAAGCTTCTATCTGCGCCCCTCTTGGCTCAAATATACTCACTACATTATTTTCTTCTTTTACATCTTTTTTAAACTCATCTACACCTATATTAGAATATATCTTAGGTCTTTTCCATGTTTTTGAGTAAGTCTCTAACTCTTGGTCATTTACTATAATTGATTCATTGTAAAATAAATCTTCAAACATATCTTTAAAATATTTATAATCATCTATATTTTTATGTTTATCTATACGATAATTCCATTCTATACCTTCAGTTAATGCTGATTTTGATAAATTTGAAGACCCTATAAATATTTCTCCTCCATCTTCATATTCAAATATATAAGCTTTTGGGTGGAAGCTCCTTTTTGTATCATTATAAAATCTTAAATCTACATTATCACCTAGTATATCTTTTATAAGATATAGTGCAGATGGTTGAGTTATATTTAAATAATTTCCTGTTAAAATTCTTATTGGTATATTTTTATTTGATATTTCTTCTAAGTCTTTTCTTAATAGCTTAACTCCACTTTCCATAAGAAAAGATACTATAATATCTATACTTTTAGCTTTATAAAAGCTTTGTTTTATATGTTTATATAAATGGTCATTATTTCCTGTTATACAATTTAAGTTCATATACTCCCCTTTCATAAATATATATTATTATATATTTTTACTTTTATATTTTATCATGTTTTGACAAAGGTTATATGAACTTCTATAATTTAAATTGTAATTTTAAATTTGGAGGTAATTATGAAAGTTTACGATAAATTAGTTAGAGATAGAATCCCTGAAATTATTGAATCTAGTGGGAATAAGTGTGAAATTGAAGTTGTTAGTGATGAGGTTGCCCTAGAGTATCTTTATAAGAAACTTAACGAGGAAGTTAGTGAGCTTTTAGACGATAAAAACCTTGATGAGATAGCTGACGTTATGGAAGTTTTATTTGCTATTGGAGCTAAATATGGTTATTCCGAAGAGGATGTTTTAGGTAGAAGGAATGAGAAGAAAGATGCTAGAGGTGGTTTTAAAGATAATTTGATTTTGAAAAAAACGTGGTAATAATTATTTTTAAAAATATATAAATTTTTAAATGTTTTAATTACACTATTTTATGATCAATTTTTAAATAGAGTAAAGAGGAAATGAATAGTATATTTTAGCCACATTTCAAGCATCTCTTTAGCTTGTGTTCCAAAATATACTATTCACCCCTCACCCAACAAAAAAACTAATCAGAAAAGTATCTTAACAAAAAACGCAGCAAATGGTATAGCTATAATAGTTCTTTCTATAAACAATATAATCAACTGCTTTAAATTAACTGGTATTCCAGTAGACTTCATAACAACAATAGACTCAGCAAAAAATATAACCTGAACAGTAGAAACCATAACAACAAAAGCTCTAGCTGCTTCACTTATAACATTAGCTTGATCTGCAATTATTAATGTAGGAATAAACATTTCTGTTATACCTACAGGCATACAAGCTGCAATAGCATTAGCATCAGGAACTTGACAAATTTTTAAAATAGGTAAAAATAAATATCCAAGCCATTCAAAAACAGGTGTATGTTTAGCTATAATCATACTTAAAATTCCTATAACACAAAGTAACGAAACAACCTTAGGTAAAACTTTAAACCCATCTACCAAGCTATCCTTGATACTCTTAAACAAACTCTCTGAATAATAAGCTCTTTTAGTAGCTCTATCAACACCTTTTTTAATCATGCCTTTACCATACTTAGGCTCATTTTTTATATCTTCAATACTTTGTTCTCTTCCATTTATATAGACACTTTCCATTTTATTAATAGGCGGTATCCTAACCACGAAAAATGCTACAATAAAAGCTAATAAAAATGAAGTAAAATACACAGGTAAAAAATATTGTTCAATAGATGCTGTTTTCATTACGACAAAAGCATATCCCACACTAACAGCACTAAAAGATGTAGCTATTATAGTTGCTTCTTTTTTTGTGTAAGTTGTATTTTTAAACAACCTACTAGTTATTATTATAGACATGGATGTTGAACCTACAAATGAAGCTGTTGCATCAACTGCACTCTTTCCAGGAACTTTAAATAAAGGTCTCATCAAAGGCTCTAGCAATACTCCAAAGAAATCTATACTTCCGTAGTTAAGTAAAAATGGAACAAAGAAAGCTCCTACAGGTATAATCCAAGCAACTCCTATTACAATGTCTGGAATAACAACTCCACCTATATCATTTCCTACTATTATTTGTGGTAAATTCATATTAGATATTGTAATTTTCAAACAGTACATAAGCATAAATATAGCTGCCATCAAATATAAAATAGGATGTATTTTTGAATCACTTTTATAATATTCATATAATTTATTGCCAGGCCTAGCTATATACTTTCCATATACGCTACAGATGGCATTTCCTGTAATTAAAATTGCTACATACCAAAATCCTGGTACTCCTAAAAAATTAACTATAGCATTATAAATAATTCCAAATAATATATTGTGTTTTCCATTTTGTTCTATAGGTATAAAAAATATCATTATAGCAATAGCTGAAAATATAAGAAACTTAATGGTTCCAATTTTTCTTTCATCTTTAGTAAGCTTTAGCGAGTCTATAAAACCCGAATCATTTAAATTATCAGGAGTAATACTTGCCTTTTGTAAATTTTTACTCATAACGAACCTCCTTTAGTCTTATTGCTAATATGTATATGGAACATATCTCGTCCTCGTGAATATTCTGATAATTGTTTAATTTTTTATATAACAAAATAAAATACATTCAAATAAACCATGTTAATTTTGACAAACTAAAATGGAAAATTAAAGACGAAAGGAACTTACATCAATGAAAAAATTATTAAAAGGCTTTTTATTATTTTCATTTTTACTAATTTTAGTTTTAACACCTATCAAAACTAAAGCTTTAGAACATACTTTTTCTAAAGATACTAATTGTAACAAGTCTATATGTGATTTAAAAATGGCCGAAAGAAGACTTTGGATAGACCATGTTTCATGGACTAGAAATTACATTGTAAGTGATTTATCTTCACTTGAAGATAAAAGTTATGTATTATAAAGGCTACTTAAAAATCAAGATGATATTGGAAATTCAATTAAACCTTATTATGGAGAAGAGGCTGGAAATAAGCTTTCAGACCTATTGAAAGAACATATAGCACTTGCTGGAAAAGTTGTTGATGCTGCTAAAGTTGACAATAAAAATGATTTAGAAAAATATAATAAACTATGGTATGAAAATGCTGATAAAATTGCTAGTTTTTTAAGCTCTGCTAATCCTAATTATTCTGAAAAAAATCTTAAAGACATGTTGTATAAGCATTTACAATTTGTTACAGATCAGGCTGTTGCTAGGTTAAATAAAGATTGGAAAGCTGATATTGAAGCATACGATAAAGGTGAAAATCATATGATTATGTTTGCAGATGTTCTTACTGATGGAATAATTAAACAATTCCCTCAAAAGTTCAAGTAATTGATACCTAATAATTGATTTTATATACTATATTTATTAATTGTACAAAAGTAACTGATTTGCTCCTCTTCAAACAAATAGGGAGGAATAGTGTATTTTAGCTACATTTCAAGCATCTTTTCAGCTTGTGCACCAAAATCTCCTTGCTCCTCATTTCCCTATACAACCAGAAGGAGCCTTATATGTTGCAGTCACATTTCAAGCATTTTCCCAGCTTGTGTGCCAAAACATATAAGGCTCCTTCTTGCCCTTACTCTTTAATTAACTTTTGTTCTATTAAAAACTCTTTTGCTACAGTATCTGGGTCCATATGTAGCTCATCTACCTTATAATTAAGTTCCATCATAATTTCCTCTGTTAAAACCGCTCCTAAATCATTTAAAACAGGTTCAATTTCAGGATACTTCTCTAAAACATCACTTTTAACTATAGGAGTTACATAATATGGAGGGAAAAATTGCTTATCATCCTTAAGTAGTTTCAAATCAAATTTTTTGATTAAACCATCTGTAGTAAACGCATCTATTACATCCACATCTCC
This sequence comes from Paraclostridium sp., assembly GCF_051656405.1. GTDB lineage: Bacteria > Bacillota > Clostridia > Peptostreptococcales > Peptostreptococcaceae > Paraclostridium. Next base: position 15,059 of record NZ_JBOGBV010000064.1, read on the forward strand.
ATTTTTTAAAGCAACATACCTAGGCGAACTATCTAATGCAACTTCATCTTTTAAATCAAAGTTGTAAGCTTTTTTTAATCCTAAAAGCCCATCAGCTCTATTTAAAAATTCAAATGTAGTTCCTGACTTAAAGTCCTTTGAAACCTTAGCAAAATCACTTATTGTTTCTAAGTTATATTTTTTCGCTGTTTCTTTAGTTACAGCTAATGTATAAGTATTATTAAATTTCATTGGAGTTAATACTTGTAAATCATTTTTTTCTTTTAAGTCAGTTTTAACGGTGTTATAAACCTTATCCATATCATTTGCAGGCGGATATTTAAGTATATCAGAATATGCAGTCCCCATATACTCTAAATACATATCAATCTCACCTGTGTTTAAAGCTGAAAAAATAACTTGTGTACCTCCAAGATCAGTTTTCTTTTTAACTGATATATCAGTATTTTCTTCTATCATATATGCTGCTAAGTTTGTTAAAACTGATTGTTCTGTAAAATCTTTTCCACCAATTGTTATAGACTTATCTTTTTTTACACCACCTGTTATTGATGATGCAATTAAAGCTATTATCACAACAGCAGCACTTATCCCTATAATAGTTTTTGTGTGCTTTTTACTTTTATTATTTGTATTTTTTTGCATATTTTTAGGTGTAACTAATTTCTCTATAGTTGCAACAATAAAATCTACAGCTAAAGCAAGTAAACATGCTGGAATCGCACCTGCTAATATTTGACTATTATTAACCGTTCTTATTCCTGAAAATACAAGGTATCCTAATCCTCCAGCTCCAATAAATGCAGCCATCGTCATCAGTCCTACCGCTGTTACAGCTGATATCCTAACCCCTGCCATAATAACAGGCAATGCTAGCGGAATCTGAACTTTCACTAGTATTTGAAATTTTGTTAATCCAATTCCTTTAGCTGCTTCTAAAGTATTTGGATTTATACTTTCTAACCCTGTATATGTGTTTTTAATTATAGGCAATAAAGAGTACATTATAACTGTTACTATTGCCGGTATTTTACCTATTCCTAAAAAAGGAATTAAAAATCCAAGTAATGCCATACTAGGAATTGCCTGAACTACATTTGCTACACTTAAAATTGGCTTACTCAATTTCTTTTTATAACTTATTAAAATCCCCAATGGCATTGCAATTAAAATAGCAATACACACAGATATTACAGTTAGGTTTATATGTTCAATTAATAATGTTATTATTTGTTCTTTATTTTGAATAAAGTAGTTTAATAAATTCATTCTATTCCTCCTCTACTTCTAAATACTGCTGACTCAGTGTAGTAACTAAACTACTTTTTGTAACTAATCCCTGAACAATTTTATTTTCATTGATAACTGGAATAGCTGAAATTTTATGTTTGTTAGTAATATTTAATGCATCTAAAATAGTATCATTTGGCGTAAGTATTGGAGTTTCATTCTTTACAATGTCCCCAATTCTTTGAGACTTATTTTCTATATTTCTTATAAATTTAGCTTTTACAACTCCTATAAACTCTTTACTTGTCGCGTCATTAACTATAAGACTATCAACTTTATTTCTTCTCATTTTCTCGATACACTTTAAAATTGGTAGTTCTGAACCGCACATAATTGGATTTTCAATCATGATATCTGAAATTTTTATAAATTCAGGAGATGACCATATACGATTTTTACCTATGAAGTTTGATACAAAGTTATTTATTGGATTTTTTAAAATATTTTCAGGCGTGTCATACTGTACTACTTTTCCGTCTTTCATTATGCATATCATATCTGCAATTCTTATTGCTTCATCCATATCATGCGTAACAAATATAATAGTTTTTTTGAATTTTGACTGTAATTCTACAAGCTCATCTTGTAAATCTACTCTTGTAATTGGATCCAATGCTGAGAAAGGCTCATCCATTAATATTATCTCTGGATCTGTTGCAAATGCTCTTGCTACACCTACCCTTTGTTGCTGTCCTCCACTTAGTTCAGAAGGATACCTATCTAGGTATTTTTCAGCATCAAGTCCTACCATGTTCATTAATCTATACGTGCTCTCTTCAATCTTTGCATTATCTACTTTTTCAATTTTAGATATGATTTCAATATTTTCTCTGACAGTCATATGAGGAAACAATCCCGTTTGCTGAATGACATATCCTATATTTCTTCTAAGTTTAATAGGGTCTATCTTTGAAATATCTTTTTCATCTATATAAATTTTTCCGTGACTTGGTTTTATTAATCTATTAATCATTTTTAGTAATGTTGTTTTTCCGCATCCACTCTCTCCAATGATAGCTACAAGATTCCCTTTTTCTATTTCGAAAGAAACGTCTGATAAAACATAATTACCATTAAACTTTTTTACTATATTCTCAAATTTGAGCATAATACCCCTCCCATCTTATTAACAAACAACTTCTTTTTTATTTAAAAGTTGTTTCTTGTCGTAATATAATATTACACTTAAATTAGCACCTTGTCAAATTTCACTAAACAAAACAAGAGAGATAAATAGCATATTTTAGCCACATTTCAAGCTTTTCTTCCAGCTTGTGTAGCAAAACTTCCTTGCCCTTATTCATAAAGAAGGAGCCTTATATATTGCAGCCACATTTCAAGCTTTTTTCTAGATTGTGTGGCAAAACTTCCTTGCTCTTACTCATAAATAAGGAGCCTTATATGTTGTAGGCACATTTCAAGCTTCTTTTCTGCTTGTGTGCCAAAACTTCCTTGCTCTTACATACAGAAGGAGCCTTATATGTTGCAGGCACATTTCAAGCTTCTTTTCTGCTTGTGTGCCAAAACTTCCTTGCTCTTACATACAGAAGGAGCCTTATATGTTGCAGGCACATTTCAAGCATTTTCCCAGCTTGTGTGCCAAAACATATAAGGCTCCTTCTTCCCTCAACTTTATAGCAACTCTTTATCCGGAGTAACTAAAATCTTAACATGTTTTTTCTTTTCAGGTCCAGTTAACGTACCAAACCCTTCTTCAACAATATCATCTAAATGAATCTTCTTAGTTATATAACCTTCAGCTTTAATTCTTCCATCATTCATTTGAGCCATAGTTGCAGGAAACTCATGTCTATAAGCTAGCGTTCCTACAATTTTCTTTTCAGTAAACACCAAATCATTAGGATTAAAGTTTATAGGATTTTCCCAAATACTAGTTATAACCATAGTCCCTTCAAACTTTAAACTCTTAATACCTATATCAAACCCTATTTGTGCTCCAGTAGTTTCAAATACAGCATCTACACCCAATCCATCAGTAAGCTTTTTCACTTCTTCTGCTATATCAACTTCATTAGGATCTAAAACAAAATCCGCTCCTGCTCTTTTAGCATACTCTTGTCTAATAGACTTTCTTTGAAGAACAACTACTAACTTAGCTCCTGCTGCTTTTAAACATTCTATAGTTGCTAACCCTATTGGCCCTGATCCTAATACTAATGCACTATCCCCTATTTTAAAATTAGATATTCTAATTGAATGTAGTGCAACAGCCATAGGCTCAACTAATGCTGCTTGTTCATAATCCATTCCATCTGGTATTTTATGAATAAATTCTTCTGGAAAAACTGTATACTCAGCAAGTCCGCCTCCACTTCCACAAAGTCCATGGAAACCTAAAGATGAACATAAATTATACTTACCTTCTAAACAAGCTTCACATTTACCACATGCTACAATAGGCTCAACTATAACTCTATCTCCAACTTTAAATTCACTTACATCTTCACCTATTTCTACAACTTCCCCTGAAAACTCATGTCCTAAAACTACAGGTGCAACTCCTTTACTTACAGGATGAGGTTGCCCTACTGGAATAAATATAGGTCCTCCTAAGTATTCATGTAAGTCTGACCCACATATTCCACACCATTTAACTTTAATTTTCACATTATTTTTTGTAGCTTTTGGCTCTTCAATATCTTCTACCCTAACATCTCTTTTTCCATACCATAGTGCTGCTTTCATTCCCAAATCCTCCCTAAGTTTCATTATATAAACTGTTAATTTATTCACATTTTATATAGCAACCCCTATGCCAACATATAAGTTACATATTTTATTTATTATAATTCTGTTGAAACCTAGTATTTTCAAGGAATTATGTTATTTCTTTATATTTGTATAAATTTATAATTTACAAATTTACTTAAAATAAAAATAGCAAGTGTATCATTTTAATACATTTGCTATCCCATTTTGATACACTATATATTTTATGTTTCATTTTGATACATTATATTATATTTATTAATTTTCCTATATAATGTGGATCTTCCTATATTTAATAATTTAGATACCATAACCATGTTTCCATTACACTTTTTCATAGCTTCTTGTATGGCTTTTTTCTCTAAACAATCTAAAGGTATTATTTCTTTTTCTTTGTTTTGTTCATCTTTAAACATGTTTATATTATCTAATCTACTTATACTTATTAAGTTGTTTTCACTCAGATAATAATCTCTTTCTATTATATTTCTAAGCTCTCTTATATTTCCTGGCCAATTATATTTTTTTAATTCCTGTATATATGAAAAACTAACCTCTACATTATCACTTTTGTTCTTATAGTTCAATTTTTCTACAAAGTGATTAACCAACACGTCTATATCATCTATTCTTTCTCTTAAAGGAATAGTGTTTATATTCATTACACTTAACCTATAATATAAATCTTCTCTAAAGTTCTTTATAGCTATTTCATTTTTTAGTATCCTATTTGTTGCCCCAATAATTCTTACATCAAGTTGCTTTTCATATGTACCACCAACTCTAATCACTTTTCCATTATCTAAAACTCTAAGCAATTTACTTTGTGTATCTAGTGGTAACTCACCTATTTCATCTAAAAATATTGTTCCTCCATCAGCTAATTCAAACTTTCCTGGATGACCTTCCTTTGATGCTCCAGTAAATGCTCCTTTTTCATATCCAAATAATTCACTTTCAACTAATTCCCTAGGTATAGATGCACAGTTTATAGCAACAAAAGGTCCATTTTTTCTTTCACTAAAATTATGTATTGATTGGGCAACTAATTCTTTTCCTGTTCCACTTTCCCCTTCTATCAAGATATTGCAATCTGTTTTCGATATCTTCTTTGCAAAAGAAATCATACTTTTCATTTTTTCATTTTCAGTTATTATATCTTCAAACTTATACTGAGCTTTATATCCCACTACTTTGTTTACTAATTTATGAACTTTCTTTGCTTCATTGAAAGTTATTACAAAACCAGTATTGTTGCCATGTGTATTTAATGTAGTTATATTTACTACACACTTTATTCTATTAGAATTAATATAAAAATCGCACTCTATATTAGTTACTCTTTTATCTTCATTTAAAATCTCATAAAAATCTATATCTTTTAATATGTTTTCAACATTTATCTTTATTAAATTATCTAATGATGTATTTAATATTTTTAAAGCTCTTCCATTTACTTTTTTTATACTTAAATCTTGATTAACAACAATCATACCTTCTGATATAGAGTCAAAAGTAATGTTTAGTAATTTATATGAAAGAGTTAAAGCTAATTGATTTTGAATTGACTTAGCTGCAGCTGTTACAATTCCTAGCGTATGTGAATGTGCATCATAATAATTTCCAGACATATTTATACAACCTATTAATTTGTTATCTTCATCATAAATTGGAGATGCAGAACAAGTCCAAGAATGTTGATTTTTACCATAATGCTCTGCTCCTATCGTTTGAATAGGTTTGTTAAGATATATAGCTGTTCCTATTGCATTTGTTCCGACTATATTCTCAGTCCATAGCTCCCCCTTTAAAAAGTTTAGCTCATTGGCCCTATCCATTATATCCTTATCACCAATAACTTCGATAATATATCCATCTTTATCAGCTAACATAATTGCAAACCCTGAACCTGAAACCATACTATATATACCTTCCATAATAGGATTAGACACAGAAATAAGTTCACTATTTTTTTCTATTAAACATTTAATATTATCATGCTTTACACTTCCACAACCATTATTGTAATCAACTCCATAAGACTTACATCTTATCCAAGAATCTCTTATATCTTTTCTAACACTTAAATCAACTTCCCCTGTATTAATAAATCTCTTCCACGCATTTTCAATAAAGTTTATATAATCTCCCATATGCATAACTCCAATACCTGTATATTTACTAATCTATATATATTCTATTTCAAATACCAACCTTATACAATCACCTTTCAAAATAAGATGGATAGATAATATATTTTAGGCACATTTCAAGCTTTTTTCCAACTTGTATAGCAAAACTTCCTTGCTTTTTCCCCAACATAAATAAGGAGTACTATTGTGTTTTAGCTACATTTCAAGCATATTTCCAGCTTGTGTAGCAAAACATAATAGTACTCCCTCTACTTTATTATCTATGCTATAGACTTTTCTTTTGCATTAGACTCTTCATCTTCTACAAGACGATTTAACTTTTTATCAAAGATAAATAGTAATGCAGCTGCAACGAATAATATAACAGGTATAACAGTGTATACAGTTATCATATCGAATTTTAAAGTAAAGTCATATAAATATCCGTAACTCTTTCCAGCAACGAAAGTTGCGAAAGTCCAAACTCCCATTAAAACTGCTAATACTCTCTTAGGAGCATACTTACTTACAAATGAGTTTCCAAGTGGTGAGAAGAACATCTCTCCCATACTTAATAAAACTCCAAATGCAACTATCCAAAGTATACTAGCCTTAGCTGTATCAGGAGCACCTATTCCTCTTGCAAACTCTGCTCCAACTAGCATAAAGAATGATAATCCTAAGAATATAAATCCTAATCCAGTTTTCTTAAATAAACTTATATCCCCTTGAGATCTCTTTGAAAGCTTTAACCATAAAGCTGCAAATATTGGACCTAATACTATACAAGTTAATGCATTTAATGAGTCAAACCAAGCTAAAGGTACTTCAAATCCTCCAACATTCATATCAACGAATGCTGCACCATAATCATAAACTGCAAGGTAAGTTAAATACCAGAATAACCAGAATAATACAGAGAAAGCAGAAACTAAAACTATAGCCCATATTCTCTTTTTATCTGTACGAGTTAATGGTGTACTCGCCTCAGCATCAGTTTTTTCAGCAACGACACCTTCTTTAAAAGGTCTCTTTCCTGCATCTCCTAAGAATCTCCATCCAAATATAAACCATAATCCACCTACAACACATAAGATTGCTGCTATAAGGAAACATTGAGAGAATCCTAAAACTCCATTTTTAGCAAATGTCTTAAGGTATAAAACTCCAACTGCTGTAGTTCCTACAAAAGAACCTATATTAACAAATGAATATTGAACAGAGAAAGCTGAATCTAACTCTTCTTGATTCTTAAACAATTGTCCATTTACAGCTGAAACATTCCCTTTGAAAAACGCTGTCCCAATCGCTACTAAAATAACCATTAACCCTACCATAGATGATGATGTGGCTATTGATCCTACATAATAACCTGCCCCCATAATAAACATACCTAAAGGTATCGTATATCTAGCACCTATCCATCTATCAGATATATATCCACCTATTATAGGTGAAAGATAAGTAAATGCTACAAGGTTTGCTTGCATCATAGCTGCTTGACCTTTTTCTATACCTAAACCACCTTTAACTACTGCTGTAATTAAGAAAATATAGATTAGATATTTTGAAGCATAGTAAGCTGCTCTCTCAAATGCAAATGTAGTTGCACAAATATAAAATCCCATTGGAAATTTATTTTTTTTCACTGCTGTTGTACTCATAATTTCACTCGTCCTTTCTTAAGTATAATATAATTTCAAAATCAATTGATGATAACTTAAGATAATTACGTATGTTATTGTTTTCCTGGTCCCTTTATTCGAGGTTAACGTTTTCATTTTAAATTAAATAATTCAATCATAATGTCTGATGTCATACCTCAATGCCCTCTATACAAAGCCCCTCGTAGTTATCTTGTTGACTAAATATTATCATATCCGACAAATTTGTACAATCCCTTAAATTATAAATTAATTATAAATTTTCTTTTTGTTTATAATCTTCAAACATATTAGAATTTTATTGTTAAATTTTTCATAAAAAATTCAGGCAACCAAAGTTGCCTGACCTATTTTAACTTATACTTTTTCATTTATTTATAATAGTACTTAGAAATCCCAATTTAAATTTAATTTTTTTCAATTTACAACAATCTCAATATCGAAATTTCCTCGGAAATACGATATTTTAAAAGCAAGTATATCTATTTCTTCCATTTATCTTGGATTTGTATAATCTTTCATCCGCATCTATTATAATCTTTTCTACATCTTCTTTAGAACTTATTTTACTATACTTAATTCCTATACTAATAGTTACTCTATCACTAACTGCAGAAAATTCATGTTTTATATTTTCTTTGTATAATTTGTCTCTTAAGATACTTATTAACAATAAACTTTCCTTTAAACTTCTTTCTGATACAACAGCAAACTCTTCTCCACCATATCTAAATACATAATCTTGACTGAATGTGTTTTCCAATATTTTAGCTACTTTTTTTAATACTTCATCGCCTTTTAGATGACCATAATTATCATTGAAATTCTTAAAAAAATCAATATCTATCATTATAAAAGTAATTTCTTTTTTATCATCTGAAATTTTTTCCAATACATTGTAAAAGTGTCTTTTATTATATACATCCGTTAAAGGATCTTTTATAGAAATTTCTTCTAAATCTTTGTTTAGCCTGTTTATCTTACTATTTTTTATAGCTACTATAAGTGCTAGTATAGAAATTAATGCTAATAAAATTATAGAAAATAATAATTTAATATTTTGAGATTTTTGGCTTTCTTTATATATTTTAGCTTGTAACTCAAAAAATATTGTATCTGTAGATTCTACATTTTCAGATTTATTTTCATATTCGTCCAAAATTTTATTATACTTTATGATATTTTTATAATCATTGTTTTCTTCTGTCAAATTGATTATATCTTTTAATACAGTTATATATATATCTGATTTTATACCTCTTTTTTTAATTTCATTTAATAATTCATTATAACTTTCTAGGGTTTGTGAATATGTGATACTTGAATCATTTTTATAATCATTTCCAATCTCTAATTTTTTTAAATATAAATCTGAATTAGAATAAGCATTTAAAGAATTTTCATCATATAGTTTATTAGCTTTATCTAAGTATTCCTTAGACATTTTTACATTATCTTTATCTAATTTAACATTTGAATAAACCATATAAAGCCATATTAATTCTTTATTTTTTTCGCTAGGTTCTAATTTACTTGCAATCTCTTCGTACTCAAATTTTAATTTTTCTGCTTTTTCATTTTCATTTAATTTAAAATATGATTCCATTAAATACCCTATCACTGACAAATTTTTGTCATTCATTTTAAACTTATCATCCTTAAGAATAGACTCATATACATATGCAGCTTTTTTATAATTTTCTTGAACGTAATAATTTTCGCCTAAGTTTATAATTGCTTTGCACATATTTTCATAGTCTTTATTCTCATATGCAATTTTCCATCCCTCCATAACATAAGTTAAGGATAAATTAAATTGCCCATTAGACCTATACAAAGATGCTAAAAAATTATACTCTTCCATTTTTGTTTTATCTGTACTTTCTAACTTTATAGCTTTTTCCATTAAGTCAATGCTATCGCATATACTTCCTTTATATCTTAAATTCATTCTTGCTAGCGAAAAGTAAAAATTTGATAGTTCATCAGTTAAATTTGATTTAATTGCCATTTTTTTAGCTTCTTTAAAGTATTTTTTAAATTGATTAATATCATTTGTACGAATAGCATTAAATGATAAATTTCTATATATTTTAAAATCCACTTCACTATTTTTATTTTCCATATATCCAATAGATTTTATTAAATAGGTATTTGATTGTTTATAGTTTTTTTTAAACGACTCTATTTTACCAAGAGCATAATAACTATTTTTAATATTTTTTTTATTTTTTAGGAGCTTCTGATTAAGCTCATTTTTTAATTCATTTTTTATTTTATCTTCATATAAATTTACATCTTGTTCAGATAGACCCCCTACCATTTTTTCATTTTCAGTGTTTATTAATCTAATGGTATATATATTATCATATATACCATCTATGGCTATCACTCCCAAAGATATAAATGCTATAACTAATACACATATAAATATTTTTTTCATATTGTTTCTCAAAATGTTTTCTCTCCTCAAATGTCCCGTGTTTAAACTGTATTAATATTACCCTTAAATTTATATTACCAAACAATCACTAAAAATCAGTATAAAATTTTGTTACTTGACTTTTATATTATAAAGTGACTACGATTATAGTAAATATGATTTCTAGGGGGTTTTTTAATGATTGGTACTGAAATTGGAATAAGAGCTATTCTAGGATTATTGTTTATAGCTTATGGACTTATAGTTTCTGGAATAGAAAAGTACAAAGGACTTCCTTTCTTTTATTCTAAAGACCAGATAAATGGTTCAATAAATGGATTTATATGCTTATCTGTAGGGGTACTATTATTATGGACTAATCCAAGACAAGGTATACTTTGCGCTATTATTGCTATTGCTTTATACGCTATAGTAAAATTTTCAGTAGGCAAAGTAGTTGAGAATAAAATAAAAAAGCAAGAAAAAAATAATAAAAATATGTAAAATCAACCTGATAAATAATAACTAATAAGGGTTCATTATTATACTCAAAATACGCCAAAGCTTTTAGCTTGTATTTTAATATAATAATGAACCCTTTTATACTAATTTCATTTTAATATTCAACTTAATACACTATATAAATACTATATTGTATCTATGGAGCTTACACAGTTTTATTCTTTCTTTTTTGGTTTAGATATCCAATTAATGTTATAACTGATAATATAATCATAAAACATACTGATAATAATTTTTTCATAATCATGTCCCCCATACTTTTCTGTTATTTTACAAACATTGTGTTTTTACAATTCAAATATACCATTTTTGCATATATATATCAATCTATTTTCGGAACCTTCCAAATTTTCACACCGATTATCACTTTTAATATTCAATTTATTTTTCTCCACGCATATAATAAATTAACTACCATTAAAATTATCTATAATGAGGATGTGTTAAATATGTTTACCAAATTAGTAGGTCTAAGATTGGTTATAGGTATATGTTTAATAGGTTATGGCCTTTTATTAGCTGCACTTGAAAAATATGATAGTTTGCCTACTTTTAATACTAATTTCAAAGTAAATGGATTTACCTTTATGGTAGTTGGAGTATTAATCTGTTCTACTAGCTTTCTAAACTTTATAATTTTATCAATAGCTTCAATATCTCTACTGCTTATTGAATCTTATCTCATAAATAAAAATTTATAACACAAAAGTGAGTAATATCATATTTTAGCCACATTTCAAGCTTCTTTCTAGCTTGTGTAGCAAAATATGATATTACTCACTTTAAATTCAATTCCACTAAAATAAATAAGGAGTATTGATATGATTTAGCTACATTTCAAGCTTCTTTTCAGCTCGTGTAGCAAATCATATCAATACTCCTTTATTCCTATAATCCTATTAACATATTCATAAGTTTATTATTTCTACTTATAAACTCATCTAACTCTTTAGCGTCTAATTCTTTATTTGCAAGTAATGCAACATCTACAATTTGATTACATATTAATTCTATTTGATCTTTCTTACTTTCATCATCTTTTAAAGATACTAACTTTTTAATTATAGGACTATTGTCATTTATAACTAAAGTTTTTTCTTCTTCAAAACTCATTCCAAGATCCATTCCTGCAAATTGAGATTTCATTTCAGCCATTCTTCTAGATTGTTCTGATACTAATATTATAGCTGTAGTATCCTCGCTTTTTAAGCTTTCTACAGAATAATCTTTTACTTTATCTTTAACATATTCTTTGAATAAATTTTCTATTTCTATTTTATTTTCTTTATTTTCATCTTCATTTTTGTCTTTTAATACATCTGATAAATCTGCATCTATTCTATTAAATGTAACTCCTTGATTTTTAAATTCTATAAAAGATATAAAATGATTATCTATGCTAGAGTCTAGTATAACTGCATCTAAATCATAATCTTTAAATAGCTTAATGTATTGTGATTGCTGTTCTTCATCACTTACATAGAATACTTTATTTTCATGTTTTTCCTTACATTTTTCTAAGTAATCATTAAGTGTAATATAATTTGAATTTATATCTTTAAATAATAAAATATCTTTTATCTTATCGTAGAATCCTTCATCTTTTAAACATCCAAACTTAATAAATACTTGTATATCATCCCAGAATTTTTCAAAATTGTCTCTTTCATTTTTATAAAGTGATTTTAGTTTATCTGCAACTTTTTTAATTATATGTTTAGATATTTTACTTACATCTTTATCGTTTTGTAAGAAACTTCTAGATACATTTAACGGTAAATCCGGACAATCTATTACACCTTTTAGTAATAATAAGAACTCTGGTATAACTTCTTTTATGTTATCTGCAACGAACACTTGGTTATTATACAATTTAACCTTACCTTCTATAAGTTCAAATTCATTTTTTAATTTAGGGAAATATAATATTCCTTTTAAATTAAATGGATAGTCTACGTTTAGATGTATCCAAAATAATGGTTCATCAAATGTATTAAATACTTTTCTGTAAAACTCTTTATATTCATCATCTGTACAATCTTTTGGAGATTTTAACCATAAAGGATAAGTATCATTTAATGGTTTTATTTCATTTTCACTATTTTCATCTTTTTCTTTTGAACTATCTTTAACATCTAAATATATATTCACAGGTAAGAATGAACAATATTTATCTATTATGCTTCTTACTGTATATTCTTCTAAAAACTCTTTGCTATCATCAGCTAAAAATAAAGTTATAGTAGTACCTCTTGATTTTCTATCTTCACTTGCTGAAAGTTCATATTCTGTTTGCCCTTCACTTATCCATTTTACAGCTTGAGCGTCTTCTTTATATGATAAAGTGTCTATTTGAACTTTGCTAGCTACCATAAATGCTGAATAAAAACCTAATCCAAAGTGTCCAATAATATCATTTTCTTCGCTCATTTTATCTTTATATTTATTTACAAAGTCTTCAGCGCCTGAAAATGCAACTTGATTTATATATTTTTCAACCTCTTCTTCAGTCATCCCGATTCCATTGTCTTCAAATATAAGAGTTGAATTGTCTTTGTCTATTGTTACATTAATTTTATAATCTTGTTCTTGCTTGTTTTCTACTTCCCCTAGTGATACTAATTTTTTGTATTTATTTATTGCATCACAACCATTACTTATAAGCTCTCTTACAAATATATCCTTATCAGAATATAACCACTTTTTTATTATAGGAAATATGTTTTCTGTATGTATTGATATGTTTCCTTTTTTGTTTTCCATATTTATCTCCTCCTTAAATTTATATTTATTAAATAAAATTGGGATAAAGTAAATCCCCCTACATTTATTATTTTATCATCTTTGTTAGCACTGTCAATACTAGAGTGCTAATTTTTTTAAAATAGATTGCAAATCAAAAAAATGTTGTTAAAATGATACTATAAACAAAATTAAAGGGGTGATCAATGTGGAGTTCGAACACAAGGATGACATTAGAAATACAATAATACTAGAAGCATCTAAGCTTTTTATTCAACAGGGGTATACAAAAACAACAATAAGAGAAATAGCACAAGTCTGTAATTTAGGTCGAGGTCATTTATACTACTATTTTAAGAAAAAAGAAGATATTGTTTTGTATCTTTATAAAAACTTAATTGAAAAAATTTATTTTCATACAAAGAGATCAAGTAGTGAATCTATAGATCCTCTACTTAGTTATGCTATAACCCAATATATATACATAAAGACTATAGCAACTAACCAATCTTTATTTAGAGTGTACATAGAAGCATCTGAAATAGACTCAGTAAGAAAGGAATATCTTAAAACTCTAGGTGAAATATTAAAAGCTAACTTAAGAGAGTTAAATTTTGATTTTAAAGAAAAGGATATAAGTCTAAGCATTGTAATTGGTTCAGCTGGGGAAGATGAACTTTTGCGTAGATTTTATAAAAATGATATAAACTTGACACTAGATGAAATTATTGAAAGTACAATAAAAACTAGGCTTCTACTATTAAATATAAGCCAAGAAAAAGTAATTCAAATTATTTCAGACACTAAAGAATCAACTAGTAACATAGAAATTAATGAAATAATAAAAAACATAAATATACTTGACATATAGGTTGTACTACTCATACAATCTATTCTGTAAACAAATTTGGGCATGCCTAAATATTTTAGAGGGGGGTAAACTTTAGATGAGGGGATTGTCAAAACAAATAGCTAAAAGAAGTAAGTTAATTTTAGTAATAGCTATATTATTATTAGTTCCATCAGCAATTGGCTTTTTAAACACAGACATAAACTATGATATCTTAAGTTATTTACCAGATAATTTATCGACAACTCAGGCAGAGAAAATACTTAAAGACGAGTTTGATTGCGGGTCTTTGGCTATGTTAATAGTTGAAAACATGGAAGATAAAGATGTAGCTAGGCTCAAAGAAAAATTAACCAAAGTTGAAGGTGTAAAAGATGTTTTGTGGGTTGATGATGTTGTAGATTTATCAGTCCCTAGAGAACTTCTACCAAAGGATGTAACAGATTTATTGTATACTGAAAATTCAACTCTTATGGTTATAAAATTAGAAGAAGGTTCTGCAGCTCTTAAAACATTAAATGCTGTAGAAGAGATCAGAAAAGTTACAGGAAAACAAGCATTTCTAAGTGGTATGGCAAGTATCATAAAAGACACTAAAGACATTTCAGATAAAGAAACTCCACTATATGTAGTAGTTGCTGTAATACTTACATTAATAGTTTTAAGCTTTACAATGGATTCATATGTTACTCCATTTATATTTTTACTTAGTATAGGATTTGCGATAATCTATAACTTTGGTAGTAATATAATATTTGGTGAAATTTCTTATTTAACCAAGGCACTAAGTGCTGTATTACAACTAGGAGTTACCATGGACTACTCCATATTCTTACTTCACAGGTATGATGAAGAAAGAGAAAAATATGATAGCCATATAGATGCAATGGCTGTAGCTATTTCAAATACCACAACAGCAGTGTTTGGTAGTTCATTAACTACAGTAGCAGGATTTTTAGCTCTTTGTGCAATGGATTTGGCCCTTGGAATGGATATGGGCTTAGTTATGGCAAAAGGAGTTTTGCTAGGAGTTTTATGTACAGTTACTATACTCCCTGCTCTTATACTAATCTTTGATAAGCAAATTCATAAATACAAACACAGACCAATTTTACCTACATTTAAAAAATCATCAAAAATAGTTGTTAAACATTACAAATTATTAGTAGTTTTATTTTTATTGATGTTTATACCATCTGTAATAGGTTCATCAAATGCAAAAGTTTATTACAACCTAGACGAATCTTTACCTGATGATTTACCATCTATAGTTTCTACAAACAAATTAAAAGATGACTACAAGATGAATAGTACAAATATCATTTTGGTTAAAGATTCACTTGATTCTTATAAAGTTGACCAAATGATTAAAGAAATTGAGAATTTAGATGGAATAAATTCAGTTGTTGCACTTGAAAAAGTAATAGGTCCTGCAATAGTTGAAGATATACTTCCAAGTGATTTAATAAGCTCAGTTAAGTCTGGCGGATACGAACAACTCATAGTAAATTCAGAGTATCGAGCTGCAACAGATGAAGCTGGTATTCAAATAGATAAGCTAAATAACATAGTTCATAAGTATGACAGAGACGGTCTAGTTGGAGGAGAAGCACCTTTAACTGATGACCTTATAAAAATTGCTGACACAGATTTTAAGAAAGTAAGTTTAGTATCTATAATAGCTATATTTGTAATTATAGCCATAGTATTTAAATCACTTTCTCTACCTATTTTATTAGTTTTAGCAATTGAATCAGCTATATTTATAAACCTTGGAATACCTTACTATACAGGTACTGTAGAACCTTTTATAGCATCAATAGTAATAGGTACTATTCAACTTGGTGCAACCGTTGACTATGCAATACTTTTAACTTCTAGGTTTAAAGAAGAGTTAGCTGTAAATGATAATAAGTTTGAAGCTATGACAGCTTCAATACAAAGCAGTGCAAGATCAATTGTAACAAGTGCTTTATCATTTTTCTCCGCTACAATAGGTGTTGGACTTATTTCTAAACTAGAAATGATAAGTGCATTATGTTCACTTATGGCAAGAGGAGCTATCATAAGTATGTTTATAATCATTTTTATGCTTCCTGCAATTTTATTAGTTTGCCACAAATTTATAATAAAAACTAGTAAAGGGTTTGTGACTCCACAACCTAAAAATTTAAATAAGGGGGATATATAAGGATGAAAAGAATTAATTTACCAAAGGCTTCAATAGCTACTTTAACTACACTTATGATATTTTTAAATACTGGGATTTGCTTTGCAGATGTAAAAAAAGAAGAAACTGTATATGCCATATTAAACAATAATGGTAGTGTTGAAAAAACTATTGTTTCTACTTGGATAAACAGCGATGAGAAACTTGGAAAATTTACTGATTCTAGTAATCTTAAAAATATAAAAAATGTAAAAGGTGATGAAAAACCTGTAATAAATGATGATTCAGTTGAGTGGAATGTCAACAAAGAGGATTTATACTACCAAGGAGAGAGTTCTAAAAAACTCCCTATTGATGTAGATATTCAATATGAATTGAATGGCAAAAAAGTTAGTGCCAAAGAAATTGATGGAAAATCAGGTAAATTTAAAATAACTATCGACCTTAAAAATAATGAAAAGAAAATCCGTAAAGTAAATGGTAAAAATAGAGATATGTATGTACCATTTTTAACAGCTACTGAAGTTTTATTTGAAAGAGATAATTTTAAAAATATAAAAATAAATAGTGGAGAGCTTCTAGATGATGGTAAAAAATCTAGTGTAACATTTGCATCTTTCCCTGGTTTAAAAGAAAGCTTAGACTTAAGTAAAGATATAGAAGACTATTTAGAATTAGAAGATACACTAGTTATTGAAGGAAATGCTAATAAATTTAAAATGCCTAATATAATGGTTATGGCAACTCCAAAAATTCCAGAGCTTAAAGGAATTGATAAAAATTCTACGTTAGATGATTTATCTAAATCTTTAAATGATTTAAGAAAAGGTGGAGATGATTTATTAGATGGATCTAAAAAATTATTGGACGGAAATAATGAACTGAACACTAATTTCGCCAAATTTGATCAGGGTGTAAAATCTTTGGATAAAGGATCTAAGGATTTAAGTAGTGGTATAAATAAATTAAATCAATCAGCTCCATCTTTAGATAACGGTGCAAAAAGCGTAAGTAGCGGTCTTAGTCAGCTAAATGATTCTCAAGGTAAGTTTTCTAATGGTGTTGAATCTTTTGTAGGAAATACTAATAAGCTTTATGACGCTTACTCAGCTATTAACAATGGAATTAATAGTGCTAGTGACGGTGCTAATGCACTTAGTTCTGGACTTTCTAATGGAGCTTCTGGTGTAGATAGTTTAATAGCTTCTACAAATAATATAGACCAAGTTGCTGGAGGCTTAAACAATATAGCTGGAGCTTTAGATGAATCTAATCCAGAAGTTGCTAATCAATTAAGAGGATTAGCAGGTTCTTTAGGTCAAGTTTCTGAAGGTCAAAGGGGTGGCCTAAATAGTTTAAAAGATGGAATGGGCAGTGCTGTAAGTGGGGCTAATAACTTAAGTGCTGGGCTAGAAAACTTAAAATCTGGTTCAAATAGTTTTAATTCTAATTTCAAATCTTTAGTAGATGCTGGTTCAACTTTAAGTAGTAGTTCAAAACAATTATCAGCCGCTACTAATAAACTTGAAGATGGTAGTAAAAAGTTGGCTGCAGGAACTAGTGAATTAAGCAAAGGTACTAACCAACTATCTCAAGGTAGTAAAAGCTTAGTTAGTGGTACTAAAACTTTAAATGATAATTCAAGCAAACTTTTAAAAGGAACAAATGACCTAGCAAAAGGATCTAATGAATTATACAAAGGTGTTAATAAGTTAAAAAAAGATGGGCTAGATAAAATATATAAAGAAGGAAATACTAAATTATCAGATATACAAGGCTTAGTAGATGTTAAAGATGAAATAGTTAAACTATCTAAAGATTATAATAACTTCTCTGGTCTTAATAAAGATATGGATGGAAAAGTTAAGTTCATAATGAAAATAAATGAATAACATAAAAAAAGAAGCTATTTTCATAGCTTCTTTTTTACTCTTTATTTAAATATCTGATAACTCTAAATTAACGATTTTATTTGTATCTACATAATTTGAAGGATCATATTCTGGTAAACTTTCATCTATCTTTATAGGAAGAATAATTCTAAATAAAGATCCTTCTTGTAGTTTGCTTTCTATCTCTATCTTACCACCATGAATTTCTACTATTTCTTTTGATATACAAAGGCCTATTCCACTTCCTTCATTTTTTCTAGTATATAAATTATCTACTTGATAGAATCTTTGGAATATGTAGTTTAATTTACTATCCGGTATTCCTACTCCATTATCTTTTACTTCTATAATAATATCCTCTTTATCCTTATATATTGATAAATCTACAACTCCATTTTCATTTGTAAATTTAATTGCATTTGATAAAAGGTTTAATACTACCCTTTGTATTTGATAAACATCAACAGCAGTATTTATTTCTTCATATTTTGTATCAAATATCATCCCTATATTTTTTATTTTAGCGAATTCAATACTTGATTCAAAAACATCCTCTATTACGCTAACTATATTACAATTTTCTAAATTTAAACTAAGCATTCCACACTCAGCTTTTGTCATATCAATTATATTATTTGATATCTTTAATAATCTGTATGAATTTTGATTTATATTTTCTAGTTTTTCTATAACATCCTCTTCTTTAACTTTCCCCTTATATATATTGCATTCTAAAAGTTTAGTTGTGCCCAATATTATATTTATAGGTGTTCTTAACTCATGACTTAAGTTTACTATAAAATCAGTTTTTAACTTTTCACGTTCTTTTGCTTTTTCTTCATCTTCTTGTTGCTTTTTAATATCTTTTCTATACCTTGAAGCTGCTTTAGTAACAAATACAATAGATATTAAAAAGAATATAAGCAAAGTAAGTAATAAGTGTTTCATCCATGTTGGAGCTAATAATTCATATTGTCCTTTATTTATTAAGTTTACGCTTGTTCCTACATCAAAAGGATCTATATAATATTCATATATACTTTTATAATCAACATATGCCTTTGCCGATGGCTCTACCTCATTTTCAATCTTTTCAATAGGAGTTCCGTTTTTTATTTTAACTATCATATCACAAACAATCTTTGCATGTTCTTGCCCTATATCTACGTGCCCTCCAAGAATACCTGCATTTAAATAAGTCTGATCATTTGAATATATAGGTGCACTACTATACTTTTTGATATCATCTATTAAATCCTTAGGCTCTACATATCCACTTGATTTTTTGCACTGAAATTCACCAGCTATAATGTTTATAGTATCTGGTTTATCATCTGACTTTTTTAATTTAGCTATTATATCTTCAGTGTAGTTACTTTGTATGTAATTTATATCTATTTGATTGTTTAAATAAGTGTCTATCAATTTATTAATTTCGCTTTTTACAGACTCTCCATACTTAGACTTTTCAACTATTAAATTTATATTTTCAGTTTGTTGATTAAGTGAATAGACCAAGTTCATTAAACTTAAGCTATCGTCACCATGGTATATACCTGCCCTGTATTTTTTTTCTTCTTTGCTTCCATCTAGTTTTCCATCTATTCCACTAAATACTAATGGAATTTTGTAAAAACTACTATTAGTATTTAACACTTCTTTATTAAATACCTCAAAAGACTCATCATTTACAGTGTATATAGCATCTATACTTCCCCTTGGATACTTTTCATTTAACATGTGCTTTAATGACTCTATATATTCGTCATTATAGTTATTTCTAAAATCTAGATATTCGATTTTAAAGTTTATACCCTCATCAGGATTTTCTTTAGAATAAGATTTGAGCCCATCCATTATAGCCGCTTCCCAGTGATGTCCTTGATTGTATGAATTTAATACCAAAACATTAAATCCTCTAGATTCTTTTTCATATGCTTCATATGCTTCCACCCTATAATTAAACATTTGGAAAAAGATTATAAAAATAAATATTAATATAAAAATATATTTTTTCATTCCCCGTTTTTTTTTCATTAAAAAGTTCTCCCTGCCCTTACTTAAGTGTACTTCAAATATAATAATTCTACATAGAGTACCTTTTTACCTTCTGTTTTTCAAAATTTTTACATTTTTTAATTTATTCTATTTTCATCATAAAATTAACTTAATACTACAAATGGTACACTTTAAATATTTTATTCATACATATAAATTAATAGATTATTTAGGGGGGATTTTTTTGTATAAAGGATTATTGACAATTAAAGTAACTGATGAAATTACAAACTTCCCAATTGAAGGAGTTTCTATAAATATATGTGTAATGCCTAAAGAAGGAAGCACCAAAAGTAAATACATTTATAAAAATCTCATTACCAATTCATCTGGGATGGTAAAAAAAGTATCATTAGATGCTCCAAATTTTATTTACTCTCAAGTTCCTAATTCACCTAGGGCTTATAGTACTTATATACTAACAATATCTAAGGATGGTTATCAAACAGTTATAATACAAGGAGTTCAGATTCTCCCTCTTGTAGAAGCCATTCAAAACATTTCACTATCAAAAATTTCGGCTTTTACTACTACCAATAAAAAGATTTATAAAATCGGTGATAATGTATTATACGGAAATTATCAACCTAAAATACTTGAAGATGATTTAAAAAAGGTCCCATATGTTTTACCTAATGTTGTAGTTCCAGAATATATAATAGTTCATGATGGAATGCCAAGTGATAAAAATGCACCTAATTATTGGATTCCATTTAGAGATTATATTAAAAATGTTGCAAGTTCTGAGATATACGCTACATGGCCAACCGAAACAATATATGCAAATGTAGTAGCTATAGTTTCATTCACTTTAAATAGAGTTTATACTGAATGGTACAGAAATATGGGATATGATTTTACAATTACATCTACTACAGCCTATGACCATAAATTTATATACAATAGAAATATTTTTGATACTATAAGTGTTGTTGTTGATAATATATTTAATGTCTATATTCAAAGACCAAAAGGAAATCCTCAACCACTTTTGGCTCAATACTGTGATGGAATTCAAACTCAATGTCCTGGTAAAATGACTCAATGGGGAAGTAAATATCTAGGTGATCAAGGTTATAAATTTGATGAAATTTTAAGATATTACTACGGCCAAGACATAGGACTTCAAGGTACAGATATGATAAAAGGAGTTCCCTCTTCATTCCCTGGATATACACTTACACTTTGGTCTACAGGAGAACCAGTTAAAACTATACAAGATCAATTAAACGCTATAGCTAATGCTTATCCTGCTTTACCTAAAGTTGATGCTGATGGTATTTATGGTCCAAAAACACAAGAAAGTGTTCGTAAATTCCAAGAAATATTTAGAATGACCCAAAGCGGAAACGTTGATTTTGCTACTTGGTATGCTATATCTAAAATTTATGTAGCAGTAACTAAAATAGCAGAGTTTGAAATATAAATTAAAATAACCCAAAATAAATAGCGAAAGTGGTAATAGAAGTTTTAGCGACCTTCAAAGCATTCTTCCAGCTTTGGGAGCAAAACTACTGTTACCACTTTCGCAACTACAAAATTTTTAAACTTAGCTTAATTTTGTGAAGCCCAATCAGCAGGATAAGTTACATATATAAATCTAGCATAATTCTTAACTGAGAATTGTATACTACTACCTTTTGGTATTAATATTAATTCCCCTGCAGATGCTGATACCGTTTTTCCATTTATTATAATATCTAATGTTCCTTCTATTACATAATCTACTTCATCATAATTTAATGTCCAATCAAATGTAGTTTCTTTCATCTCCATTATTCCACATCCTAATCTAGGACTTTCTTCTAATGTAAATAAGTCTTTAGTATATACTACATCACTTGGGTTACCCGTATCTAATCTATTTGATTCATCAACTTTTACAGTTGGAAGTTTTATAGAAATTACTCCACTTTCATCTTTATCTCTTAAAAAGTCAACACTGCTTTCGCTGCCATTTATCTTTTCTTGTATAATTTGTCTTACTAACTGTTCTAACATAGATTTATCTAAATTCTTTATATCCATCTTAAGCATTCTCCTTTTTTAACATCTTGTTTGCTAATCTCATAGCTAAAATAACTGCAGTAATTCCTCCAACTAACTTAGCTACTATCATAGGTGCTATCATATCAGCATTAAATCCAGCAGTAAATCCTAAATGATCTCCAAATACAAATGCCGCAGATACAGCAAATGCCACATTTATAATCTTACCTCTATCATCCATATCTTTCATCATACCAAACATAGGTATACAGTTAGCTAAACTTGCTACTAATCCTGCTGCTGCTATATCATTCATTCCTAAAAGTTTTCCTAAAGCCATAAGTGGTTTATTGAAAACTTTAGTTATAACAAATACTAATGGGAATGCTCCAGCTAAAACTATAGCTATATCTCCAACAATTTCTATTCCATCGCTAATAGGTTTCATACCCGGTATTACAACAATTCCAGTTAAAGCTTCAACTATTGCTGCTGCAAGTCCTAAAGTTATTACTATAACAACACCTTTACCAAAGTAAGTAAATCCTTTTATCATTGCACTTTCAAACTTTAATAATCCTAAAGCTATTATTGCTGCAAATATTATTATAGGAATTAAGTTTCTAATTATCATCATTACATCAAATCCTGCAACTAACCCTCCTACAAACGCTCCTATAGGTATAGTTATTATCCCTGCAAGAATTCCTGTTGCTAAGAATTTTTGATCTTCTTTATCTATTATTCCAAGTGCTACTGGTATTATAAATACTATAGTTGGTCCCATCATAGCTCCAACTATAAGTCCTCCAAACAATCCTGCATTTGGATCTTTTGCAAGTTCCATTGCTAAAGGTGCTCCACCCATGTCATTTGCTAATATAGAACCTGCAAACATAGCTGGGTCAGCTCCTAGCATATCAAATACTGGAACTATAATAGGTCTTAATACATCTGCTAGTACTGGAGCTAAGCATATTACCCCTACCATTGCAACTGCAAGTGAACCCATAGCAACAATACCTTCTTCAAATTGTTCACCTAAACCAAATTTATTGCCTATGCACTTATCTATAGCACCCAATACCATAAATGCTACCATTATATAGATTATAATTTCATTTATACTCATGGCTATCCTCTCCCTATTAAATGTTTTATTATTTTTTCATCTACATGAGGCATTACTAAAGCTTGTATTACATCTTTGTCCTTCAACTCTTTTTTACCTTCATCTATTCCATAATTTACACTACTTAGACTTCCACAAACTATATATACAAGTTTTCCTCCTATTGCAAATGACAATTGAAGTTTAATTATGGTTGTATCGCTACTTTTTAATGTTTTGTCTAACGCTCTTAATCCTGCACATACTTTACTAGTTTCCATAACCCCTATACAATTAACTTCAGTTATAGTTTCGTATTTGTTTTTTAATGCGCCTATTATGCTTTCGTGTACTGAGTTTATAACAAAACTATCTACGATAAATCCTTGTGATATACTAAGTCCATACTCAATAGCAGTGTTAACTTCTCCTGTATCACCGCTTATAATTATAATAAACTTTCCAGGACAAATACTTTTTAAGTATAATATATCGACATAAGATTTTTTAACCATTTCATTAGACACTTCAATTCCCTTTGCAATACTTCTAAACTCTATAGAGCCTATGCTTTTATTCATCATGTACCTCTAGTGAATCTACAACGCCAACTATAGTAGCATCAACTGGTATAGATCTATCCTCCAAAGATTCTCTAGCTCCAGATCCTCTAGTAACTAATACTAAATCTCCATTCCCTGCTCCTGCATTATCAGCTGCAACTAAAAATCCATCACAATATGAATCTTTATCTTTTAAAAGTTTTAAAACTAATAATTTCTGTCCACATAATTTTTCATCTTTTCTTGTGGCCCAAACATTTCCAACTACTTTTCCAATCTCCATAAGAATATCTCCTTTACTCTTTGTCTAATTTTAAGTTGTGTATTCTTATAAAATCATTAGCTAGTGGTGTTATTATACTTTTCTTACCTAATAAAATTCTATCTATACCATTTATTTGAGGTTTTCTTAAATCAGATTCTGATATAAGTTTTTTACTTCTCAAATCAAGTGTGTTCTCGGTTAAATTTACATTTACTTTAATCTCTTTATTGTCTTTTGTATATTCCTCTTTGTAGTTAACCTTAGTTTCATTTAATATGCTTTTAGGGTTATTTATAATTTCTACTCCATAGCTCTTAATTTCTTTTTCAAAGTTTAAATATTTGTTATATAAAGTCTTAGGTGCTGTTTGTTTGTACCTTTTATATTCAAGTCCATCTTCCATTACATAAACTTTTTTTCCGCTCATAATCATCTTCAATATAAAACGTTCTTCATCTGATACGCTATTTCCCATAGCTAAATTACAAAGCCCTCTCAAACAAAGTCTTGATATTACTAAAACATCGCAATCTTTTATATCTTTATTGTAATTTAAAACTTTAAATTTATCATTTAAGAATTTATATTTTTCTTCATCTCTTTCCCACATTAATACACATTCAGGAAGATCATTGTTTTCTTTTACATCTTGATTTTCAAGTTTTTTATATATTTCATCTACTATAAATTCTATAAGCTTATCATAATCCATACATATCACCTACCTTATAGATTATCTTTTATTATTCTAGCTAAACATCCTTTGCTAAATCCACATGCATTGGCTTCATCATAATCAATATGCATATATGTCTCAAAGTTTTTGTTAACTCTTATAACAACATCGTCAAATATTAATGGTCTTTTTCCAAACACTTTAACTTTTACAACTTCATTGTCACAAACGTTGAACTTTCTAGCATCTTCTTCATTCATATGCACATGTCTTTTTGCTACCATAAGACCTTTTTCTAATTCAACACTGTCTTTTTCTGTATATATTTTTATACCTAATGTTTCGTTTAAATCTCCACTTTGCTTTATAGGTGCTTTTAATCCTAATTGAGAACAATCAGTTAAAGACACTTCAACTTGAGTTTGTGCTCTTTCTGGTCCAAGTACTATAACATTTTTAAATTCGCCTTTAGGTCCACTTATACAAACTCTTTCTTTACAAGCATATTGCCCTGGTTGAGACAAATCCTTTAGCTTTGTAAGTTGATAACCTACTCCAAATAATTTATCTATGTCCGCTCTACTTAAATGAATATGTCTTCCAGATGCTTCAACTTCTATAAATGCTTCTTTTTTTATTCTTTTTACAACTTCATCTACGATATTATCTAATGCTATATTCATGCTATCCTCCAACTATTTATATTTATTTGTTCTAATTTTATAGATCATAATCCAAAATACTGAGGATAATCGGTTTAAAGCTTTTATTAAATCTTCTCTTTCAACTTGCCCATATTCTCCTTTAAAAGCTTCATATGCAGCAAGTTCAACCTCTCTTGTTAGTGTTCTTATACTATTTATCTCAACTACCATTTCTCCCATTTCATAATTTGGAAACTCATGACCTATTCCAAAGTATTTTTTAGGATAATGAGATTGTTCTCTTAGTTCTTCAGGTGTCAATCCTAAAAGTTTAAATTCTTCTAATTTTTCTTCTAAAACTTCACATCTCATTATAGTTCTAACAAACACTAAAACTTCTTGAAGATCTTTTAGTAACTTTTTCATTTCATGCTTTTGACATAAAATCTGAGCTTGTAAAATTCTAGCTTCTAAGGAATCTACCTTACCTCTTAAAATAATTCTTTTATGATCTTTAAATACAAGTAAATTACCGTTTAAAGAAGTCATATGTTCAGGTTTTTCGTCTAAGTTAGCTCCAAATACAGTAACATACTTATATCTTTTTTCTTGTTTTACATCAGCTTTATCTTCACTAGCTTTATTTTTTTCTATTTCATCTAATGAATCTACGTATTTTAAAACTATATTTTTATCAGTTAAATACGATTTTGCTGAAGGAGTTATAATTTGCCCCTTTTCTATATAAAACTCTTTTACATCTGTATGTCCTATTTTTTTTCTTACTTCACTTTCTGTTAAAACACCCATATCCTCACAACTCCTATCGGATGTGTAAA
>NZ_JBOGBV010000065.1:0-69442 GCF_051656405.1 Paraclostridium sp.
CTCTCAAATATAATTTAAAAAGTTGTCCATCGCTCAGCTAATCATTATCTGAATATCTGGCTTGGTTGTTTGTGTTTAATTCTTTTAAAAAGAATTTTTATAATTAACCTACTGTTTAATTTTCAAAGTTCATTTTTTCTTTTGTGTTTCGTCCGTTTCTTAAGGACAAGTAATACTATATCACCTTTATTAAACAGCGTCAACACTTTTTATAAATTTTTTTTAATTATTTTGCAATTTTTTCTTGATAATATTCTCTATTTCTTTTAACCCTCGTATTCGCAACCCTCTTACCTTTAGTATTCATATTAATTTTTTTATATTTAATACTATTAAACTCTCTTATAATTTCTAAACTTATATGAATCATTACTTGTACAACTAATCCCATAACAGATAAAAGACACATCCAATTAATTAAATTTTTCATATCAAATCCCCCTAATTTTTTATTAATACTTACTTCTAAATTTTTATTCCATTTTCCTTTATATACTTTTCATCATTACTTCTCATTTTCTAATATTATCTTTCAGTTTTTTTCAGCATTTAATATTTGTTCTCAAAATTATATATCACTATTAATTTTTTACTGTTGAATTAAACATAAAAAAACCTTTCTAAAATATTATTTAGAAAGGTTCTAATCTATTATTTACTCTTCTATTTCATCTACAGAGTTTTCTTTTATAGGTTTCATTGTAGGGAATAATATAACGTCTCTTATAGATGGAGCGTTTGTTAATAACATAATAACTCTATCTATTCCTATTCCTAGACCACCTGTTGGAGGTAGACCTACTTCTAGTGCATTTACAAAGTCTTCGTCCATATCACAAGCTTCATCGTCACCTAATTCTTTCTTTCTTAATTGATCCATAAATCTTCCTTTTTGATCTATAGGGTCATTAAGTTCAGAGAAAGCATTTGCTAACTCCCACTTATTAGCGAAAGCTTCAAATCTATCTGTTCTTCTAGGATCCTCTACGTTTCTCTTAGCAAGCGGAGAAACTTCTACTGGATGATGAGTTATAAATGTAGGTTGAACTAACTTATCTTCACCAAATTCTTCAAATAAAGCGTTGATAACTTCTCCTCTTCTCATACCAGGAGTTATTTCTATACCTTTTTCTTTAGCTACTTTTAATGCTTCTTCATCAGTATCTATAGTAGAGAAGTCTACTCCAGCATACTCTTTTACACATTCTTCCATAGTCATTCTTCTCCATGGAGGTGTAAAGTCTATTTCTGTTCCTTGATAATCTATTTTCATGCTTCCAGTTGCAGCTTCAGCCATGTGAGCTATTACATTTTCAGCTATTTCCATCATATCTGTATAATCTGCATATGCTTGGTATAATTCTATAGCAGTATACTCAGGATTATGTTTGATTGACATACCTTCATTTCTAAACATTCTTCCCATTTCATATACCTTATCAAATCCACCAACTATAAGTCTCTTTAAGTATAACTCGTTAGCTATTCTTAAATACATTGGTATATCTAATGTGTTGTGATGAGTTATAAATGGTCTAGCATTCGCTCCACCAGCTATAGTATTTAATATAGGAGTCTCAACTTCTAAGAATCCTCTTTCATCTAAATAAGATCTTAAAGCTTTCATAGCTTTAGTTCTTGTAACGAAAGCATCTTTAACTTCTGGGTTAACTATTAAATCAACATATCTTTGTCTATATCTTAAATCTTGATCTTTTAATCCATGATATTTTTCTGGAAGAACTTGAAGAGACTTAGTTAATAATTTTACATCATTAGCTTTTATAGATATCTCTTCTTTCTTAGTTTTAAATACTTCTCCTTCGATACCTATTATGTCACCTATATCATATGTAGAGAACACAGCATATTCTTCTTCACCTATTCTATCTAATCTTACATAGCACTGTATTTTTCCTTCTTGGTCTTGTATGTCTATAAATCCAGCTTTACCTTGTATTCTCTTGCTCATTATACGTCCAGCTAGTTTAACAACCTTACCTTCAAAAGCTTCAAAGTCATTTTTTATATCTGTAGAACAGTTAGTTCTATCATATCTACTTATATGGAATGGATTTCTTCCCATCTCTTGTAATTTAGCTAATTTTTCTCTTCTTACTTTAAGTACTTCTGTAAGTTCTTCTTTAGCTTGATCATTAACGTTTTGTTGATCATTATTCATTTGTATACCTCCAGATTATCTTCTTATTTCTAATATCTCGAATTTAGCAATACCGTCAGGAACTTGAACATCTACTACTTCTCCTTTAGCTCTACCTAAAAGAGCTTTTCCTACAGGTGATTCGTTAGATATTTTACCTTCATACGGGTCAGCTTCTGCAGAACCAACTATCGTGTATTCTACTTCTTCTTCAAACTCCACATCATTAACCTTAACTATAGATCCTATAGTAACTATATTTGAATCTATTTTAGATTCATCTATTATAACTGCTTTTCTAAGCATATTTTCAAGCTTCATTATTCTTTCTTCAACTTGTGCTTGCTCATTTTTAGCTTCGTCATACTCAGCATTCTCTGATATATCTCCGAAAGATATAGCTACCTTTATTCTCTCAGCAACTTCTCTTCTTCTTACTGATTTCAGATGTTCAACCTCATCTTCTAATTTTTGATATCCTTCTTGAGTTAATAATATTTCCTTATTATCTTCCATAACCCCTACAACTCCTTCTCTTTGATTTTTATTTAACATTAAACAAAATTAATTTTATATCTTATACTATTTCTGCGCTATATTATAAATTACTATCCCCCTTATGTCAAGGAGTGTGATAAGTAGTCACATAGCTTGTTTACTACTTCTTCATAGCTTTCTATCTTGTTAATTTCATCTCTTAATCTAGCCGAACCTCTAAGTCCTTTTAAGTACCATGCAATATGTTTTCTCATTTCTCTTACAGCTACATATTCTCCATGTTCATCTATTGCTAATTTAAGATGTTTTAAAGCTGCATTGATTTTTTCTTCACCTGTAGGCTCTGGTAAAATCTCGCCTGTTTTCATATAATGATTTATTCTTTTGAATATCCATGGGTTACCTTGAGCTCCCCTACCTATCATTATAGCATCACAATTAGTTTTATTTATCATATTTATAGCATCTTCAACTTCAAAAACATCTCCGTTACCTATTACAGGTATATTTATATTTTCTTTTATTTTAGCTATTATATCCCAGTCTGCTTTTCCTGAGTAATATTGTTCTCTAGTTCTTCCATGTATAGCTAACGCACTTATCCCAGAAGCTTCTGCGATTTTAGCTATTTCAACTGCATTTATATTATTGTCATCCCAGCCTTTTCTAATCTTTAAAGTAACAGGTTTTTTAGAGTTCTTTACAACAGATTTTAAAACTTCTTCAGCTAACTTAGGATTTTTCATAAGAGCTGATCCATCCCCATTTTTTATAACCTTAGGAGCTGGGCATCCCATGTTTATATCTAGAATTTCATTAGGGTATTCATTTAGTATTTCTGCCGCACCACCCATAAAAGCTGGATCCGATCCAAAAATTTGCACTGCTACAGGATGTTCTTCCTCTTCTATTTTAAGCATTTTTTTAGTATTTTGATCATCATAGCAAAGAGCTTTCGCATTTATCATCTCTGTATACAACATTCCACAGTCTTGTTCTTTACATATAAGTCTAAAAGGTAAATCTGTTACTCCTGCCATAGGAGATAAAAACACTCTATTGTCTAACGTAACATTTCCTATTTTCATATACGGTCTCCTTTGTTAATATATTTTATTATAAATATACCCAATTTATTTAATAATCTTATCATAAAAAAGGAACTGGATGTAAAATCCAATTCCCTGTTACTATTCTTTATTTTTATTGTAAATAATTTTTAATCCCTCTAAGGTTAAATTTTTATCTACACAATGTATACTATCAGTTTCTGATGCTATCAATGATGAAAGTCCTCCAGTAGCTATTACTTTTATATCGTCATTTCCTAGTTCTTTTTTCATCATAGCTATAATCTTATCTACTAATCCCACATATCCATATATTATCCCCGATTGCATAGCTGAAACTGTATTTTTACAAATCGTCATTCCAGGTTTTAACAGTTCAACTCTAGGAAGTTTTGATGCTCTTTGGAATAAAGCTTCACTTGATATCTTTATACCCGGCGCTATAGTTCCGCCTAAGTATTCTCCCTTTTCTGATATTGCACAAAATGTTGTAGCTGTTCCAAAATCTATTATTATCATCGGTGATTTATATTTTTCTATAGCAGCTACAGCATTTACTATTCTATCCGCTCCTACTTGTTTAGGGTTATCATATTTAATATTTAATCCTGTTTTTATACCAGGTCCAACTATTAAAGGTTGTTTATTGAAATACTTCACACAGAAATTTTCAAGTGAATGCATAACATTAGGTACAACTGATGATATTATTATATCTTTTATTGAATTTTTGTCTACATTATCATATTGAAATAAATTATTTATTAACATCCCATATTCATCAGATGTCTTTGCTTTATCCGTACTAATTCTCCAATAATTTTTTAACTCTTTTCCCTCATATATACCTAAGACCATGTTTGTATTACCAACGTCAAATACTAAAAGCATCTACTCTAACCTTCTTTCTATTTTTTGCTTTTCTTTAGTATAGCTACAACTCCAGATACTACTAAAGCTCCAATTATAGCTTCGGGGATTCCATTAGTAGTAGCAATACCTAATATTACAGCTCCAGCCGTGGATGTGTCTCCTCCTATAGCTTCTACGTATCTTTGTGCATATAAGAAATATACCATTCCTAAAACACCAAATGTATTTATAAGAGAACCTATCAATCCTGAAAAAGCACCTGCAACTGATGTTTTTTTCATTATTTTAAATACACCTTTATATACATAGAATGACACAATTCCCATTATAACTCTAGGTAGTATAGATATAAAAGGATTCATAAATACAAATGAAGTTGGCTTTGGCATTGTAATAGCTCTTATAAAGCTTGTAAATCCAAAAATAAATCCTATTATTCCACCTACCACAGGTCCTTCTATTATGGAACCTATTATTACAGGTATATGCATTATAGTTGCATCAATGGGTCCAATTGGTATAAATCCTAAAGGTGTCATTGATAGCATTATCGATATGGCAGATAACATACCTATTATCGCCATTTGTCTAACATTTATTTTCTTTCTTGTTTGAACCTGTGTTTTCATCATAAAATATACCTCCGTTCCAGCTCTTATAGATGCCGGACTTTTTGTTTTTTTACTAATAAATTATCTATACAATAAATCAGTCAGGCTCCTATTTTTTTATGGATGCCAGCTGCAACAAAACAATTTTATCAATATGAAATAACATTGTCAATAATTCTTATTTCAAATTAATTTCATTATACGATAGTATGTTATTAGTTTTTGAGGCATTTTTTATTGCACTTATTACACTTTTTTCCACTACTTCACTTGCAATTGAACCTAATAATGTTATATCAGTTTCAACTTCGCCCGTTGATAATGTGAATATTGTATCTCCATCATGAGGAGTATGTATAGGAAATATAGATTTAGCAAAACCATTATGAGCCATTTGTGATATTTTTTTGCATTCAGCTTTTGATAACTTAGCATTTGTTACAACTGCACCTATAGTAGTATTATCTATATTAAAACCACCCTTATTTACACCTTTTTTCATTAAATCATACGTATTTAAAAAATCAGTTTTATCATCATTTAAAACCCCAGCTATAACTTGTCCATTTTCATATACATCACCAAATGCATTCACAGCTATAATTGCAGAAACAACTAATCCATTATCTAGTTTAATCGAATAACTCCCTATACCTCCCTTTGTACAAAACTCACTCCCTCTTATCTTTCCAACTGTAGCTCCACATCCAGCACCATAATTCCCTTGCTTAAGTTCAATATTATTAGCTATTTGACAAGCTTTATACCCCATCTCTATATCTGGTCTACATTTATGATCTCCTACTCCTAAATCAAATAAAACTGCACCAGTAACTATAGGAACTTTCGCTACTCTAACATCAAACCCTATTCCTTTTTCTTCTAGATATCTACTAACGCCACATGTAGATTCCAATCCAAAAGCAGAACCTCCTGATAGTACAATAGCATGGACTTTTTGAACCATATTTATAGGGTCTAATAAATCAG
Source organism: Paraclostridium sp. (assembly GCF_051656405.1). Lineage (GTDB taxonomy): Bacteria > Bacillota > Clostridia > Peptostreptococcales > Peptostreptococcaceae > Paraclostridium. The sequence continues at coordinate 6,204 of NZ_JBOGBV010000065.1, forward strand.
TTTCTCTAGTTCCCGGAGCTGATCCTCTAACATCAACCCCACAAACTCCACCCTCTTCACATATAATAACAGTGCATCCTGTTAATCCTTCTTTATCCTCTACCTGGCCAACTTTTATACCTTTTACGTCTAAAATATTATTAAACATATCCATGCTCTCCTCTTATAGAAACTTCGCCAGATATAATCTCTTTTAATTTTCCATTTTTATCTTTAACTACTAAATCTCCATTTTCATTTATATCTATGCACGTAACTTGCTCTTTAAAATTATTTTTTATGGTATATATTTCTTTGCCTATAATCGCAGAGTAATTTTTACATACATCTAGCGTAGAATCTTTATCATTTTCATTTATATACGAATTGTACTTTAATTCAAATTCACTAAGTATATTTCTAACAATATCAACTCTTGATATATCATATCCTTCTCTCTGTATTGATGTTGCAATATTTCCTATCTCTTCAGAAAAATTAATAGTTTTTACATTTATCCCAATACCTACAACAATATAATTAACTCTTTCTATCTCCGCCGAAAGTTCTGTTAGTATACCACAAGTTTTCTTTCCATTTAATATAATATCATTAGGCCATTTTATAGTAGCTTCTACACCTAACTCTCTTAGTGCTTTAACTATACTTGCTCCAGCAACTAAAGTTATAAAAGGAGCATGCATAGGAAGTATATTCGGTTTTAAAATTATACTCATCCATATTCCTTCATGCTTTTCAGAGTGCCAGCACTTTCCTAACCTACCTCTTCCACTTACTTGTTCTTCACTTATAATCACAGTTCCATCTATAGCTTCGTTAGCTATTGACTTCGCATAATTATTAGTAGAATCTATAGAATCAAAATGTATTATTTCTCTTCCTATGAACTTAGTTTTAAGATTATGTAGTATGTTTTCTTTACTTAAAATATCATTTGGTGATTCTTTTAATCTATATCCTTTTTTGTTAACTGACTCTATTTCATATCCTTGTTCTTTTAAAACATTAATATGCTTCCACACAGCTGTTCTAGAAATTCCTAATTGTTTTGAAATTTCTTCTCCTGATATAAATTCCAAATCACTATTTAATAATAAATTAACAATTTTTTCTCTCAAAATAACACCTCTATCTAATTAATAATTAAAGTAAAGGCTAGGGAAAACCCTAGCCTCATTTTTTATTACTCATCTATTTGATCTTTGTCATTATCTACATTATCGTTATTGTTAACATCTACATCCTGAATTTCATCTTTCTTTGCCTCTTTAAAATCAACTTCAATAGCATCTTCTTTATTGATAGTTTCTTCTGTTGCAGCATTTTCTAATTTAGGATCTAATGATAATTCTTTATTAAATGCTTTTATAAACTGATCTGCATCTAATGTTTCGTATATTAATAATGCTTGAGCTACATATTCTAATCTATCCATATTATCAGTTAATAATTGTTTAGTGTTTTTATAAGCTACATTAACGATATTTTTTATTTCTTTATCTATTTCAAATGCAACTTCTTCAGAATAGTTTCTCTTGCTACCTATACTATTTCCTAAGAATACTTCTTCTTCTCCATCTCCAAATGTCATAGGTCCTAATTCAGAACTCATTCCATATTTAGTAACCATTTGTCTAGCAGTTGCTGAAACTCTTTCTAAATCGTTTGAAGCTCCTGTAGATATATCATCTAAAGTTAACTCTTCTGCAACTCTACCACCAAGTAAAACAATTATGTTTTCTTTCATTTCATTCTTAGTAGCATAGAATTTATCTTCAACTGGAAGTTGCATTGTAAATCCACCAGCTCTTCCTCTAGGGACAATTGTAACTTGATGAACAGGACTTACATGTTTAAGAACATGTGCACATACAGCATGACCTGCTTCATGATACGCTGTTAACTTTCTTTCTGGTTCACTTATAACTCTAGATTTTTTAGCAACACCTGCTATTACCTTAGTTATAGCTTCCTCTATAGTTTCCATATGGATTTTCTTTTCTCTTTTTCTAGCTGTAAGTATAGCAGCTTCATTCATTAAGTTTTCTATATCTGCAGGTGTGAATCCTGGAGTTCTTCTTGCAAGAACTTCAATCTTAACATCCTCTGCTAATGGTTTATTCTTAGAATGAACCTTAAATATAGCTTCTCTACCTTTTACATCCGGTGCTCCTACAACCACTTGTCTATCAAATCTACCAGGTCTTAAAAGTGCTGGGTCTAATATATCAGGTCTGTTTGTTGCAGCCATTATTATTATACCTTGATTAACACCAAATCCATCCATTTCAACTAGTAATTGGTTAAGAGTTTGCTCTCTTTCATCATGGCCTCCACCAAGACCTGCACCTCTTTTTCTACCAACCGCATCAATTTCATCTATAAATATTATAGCTGGAGCATTTTTCTTTGCATCTTCAAATAAAGATCTAACTCTTGAAGCTCCTACCCCAACAAACATTTCAACGAAATCTGATCCACTTATACTAAAGAACGGAACTCCCGCTTCTCCTGCAACTGCTCTTGATAAATATGTTTTACCAGTTCCTGGAGGTCCAACCATTAATATACCTTTAGGTATTCTAGCTCCTAAATCAATATATTTTTTCGGATTTTTCAAGAAATCAACGACTTCTTGTAAATCTTCTTTTTCTTCGTTAAGTCCTGCTACATCGTTAAATGTAACTCTTGTTTTATCATCATCTTTATGAACTTTCGCTTTTGATTTTCCAAAGTTCATAACTTTTCCGCCTCCACCTTGAGACTGATTCATAAATACAAACCATAGTATTAATACAAAGAAAAGCATAAGTAGCGATGGTATTATATCAAAGAACCAAGGAGTTGTTGGTTTTGGCGCCCCAATTAATTGTAATTTACCTTCGTTAGCTTGTTTTAATAATTGATCTGCAAGCTTTTCTGATTGAATCTCTTGTGGTATGTATGTTTTAAACTTTTTATTTGTACTCTTTATAGTTCCCTCTATAACCGTGTCTTCTACAATCTTTATACTAGATATGTTTTCTTTCATAAGCTCTCTGTAGACACTTGAAAACTTCATTTCTTCTACTTTCTCTGTTGGACTACCTGAGAACTGTACTATCCCCACGATAATTATAAATATAAGTAGATAGAAACCTGCTCCCTTTAAAATCTTATTCAAAAGAAGCCCTCCTTTCGTAAGTTGTTTTAATTTATAGTTTCTTAAAGGTAATCTTTAAGACTTCTTTTGTATTTGCATCAATTTTATAATTTTCACTAATCTTATAATTTCCAACACAAACTACTTCTTCATTATCTACCAACACGGGAATTTTACTTCTTTCTTCCCTAGGTATTTTCAAATCTATGAATAAACTTTTTAATTTCTTGCTTCCTCCTGCAAGTTTTATTTTATCCCCAGATTCTCTATTTCTTACTACTATCCCTCCTTTAAATTTATCTAAATCAAATCCTTTAGAGGATTTATCAGCTTTCATACTTTTAAATCTTTCAACACTCATTGTCTTAGTTTCTATAAAGACTCCAGTTTCTTTTATCTTTATAACTCCATCTTTAGGGACATTATAATTAAATTCGAAATCTTCATATGTTATTTCTTCATTCGTAAATAATATACTATCATTATTTCTATATACAAACAAACCTCTAGGTAAAACTAATTTTTTATTTATTTTCTCTTCATTCTCTAAATCAAATACATCTTCTATATGCTTTTGATCTACAAAATTAGTATCTCCTAAAATATACTTAATAGAATTTCTAATTATTCTACTTTTTATTGCTTTGTGTAAATCCATATATTTATCTAATATGATTTCAACACTTGCATTATTATTTAATTTTGAAACCTCTTTGAACTTTTTATTTCCTTCTTCTTCAATATAATCATTATCTAGCTTTAAGTTATTACCCATTCTGCATATAGATTCAATCACATTAGTATTAAAATTTTCTTGCATATAAGGAATTAAATCTAATCTTATTTTATTTCTAGTATATATGTTTTCTAAATTTGTACTATCTATTCTCGGATTTAAATTATATTCCTCACAATATGCTTCTATACTACTTCTTTCTATATCAAGAATAGGTCTAATTATAGTTTCATCTCTCTTATATTCAATACCTTTTAATCCTTGTAATCCAGTGCCTCTCATCATTCTCATAAGAATAGTTTCAGCTTGATCGTTTAAGTTATGTCCTATTGCTATTTTATTTGATTTAGTTTTTTGTTTTATCTCATAAAACATTTCATATCTTAATTTTCTAGCGCCTTCTTCTATTGATAATCCATTTTTTTTGCAATATTCAGGTACATTTATTGATTTAACAAAAAATTTAACACCTAAACTATCACATAATTGAGATATATACATAACATCCTTTTGCGCTTCTATACCTCTTATTTGGTGATTTAAGTGTGCTGCATATATAGAAATATCGTATTCTTCCTCTAGTTGCTTTAATACATGCAATAAACACACTGAGTCTGGTCCTCCTGATAGACCTAATACTATTTTATCACCCTTTTGTAATAAATTATATTTATTTATAGTACTTCGTACTCTATCTACTATCATAAATCATACCTCTTATACTTAGTTTTTTGACTCAAGTATACTTTCTATAAAAACTTCTTAAATCCTTGTATAAATTATTTTATTTTAAAACCTTGTTAAATAATATAATACCAAATAAATTAATCCAGGGGTAGTTTTTTTACATACATTTAATTCCATCAATACAAAATTCACATTACTTAAATATAATTAAAATAATATCATACAATAAGAGTATAAAATACTATTTTACAAAATTAATTTTTTAAGTAAGGAGTAATCAAAATGAAAAAAATTTTATCAGTTTTAATTACATCATTTGTATTTGTATCTTTTATTTCAATTAATTCCCATTGTTTAGAAAACACAAAGGTCGATAAAAAGACTGCTTATATTACATTCGACGATGGTCCAAATAAAAATACTCCTGAAATATTAGATTTATTAAGCAAGTATAATATGAAAGCAACTTTTTTTGTCTTAGAAGATAGAATAACCTTATATCCCGACATCGTCAATAGGATGCTTAGAGAAGGTCATTCAATAGGCTTGCATGGTCAAAGCCATGAAAAAGCAGTATTTTATTCTTCTGGTTCGTCTGCTTTAAACGAAATTAATAATACAAGACATACACTGAAAGACTTAACAGGTTATGATACTAAACTAATTAGAGTTCCTTATGGTAGTAAACCTTACCTAACAAAAAATCAATACGATAGTTTAGTTAACTCTGGTTATAATCTTTGGGATTGGAGTATAGATAGCACAGATACACATAAAAATGCCACTGTATCATCTATAGTTTCTAACACTAAAAATTCCTTAAATGAGTCTGGGAATTCAGTTATCTTGTTTCATGACAAACAAACAACTGTAAAAGCTTTGCCTAGTGTATTAGAATATCTTAAAAACAACAATTATGAAATTAAAATCATAGACCAAAACCAAACTCCAATGAATTGGTGGAATAGAAATTTCTATTAATTTTAAAAGCTGACTAATTATTAGTCAGCTTTTAATTAAGCTCTTCTGCATATATACTCACTTTATTTATTCCTTCAAATAATCCATCTATACACATATTATACTCTATATTTAACTGTATCGATTTATTTAATTTATTTATTTCTAGTTTTTGAGTATTTATTTTTATATCAAATAACCCTTGAGGAGTTCTATATTTAGTTATTGTCTCCTCTCCTTGAACAAACTTCATATCTGATTTAATATCTCCAAATCTTTTTATAAAAACTTCATTTCCTGAAATTTTTATCGTAGTTGTTACATGAACTGACCCTTTTTCTAGTTCTTCTTTATAAACTATATATATATCATTATTTTTCTCATACATACTTCCTTTAGATGTAACTTCTATTAAATCTTCATTACCTAAATTGTCATATTGTTTTGTATTCATAGATATATTTACATCTATCATATTTAACCTCCATAATAATATAAACCTTAGGTGAAATTCACCTAAAGTTTATACTTTCACTAATATTTTTGAATTTCAACTTGTTCTATATCCGTTATTTCTCGATTAAGAAACTCTTTACCTATAGATGCAAATCTTTCAGGTATATCAGATACGTAATATTTATAGTACCCTTCTTTATCTACATTAGTATTTAACAAATTACTTTTAGTTAAAACATCCTTTAAATCTTTAGCCGTTTCTCTAGCAGGATTTACCAAAGATATTTTACCCTCTAATACTTTATTTATAGTTTTCTTTAAAAGCGGATAATGAGTGCATCCTAAAACTAACGAATCTATATTTAAAGCCTGTAACTCTTCTAAATATTTTTTAGCTGTTAATTCTGCAACTTCCGTATTTGCCCATCCTTCTTCAACTATAGGAACAAATAATGGACACGCTTTACCGATTATTTTTATTTTATCGTCTAACTTATGAATTTCGCCCTCATAAGCTTTTGAATTTATAGTTCCTTCTGTTCCTATAACTCCTACAACTTTATTTTTAGTAGTATAGGCAGCCGTTCTAGCTCCAGCTTCTATAACACCTATTATAGGTATATCATACTTTGCTTGTGCTAATTCTAAACTTCTAGCTGTCGCTGTATTACAAGCTATTACTATCGCCTTAACACCTTTAGATATTAAAAAGTTAATAGCTTGAAAAGTATATTTAATAACTGTTTCTTTAGATCTTGATCCATAAGGAACTCTAGCCGTATCTCCAAAATACACTATATTTTCACTAGGAAGTATACTAGTTATTTCTTTTAAAACTGTAAGTCCTCCTAATCCCGAATCAAAAACTCCAATTGAATTATTATTCATCTAACATGCACCTTCTTCTATTGTCTATCCTCTATAGCTAATTTTATTAAATTGTCTATAAGGTCAGTGTATTGTACTCCTGTTGCATCCCAAAGCTTTGGATACATACTTATATTTGTAAATCCTGGTAAAGTATTTATTTCATTTATATAAATTTCTCCATCTTTTTTATCAACAAAAAAATCTACTCTAGAAAGACCTTTACCGTCTATAGCTTTAAAAGCATCTATAGCCATTTGTCTTATTTTCATCATAGTTTCTGCGTTAATATTAGCAGGTATTTCTAGCTTAGATACTCCATTTATATATTTATCTTCATAATCATAAAAATCTTTTGCAGGTATTATTTCTCCAGCTATTGATGATTTAACTTCATCATTTCCTAAAACAGCAACTTCAATTTCTCTTGCATCTATACCTTGTTCCAATACTATTCTTCTATCATATTTTAAAGCTTCATTTATTCCACTTAAAAGTTCATTTCTATCAGATACCTTTGATATACCTACACTAGAGCCCATATTAGCTGGCTTAACGAATATAGGATAATTTAAAGTCTGCTCTATTCTATCAAGCTCGTCATTCTTACTTATATCAAATTCCCATTTAGTTGTATAAGTATAATTTACTTGAGGTAATCCAATTTGAGTAAATACTTTCTTGCATATAAGTTTATCCATACCTACACTAGACGCTAAAACTCCACATCCAACATATGGAATACTACTTATCTCGAACAACCCTTGTATCTTTCCATCTTCTCCATAAGGTCCATGAAGTACAGGAAATAAAACATCAATCTGTTTAAAGCTTCCATCATTAAACTCTATACCTACTTTAGAATTCCCATTAGGTATCAAATTAATTTTAACAGTTTTATCCGCTAATTCTTCCCATTTTCCATTAGCAATATTTTCTGAGGAACCACTATAATACATCCATTTTCCGTCTTTAGTTATTCCTATTGTGTGTATATCATATTTTTCTTTATTTATATTCTTAAATATAGATGAAGCTGAAATTCTTGAAACATCATGTTCACCGGATTTTCCACCGAAAATTAATGCTACACTTAATTTTCTCATCTTATTTCACCCTTCTAATTTAATTTGTATTTTTATAATTATATGCGTTTTTATTATCTAAGTGATTATTATAGTTCATTTAACAAAAAAAATAAAGGAGTAGTTACTCCTTTATTTTTAATATTTATCTATTTTGCAAATACATGATTTCCTATTCTTTTATATGGATCTAGTTTTTTAATCCAGTTGCAAGTTGAAATTTCCGGATTCCAAAAATATATTGCTCCACTAGTAGGATCACTTCCATATAAGGCTTCTCTAGCTGCTTTATATGCACTATCTGTTGGATCCTTATAAATTTCCCCATTATCTACTACTGAAAATGCATTTCTTTGATAAATAACATCTTTTATATTATCTGGAAATCTAGGATCTAAAACTCTATTTATTACAACTGCCGCTACGGCAACTTGTCCTTCATATTCTTCTCCTCTAGCTTCACTAGATACTAATTTGGATAATAAATACAGTTCATCATTTGTAATACTTATAACTTCTTTTGATTCTGATTTATCTTCTTTATTATTGCTAACGAACTTATTACTTTCAATTCTATAGCTATTTTGTGTATTGCTATCAGCAAATACATTGTTACTATTAAATGTTAAAATTAGCAGAGTACACATCGCTAAAAAGAATTTGGTGTGATACTTCATGTCGTAAAATCCACTCCTTTAAAATATATTATTTCTTATTAGACTTTAAATCCTCTAGTATTTCTAATATTTTAAATTTGATTTTTTTATTAGATGCCTTTTCAATATTTTCTCCTGATATCAACTTATATTCTTCATCTGTTAATACCTTTTTTAATTTTTCATCTGTCTCCTTGTCTATAACACCATTATTTTCATCAACAAAGCATAGCGGAGGAAACATCACACACCACCAATTCCTACCTTGACCTTCCCCTATAATGATTCTTAAAGCTTTATACTCTCCTGCTGGTAAAACTATATTTGAATATTGTTTGGCAGGAAAATTAGTATATTCAAGATTGACCTTTACTTCATAAGTATACCCATTTTCCTCAATAATATTTTTAGATATTTTTTCTAAGTTTTTTTTCTGAGATAAAATTATTTTTTCACTTTCCTCAATACTATTTGATTTTTTTAACATCGGTTGTAAAAATTTAATAACTTCATCTCTTACTTTCAACTTTAATGCCTGATCTTCATCGCTATCGCTATTTGCTAAAACATGAAATCTTATTAATTTATCTTTATAATTGCTTGAAACTCTTTCAACTTTATTTACTTCCCCAAAAATATATATAGTACTCATTATAATCATAGTTATTAATAAAACGCTCAATCCTAATATTCTTAACTTTATCCTTTTCATAATATATATCCCCCTAATATATTTTAATATCTTGAGTATCTCCTAATATATATTTTTTATTCATACAGTTAAAAAAAAGACAAAAAAATAGACTGTTAATTTAAACAGTCTTTTTCTTTATATATTTTTATTATTCATAGCTCTCTCTATTATAAATTGTTCAGCTTTTTCTATATGCTCTATAGCATATTTTTTAGCATCTTCATTATTACCAGATATTATAGCTTTTAAAATTCTCTCATGTTCTTCTACTAAATTATATGATGTGTCAAAATCAGATATATATGTTGCTCTGAATCTATGAACTTGTTCCCAAAGTGAATTTATTATTTGACTTAACTTTTTATTTTTAGTCGCGTTGAATATACATTCATGAAACTCAACATCTTTTTTTAATAGTACATCAATTTCATCTTTTCTTTCGATGCTACGTTTAAAATCTTCTGCTATATCTTGTAATTTTTTAGCATCTTCTTCATGTATTCTCTCTGCCGCTAAATATGCAGCTAAACCTTCTAGGCTCGATCTTATTTCTAATACATCTATTATATCTTTTAATGACATATTAGCTACATATGCACCTTTCCTCGGTAACATAACTACAAGCCCTTCTAGTTCTAGTTTTCTAATAGCCTCTCTTATAGGAGTTCTACTTACACCTAATTGCTCAGCTAATTGAACCTCCATAAGTCTTTGTCCTGGTTTTAATTGCCCCTCTAAAATAGCTTCTCTTAAGTTTTCAAAAACTACATCTCTTAACGGTTTATAATTGTCTAAATTTAATTTTGTTAAGCTATCCATAAATTTCAACTCCTTTATTGCTGCTTTTAACTAGATAAACCTGATTGTACTTAGCCTGTAAGTCTTCTTTGGCTTTAAGTGCACAATCTTTATTGTCAAATAACCCAAAAACTGTAGGGCCACTTCCACTCATCATAGATCCTAATGCTTTATTTTTGATCATTATATCTTCTATTTGTCCTATTTCTGAGTATTTCAAAGAAGTAACTTCTTCTAATACATTCACCATATTCTCAGAAATAAATTTAACATCTTCATTTTGTAAAGCATCTATAAGTTCTTTATTTTTAGGTCTTCTTTTAACTTTGTCCATATTCAAAGATTGGTAAACTTCCTTTGTTGATACAAATATATTAGGTTTACATACTAATATATTTAAATCTTCAGTTAATCCTTTTATATTAGTTAATTCTTCCCCTATACTTTCTGCTAATGCACTTCCTCCAGTTATACAAAACGGAACATCAGCTCCTAACTTTAACCCAATATCCTTTAATTCATTTTCACTTAACCCCAAGTTCCACAATTTATTCAAGCCTACTAAAACTGCAGCTGCATTAGAGCTTCCTCCTGCCATTCCTGCTGCTACAGGTATATTTTTTTCTATAGAAATTTCTATTCCCTTTTCTATATTAAACTTATTTTTTAGTAAATTTGCAGCTTTATACATAATATTATCTTCATTTAAAGGTATATCTACACTATTACTTTTTATTAATATTGAGTTTTCTTCTATTTCAGTTATTTTTAACTTATCATATAGATCTATTGTTTGCATTATCATCTCTACAATGTGATAACCATCAGCTCTTTTCCCAAGCACATCTATTGATAAATTAACCTTAGCTCTGCTCTTTAAATCTATAGAGTTCATGCTTTCCTCCTTATTATGCTATAACGACCATAAGTATTTATAGTATACATTATACTACAAAAAATAAAATAATAGGGAACTATAATTCCCTATTATCCTATTTTGAACATAATTTTATACTTCTACTGGAGTTTTTTTCTCAATTATTAAACATTGACCTACATCTAATTGATCATCTGTTTTTATTTCATTTATCTCAGCTATATCATCTACTGTTGTATTATATTTTTTAGCTATATTCCATAATTTATCGCCTTCTTTAGCAACATATATCGTTATACTAGGTCTTTGAGATAAATCTATAGGCCCTTGATCTTCGCCCTTAACAATGAAACTATCTTTTTTCTTATCTAAAACTTCGCAGTATCTTCTAACTTTCACAGTTACATCTATTTGATCTCTGTTTAAATCAAATTCTACCCTGTCTATGTTTACATGATTAAATGCGTTAGCACTGTCTTTTACATTTCCAACTTCAACATCATGAGTAAATGGTATTTCTTCTGTTAATCTATATACTGGTCTTAATCCTTCTACCGGAGTATATAAAACATCAATTAAAACTATACCTTCTACTATGCTCTTTCCACCTTCAAATGATGAATTTTCAACTATTATATTTGAATCTACACTTACTATATCTTTTATTTGTATATCATCACTATTATTTTTTATAGTATCTCTTATATTAAAAAATTCACTTCCACTACTTATAACTTTATTAAGTTCAACATTTCTGCTTTCAAACTTAAGAGTTCTATCAGGTGAATATGCGTCTTGTAATACCTCTCTCGTAACATCTTCTGATACTTTAACTTTAGCTCTTGCTGTACAATCTACTTCTAAAGCACCTGTATTTGTTTCTTCATTTCTCTTGAATATATAGTTTAAGTCAACTATTTCTACCATAGCTTCTTCTTTCATACCTTCACATGCACCTGGAACTTCTATAAATTGAGTGAAATCTAACCCAACTCTATCTAATTCTACTAGTTCTCCTTCATAAGTGTAAGCTACTGGATTCAATTCTAAAACTCCACCAACTATAACCTTATTGTCAGATACCCTAGTTTCTTTTAATTTCATTCTAGGCCCTATAGAAACTATATTATCTATATCTTCAGTACTTATATTTATAGTATCTCTAACTACACTTTCAGATTTTTCTATTCCAACTATATCTTCAAATTGAACTTCTTTTCTATGTTTTTGAACATTTTCTATTTGAGAAACATCTTTTACTATATCTATAGTATTTTTTTCAAATAAACTACCTCTTATATTTAAAAGTGCTCCTACTCTTATCTTTCTTTCGTTTATAACTGTACAATCTATATGTTCTACATCGTAGAAAAGCATATTTTCCATATCAGCTACTATATTATCTTTTTCTACTACTTCATTTATTTCTATTCTTCCCTCTACATTTGATACAGTGTTTTTATCTTCAGTTAGATAAATCACATTATAATTAAAATTCCCTCTAAATATTATTTTACCATCTAATATTTCTTGTTTCTTTAAAGCTATGTACCCCTCTGTTTTTATTATTTCATATACGTCGTCCTTTTTATCTGATACAACAGCTTCTGTTTCTATAAAAGTTTGAAACCTTCCAAAATCTATTCTGTTGTCAACTTGTAAAATATCTTTTATAAGATTCATATGTTACCCTCCTAAATTAAATATAACTATCACACTATATTTATATTTAGAAAGTAAAAAAAAAATTACACCTATTTTTAATAGGCATAATTTTTTAACTTACATTTAATTTATTTGGTTCTTTAATTACTTTCAATTTAACGTTATCAGTTAATAGGTCTGAATAGCTATATGATACTCTAGAATATCCATTATCCTCATCATCTAGCTTAACAACAAATATACTAGGATATACTTTTTCTAGTACACCTTTTTTAGTAACTATTTGTTTTCTTCCTTTATTGGCTTTTAATAAAATCTTTCTTCCCAGGTGCTTCTCTAAAGTCTGTCTTATTTTATTCAAAGTTTGAACAGTGGCCATTACATCACCTTCTTTAACATTATATGTTTGTCATTTTAATATTACCACAATCAAACTTTTTTGTCAAACCCAAACTAAATATTTTATATATTTTTTGATAAAAAGTCAATACTGTTTTTTTTTCTAAATTTGGATTATAATCTATATATTTTTTTATACACTAAATCAATAACTATTATATATAGCTAAAGGCATGGTTAATCTAAATTTCCCTCTGGTTTCTATGCCTCCTACACCTTTAATTCCTGTAACTGTATGACTTAATATTTCATCTAAAGGAACAACTTTATCTATTCTAGAACAAGCAATTTTTTCTACCACTAACAAAGGATCTAGCGCATGTATCATTACACGACTTGGAGAACTTGCAAAATTAGCTCCTGATTTTATTATTTCTTCATAATTAGATTGGCATGCTCCCGCAAATATAACTAAACTATCTAGTGATGGGTCATATTTTCTAGCTTCTTTTACTGTTTTTATAAAATTAGCTGTATTTCTATAATTTTTAATGTCTTTAAGGTTTCCTTTACTATTAACTATAGCATCGTGTCCTGTTATAACTAATATGGATGGATTATGTTGTTCTAATAAATTTCTAACTTCTTTATATTGAAGGCTCTCGGGTATAGCTTTACCTACTGCTGGAATTCCCAATTTAGTATAAACATCTAGGCAAATTTTTAAATATTCAGGATCTCCGTCTATATGAAGTACTTTCCCTGGCATCCCATACGAATTTTGAACTTGATTTTGACCTTGAGCTTGCTTATTATTATTTGAGGACTTTTGCATAGCTCTGTTTAGTCTTCTATTTCTCTCTCTAGTTTTTTTTATACTTTTATGCAAAATATTTTCAACATCTTTGTCTATTAATGTATCTTTCATATCGTAAAAGTTTACTTTTTCTAAGTCATCTATTCCTGAATCTGCAATTATTCTAAAGGCAACCCCTTTTAAAATAGCTATCTTTTGATTGTTTTCATCTATTTCAAATCCTATTATTCTAAATATAATATCTTTCTCATAAGACTTTCTTACAACGATGTCTCCTATCTTCATAATATAGTTGTCCTCCTATAAAATTTGTGTTCTTACTTTATAATATGACCGTCGACAAATATTGTTACTATGTACCTTTAATTTATTTTATATTACTAAGTCTCATTTAAATAATTTACAATATGCGCTATTTATCATTGAAATTAACTTATTTAAATGATATTATATTCTTAACAAATGCTTATTTATATAAGCAAATATTTAGATATGGTGATACTAATGACTGATAGAGAAAAAGAAATTTTAGATATTTTAAAAAATGATCCTATGGTTTCACAGCAAACATTAGCTGACATGCTCAATATAACAAGATCTTCTGTTGCTGTGCACATAACAAATTTGATGAAGAAAGGCTATATCAAAGGAAAAGGTTATATCATAAGCGCAAGCAAGTTTGTAACAGTTATAGGGGGCTCTAACGTCGATATACAGGGTTCTCCAAGCAATACTATTACAATGTTTGATTCAAACCCTGGAAAGATAGATATTTCTCTAGGAGGAGTTGGTCGAAATATTTGTGAAAATATTTCTAAACTAGGAGTAAATACAAAACTTATATCCGCTATTGGCAACGACATTTATGGGAGTCGCATATTAACAGAATGTAAAAAACTAAATATAGATGCGTCAGATTGTTATATATCTGATTCATTCTCAACATCTATGTATTTATCAATTTTAAACAATGACCAAGATATGCAACTAGCTATATCTCATATGGATATAATCAATAAAATTGATGTTGACTATGTTATTTCAAAGCACTCAGCTATAAAAGATTCACTAGCCATTGTTTTAGATACAAATTTATCTTGCAATGTTATTGATTATATAAGTAAAACTTACACAGATATACCTATTTTTATAGACACAGTTTCTACTCAAAAAAGTATGAAGATAAAAGATATTATAGGAAGATTTAATACTATAAAACCTAATAAGCTAGAAGCTGAAATTCTGTCAGGAATAGAGATAAATAACGAAGAAGATTTATATGAATGTGCAAAACACTTCCTAGGAAAAGGCGTTAAAAATGTCTTTATAACACTAGGCAAAGACGGAGTATTTTGTGCTAATGAAGAAAATCATTTATTACTTCCAGGAGTTAAAGTTGACACAATTAGTGCTACAGGTGCTGGAGATGCATTTTTATCTGCACTCGTATATGGATACCTGCATAATTTTAATTTAAAAGACACAGCTGAATTCGCAACAGCTGCTTCTGTACTTACATTAATGCATAAAAATACCATTAATCCAAGTATGTCTGTTGATAGTGTTGAAAAAATTTTAAAGGAGATGATCTAAAATGTTAGAAAAATACTTAAATGTACATCCAGAGGTAAAAAAAGCTTTAGCAGAAGGTCTTCCAGTTGTAGCATTAGAATCAACTATAATTTCTCATGGTATGCCTTATCCTAAAAATATAGAGATGGCTAAAACAGTTAGTAAAATAATTAGAGAAAATGGAGCTATTCCGGCTACTATAGCTATAATAAATGGAGTTTTAAAAGTAGGTCTTACAACTGAAGAAATTGAATTCTTAGGAACTAGCAAAGATATTGTTAAAGCTAGCAGAAGAGATTTACCTTTTATTATATCTAAAAAGTTAAATGGAGCTACTACAGTTGCTACTACAATGATATTAGCTAACTTAGCTGGAGTTAAAGTATTTGCTACAGGAGGTATAGGTGGTGTTCATAGGGAAGCTCAAGAAACATTTGATATATCTGCTGATTTACAAGAATTAGCGAATACAAATGTTGCAGTAATTTGTGCAGGTGCTAAATCTATACTAGATATAGGTCTTACTTTAGAATATTTAGAAACTAACGGTGTTCCAGTTGTAGGTTTTGAAACTGAAGAATTCCCTGCATTCTATACTAGAAAAAGTGGGTTTGGAGTTGATTATAAAGTTGAATCTTCTTTAGAAGTAGCTTCAGCATTAAAAGCTAAATGGGATTTAAATTTAAAAGGTGGTATGGTAATAGGCAATCCAATACCTAAAGAATTTGAAATGGATTATAATACTATAAATAACGCTATTGAATCAGCTTTAAAAGAAGCTGAGGAAAAAAATATAACTGGTAAGAAGGTAACACCATTCTTATTAGATAGAGTAAAGACTATTACAGAAGGAAAGAGCTTAGATGCCAATATAGAACTAGTTTATAATAACGCTAAGGTTGCAGCTCAAATAGCTAAAGACTTATCAGAGTTAAAATAAAAAAAGGAGCGTTAGCTCCTTTTTTTATTCTTCTTTTAAATTAGGAATTACTTTTTTTACTTCTTCCACTTGATGCCACGTCTTATCGATGTCGTTATCCTTAACGTAATCCTTTAAAGAATTTAATGATGTAAATTCTTTTGTAGATAGATTATCATCTTCATCAATGAATTTTAGTAAAAACATTTTATCTCCTTATTTTCCACAACATTTCTTGAATTTTTTACCGCTTCCACATGGACACGGCTCATTTCTTCCTATCTTGTCATCTTTAACTACTGTTTTTGTAGCTTTAAAAGCTTTTTGTAATTCTTTTTTCTTATCTTCTGATAATATTCCATTCCATCCTTCTAAGTTATATAACCAATGAGCTTCTACTGCTACCATATTGTAGTATAACTTTTCCCAGTCTATTTCTAATTTTATTTCTGTATCAACTTCTATAGTTTCTAATTTTTCTTCTGAGAATTCTTCTTTTAAACTTTCACTTATTCCATCTATGAATCCCATCATGTATTCAACAGATGTATTGTGAGCAGCTGCTAAATCGCTAATTTTTCCTTCTATAACGTCTTTTTTATTGTTTAATATTTCATTGTATATTTCTGTTTCTTTCTTTAAGTACTCTTCCCAGAACTTTATTTCTTCTTCTTGGCTATTGTGGTTTTCACTTAATGATCTCCATGTAGTATATAAACTCATTTTAATTTCCTCCTAGTTCATGAATAAATCATGCTTAATTATAAATATCTAACTCTTATATTATATCATAATTAAATAATTCTTTTAATACTTTTATAGCATAGCCCTGTTCTATAAAAAATGGGCTACTTGCAATAGTTATAACCTTAGCTCTATCTATATATTCTTTTATCTTATTTACTCTTAAATCATAGGATATATATTCCATATCTTTAGAAAATATATCTAAATCTATATCTAATACTATTTCACCATCAACATCTATGTCAAATCCATAAGTGCTATCTATTATTACAGCTTCTGAAAATATATCGTGATGTAATGCAGGCTTTATAAAGTTCCCTACATTTAAAACATAATTTGTGTACCTAAATACATCATCTATATCATTTACGTCAACGTTATACTCCTCTGGTTCTCTCATGTCTTTATGTTGGTCTATGTGAACTAATTTGCATCCTTTATTAAACATTCCTTTTTTTAAACTTTTAATCCAAAAATAAAAAGAGTGATTATGGTTATCAAAAATATAGATATCTTTATCTTTATAGTTAAACTTAACCATATTTTCTAATCCGATAGCATTTATTTCTTTATCAAAATCAATTTCACTAAATACTATTCTTTCTCCAACCTTGACAGAATCCAAATCTCCTTCTATCAACTTAGGAACAAATATTTTTTTATTTTTTCTTTCATCATAAGAAAATATATTGTTTCCAACAGGCTCCTCTATATAAAATCCATTGTACTTTTCCATATTTAAACCTCAAATAAATTCCAAGGGTATTCATTAGGAGGTTCACAGACAAATTCCATTTTTTCCTTAGTAGTTGGGTGGTCTATTTCAATTTTATAAGACCATAATGCTATTTGATCTCCAACTTTATTTATATTTTGACCATATCTTTGGTCTCCAAATAGAGGATGTTTTCTACTTGAGAATTGAACTCTTATTTGATGAGATCTTCCAGTTTTTAAATCGACTTCAACCATGCTAAATTTATCTTCTTTGCCTAACGTAGTATAACTTAATTCTGCATTTTTAGCATCTTTATGATCTTTATTAACTACACTGACCATATTAGTCTTCTTATTTTTATAAAGAAAATCTTTTAAAGTATCTACATCTTTTTTCATACTACCGTTTAATACAGCCCTATATGTCTTTTTAAATGTTTTATTTCTGACTTGTTCAGATAGTCTAGATGCAGCTTTAGATGTCTTTGCAAACACCATTGCTCCCCCTACAGGTCTATCTAATCTATGTACAAGTCCTATAAATACATTTCCAGGTTTATTGTATTTAACTTTTACATATTGCTTCAAAAGATTAACCATATCTTTATCATTAGTGTCATCACCTTGCGATAATATATTTACAGGCTTTTCTACAACTAATAAATGATTATCTTCATATAATACTTTTAACATTATTTAGACTCCCATCTTCCAAATATACCACAAGGAAGAACTTTACCATCTTTTGATGTAGGTAGTCCTATTTCTCCACCATATATATTTCCACCTTTAGCGTGCTTAGCAACTGTTGCATCTAATATATGCTCAAGTATAATTGGAGATAATCCTGTTGTGTATGAATTTATTAAGAAGAATAAAGGCTTATCTGATAAAACTTTTGTACATAGTTCAACTAGTCCATATAATTTTTCTTCTATTTGCCATACTTCACCTTTAGGACCTCTTCCATATGAAGGTGGATCCATTATTATAGCATCGTATTTATTTCCTCTTCTTATTTCTCTTTCTACAAACTTAACAACATCATCTACTATAAATCTTACTTTTCTATCACCTAATCCAGAAGTTTGTAAATTTTCCTTTGCCCAAGTTACCATACCTTTAGATGCATCTACATGACATACTTCCGCTCCAGCAGCTGCACAAGCAACAGTTGCTCCACCTGTATATGCAAATAAGTTTAAAACTTTTATAGGTCTACCAGCATTTTTTATCATGTCCATTGACCAGTCCCAGTTAGCAGCTTGCTCTGGGAATAATCCTGTATGCTTAAATCCAGTTGGACTTATATTAAATTTAAGATTTTTATAACTTATTGTCCACTTTTCTGGATATTTCTTTTTATGTTCCCATTGTCCTCCACCTCTACTACTTCTGTGGTAATGTCCATGTGGGTTTTTCCATAATCCTTTTTCTTCAGCAATTGGCCACATAACTTGAGGATCTGGTCTTCTTAAAACAACATCTCCCCAACGCTCTAATTTTTCTCCGTTACCCATATCTATAAGTTCATAATCTTTCCATTTATCAGCTAATAATAACATTGATTTCCTCCTAAAAAATTAATCTCAATTTATGTATTATATCATATTATTACTTGATATTTTGAGTATTTTAAAGAGTTTATATACTTATTCTTAAAATTTGGTAATACTATTGTATAATAGTATTGTATTAAAATTTTAAATGTTTACTTAGGAGGGGTTTTTTATGGCAAGTCAAAAAATTTTAGATGCATTAAACAATCAGCTTCAAATGGAGTTCTTCTCTGAATATTTTTATATGTCTATGGAGGCATACTTCATGGATAACAATTTAGATGGTTTTGCAAACTTCTTTAATGTGCAAGCTAAAGAAGAAAGAGACCATGCTTATAAGTTATTCAATTACATAAGTAGAGCTGGTGGAAAAATAATTTTACAATCTATAGAGCAACCTAAAGGTGCCTTTGAAAGTCCTTTAGAAGTGTTTGAATTAGCTTTAAACCACGAAAAACTTATAACTAATTCAATTCATGAGCTAACTGATTTAGCAATATCTGAAAAAGATCATACAACATCTTCTTTCTTAAGATGGTTTATAGATGAACAGTCTGAAGAAGAAGAAAGCATGGAAAAAATAGTTAGAAAGTTAAGATTACTAAAAAATGATCCTGCTGGTCTTTTAATGATTGACCAAGAATTATCTCAAAGAACTTATGTACCAATTGCTCCAAATGCTTAAAATAAAAAAAGCTGTTTAATAAATTTATTAAACAGCTTTTTTTATTATTTATTTATGTAAAAAGTTTCGTTGCCTGTAAACACTTTATTTACATCTTGTTGTTGTATTACTTTTCCATTTGCTATTAATTTGAAATTACTTAATTCCCAATCATCACTTATAGATGTTAATTTTTCTTTTCTTATCCAATAGTTAGATATATTATTTATATCTACTTCTTCTCCATCTTTTATTTTTAATATATAGTTATCTACTTGATTTCTCTCAAAGTCATTTCCTGCGTTATCTAATTTCCATTCAAATTTCTTGCCTTCATTGGTTTCAAATCCAAAGTACACATTATCATCAGTTCCTGCATATTTATTATCTGCTGTTTTTAATACTATATTAAACTCATTAGTTAATGCATCATTATCTCCTGTATTTTCATTAGACACTTCATTCATAAATCTATATAAAAATCCAGCAGTACATAATTGAGAATTTTTTATAGCTTCTCTTCCAGAATAATCCCAATCATCCCAACTATGTTGCATAGTTGAATGGCTGTAATATAAATCTTTAGCTATCTTAGCATATTTTATAGAGTTTTGTGTCATCCATTTATTAAAACTTGGATTTTCCATAGCTTCTTTATATACTCCTGATGTAGTATCATTTCCTGAAGTATTTAAAGCATAATTATCTTTTCTTTCTTCTACAAAAGTTTCGTATTTAACATGTCCAGGACTATCTACTGCCGTTACATTCGAAGCATGGTATGGAGTATTTAAATCTCCTAGGTAATGTAACCCCTGTCCTAAAAGGAATGTAGCTTCTTTAAAATTCCCCTTTTCCCATTCATTCTTAGCTAGCGTAGAAAACTTTCTAACTTGAGTTTCTGCAGTATCATATATAGGGTATGATGCATACCAACTATTATCTATAGTAAAATTATTTCCAGTATCAGGATCATAAAAATGATCTTGATATAAGTCATATGCATTAGGATCATAATCAGGGTATGTAGACCCTAACTTTAAATCACCTAAGTATTCATTTAAAATTTTAATATTGTCCTTAACTTTCTGAGATTCATTCCCACTTAAATCATTATTTAGCATACTTAACCCATGTTCTGCTATCAATGAATGTGTTCCTGTTCCATCTTTTTTCCCATCCCATGCATAAGAAGTTCCTCCCATAAGAGTACATAACCCTAATACGCACAGTATATTAGATACTTTTTTTAAAGCTTTCATATGACGCCCTCCCTAATATCCTCTAATCTTCATTATTTTCATGTCAAATATTACCATATTTTATTTTTTTAACAATATTTTTGGACTAAAATATCAATATACGGGAGTAAAATTAGAATTTTTTAAAAATATGGAGTTGTTTTAATTATCTAAAAACAACTCCATAATCTATTAATCTGCTATATTGTAAACTGCTAATCTATCTCTATTTATTTCTTTTTTCTTAACTTCTACTAAAGCTTTTAATGTATCTAACGAAGTCATTACTTCTGTTGAAAACTCAGTAGCTGTTCTTCTTATCTTGAACCCATCTCTAGTTGAATCATTACCTTTTGTAGGTGTATTTATCACTATATCTACTTGTTTATTTCTTATAACATCTAATATATTAGGTCTAGCTTCTTCTACTCTATTTACTATTGTAGCTTCTATTCCATTTTCTCTTAAAGATTCAGCTGTTCCTTCTGTTGCTACAAATGTATACCCTAACTCATTCATATCTTTAGCTATTTCTATAAACTCATCTTTATCATAGTTATTTATAGTTGCTAAAACAACACCTCTTTTATTAGACATCTTTTTACCAGCACCTAAGAATCCTTTGTATAAAGCTTCTTCTAAAGTTTCTCCTACTCCTAAAACTTCTCCTGTAGATTTCATTTCAGGCCCTAAACTTACGTCTACCTTAGCAAGCTTTGACATTGAAAATACTGGAACTTTTACAGATATTAACTTAGGCTCTTTATAAACTCCTGTTCCATATCCTAAGTCTTTTAGCTTAGATCCTAACATACATTTTGTAGCTAAGTCTATTATAGGCACTTTACTAACCTTACTTATATATGGAACTGTTCTACTAGCTCTTGGGTTAACCTCTATTATATATAATTCTCCATGGAACTCTATAAACTGGATATTGACCATTCCTAATACGTTCAACTCTAAAGCAATTTTTTTCGTATAATCTAATATTTTTGCTTTTATTTCGTCACTTATGTTTTGGCTTGGATACATTGTTATACTATCTCCAGAGTGAACTCCAGCTCTCTCTAAATGTTCCATTATACCTGGTATTAATATTTCTTCTCCATCACATATAGCGTCTACTTCTATTTCTCTACCAGTTAAGTATTTATCTATAAGCACAGGATTTTTAGTATCTCTTAAAAATGCATCTTTTAAATATTGAGCTAACTTATTTTCATCATAAGTTATTTCCATTCCTTGACCACCTAGAACATATGAAGGTCTAACAAGTACTGGATATCCTAACTTTTTAGCTTCTTCAATACCTTCATTCACTGACCATATAGCTTTTCCTTTTGGTCTATTTATATCTAGCTTTTCTAATAACTCATCAAACTTTTCTCTATCTTCAGCTGCATCTATGTCTTTGCAACTAGTTCCTAATATCTTTATTTTCTTTTCATCTAGGAATTTAGCTAATTTTATAGCTGTCTGTCCTCCAAATTGAAGTATAACTCCATCTGGATTTTCTTTCTCTATTATATTTAAAACTTCTTCTTCTGTTAGTGGTTCAAAGTATAATTTATCAGAAGTATCGAAGTCTGTACTTACTGTTTCTGGATTGTTATTTACTATTATAGTTTCTATCCCTTGTGCTCTTAAAGATTTTACGCAGTGGACTGAGCAATAATCAAATTCTATACCTTGACCTATTCTTATTGGTCCAGACCCTAAAACTATTACTTTTTTCTTATCACTTACTACTACCTCGTCGTATTGTTCGTAAGTTGAGTAGTAATATGGAGATAAAGCATCGAATTCTCCTCCACAAGTATCAACCATTTTATATGATGGATTTATATTATATAAGCTTCTTAATTCATAAACTTTAGCTGGACTTATTTTCATTAAATCAGCTATTCCTTTATCTGAGAATCCTTTTTTCTTTAACTCTAGTAAATATTCTTTATTTAAATCTTCAATATGCATTCCTCTTAACTTTTCTTCTTGTTCTACTATCCACTTAAATTTATTTATAAACCACTTATCAACTCCAGTGATTTGTTCTATCATTTCTATCTTATAGCCTCTTCTTATCATTTCAGCTAAATCGAATAGTCTTTCATCATCAGGAACTACTACTCTTGCTTTTAGTTCTTCTATGCTTCTATCTTCAGATGACTTATGAACTAATGAGTATTTTCCTATTTCAAGAGATCTTATTCCTTTAAGTATAGCTGCTTCAAAATTACTTCCTATACTCATTATTTCTCCAGTAGCCATCATCTTTGTTCCTAGCTTTCTGTTAGCTTGCTTAAATTTATCAAATGGCCATTTAGGTATTTTTACAACTACATAATCTAATGTAGGTTCAAAACATGCATAAGTCTTTTTAGTAACAGCATTTTGTATTTCATCTAATGTATATCCTAATGCAATTTTAGCTGCAACCTTAGCTATTGGATAACCTGTAGCCTTTGATGCAAGCGCAGAAGATCTACTTACTCTTGGGTTGATTTCTATTATTGCATACTCTAAACTGTGAGGATTTAAAGCTATTTGAACATTACATCCACCTTGAACTTCTATAGCATTTATTATGTCTATAGATGCTTTTCTAAGCATTTGATATTCTTTATCACTTAAAGTCTGACTAGGTGCTACTACTATACTGTCCCCTGTATGAACTCCAACTGGATCTATATTTTCCATATTACACACTGTTATACAGTTACCATTAGAATCCCTCATTACTTCATACTCTATTTCTTTCCAACCTTTTATACTTTTTTCAAGTAGTACTTGGCTTACTGGACTTAACTGTAATCCTTGAGAAAGTATTTCTGTTAATTCTTCCTCATTATCAGCTATACCTCCTCCAGTTCCTCCTAGAGTATACGCAGGTCTAACTACTACTGGATATCCTATTTTTTCAGCAAATGCTAGTCCGCCTTCTAAATTAGTTACTATATCACTTATTACTACTGGTTGGTTTATTTCTTTCATTACTTCTCTAAATAAATCTCTGTCTTCACCTTTTTTTATAGAATCTATAGAAGTTCCTAAAACTCTTATATTATATTTATCAAGTATTCCTGCATCATGAAGTTCAACCGCTAAGTTAAGCCCTGTTTGCCCTCCCATTCCTGCTAATATACTATCTGGTCTTTCTTTTTCTATTATCTTTTCTATAAATTCTATTGTTAAGGGTTCTATATATATCTTATCCGCTACTTCTCCATCAGTCATTATTGTAGCTGGGTTACTGTTTATTAAAACAACTTCTATTCCTTCTTCTTTTAACGCTTGACAAGCTTGTGTTCCTGAATAGTCAAACTCTGCTGCTTGTCCTATTATTATTGGTCCTGAACCTAGTACTAATGTCTTTTTTATATTATCTATTTTAGGCATAATTTATTTCTCCTTATCTAAGTTAGTTTAAACAATCTCTTATATTAGTTCTAAAAACTTATCAAATATATAATCATTGTCTTTTGGCCCTGGACAAGCCTCTGGGTGGTATTGAACACTATATATTGGTAACTCTTTATGTCTCATACCTTCAACAGTATTATCATTTAAGTTTATATGTGTTACTTCCATGTTTTCTGGCATTCTAGATACATAATATCCATGATTTTGAGATGTTATATATACTTTCTGATTTTCTAAATCTTTTACTGGATGGTTTCCACCTCTATGTCCAAACTTAAGTTTTCCCGTTTGGCCTCCAAGTGTTAAAGCTAGCAATTGATGTCCTAAACATATACCTGCTATAGGTTTTTTACCTATCAATTCTTTTATATTTTTTATAACATCTTCTAAATCTTCTGGATCTCCAGGTCCATTAGATAAGAATATTAAATCGGGATTTTCCTTAAGTACTTCATCAGCACTTGTTGTTGCTGGTAATACAACTAAATCGCATCCTCTCGCTTTAAAGGATCTTAATATATTTTGTTTAACCCCAAAGTCCATAACTGCTACTTTAGGTCCATTTCCCTTTATATATTCTTTTTCTTTTCTAGTAACTGTTTTAACAGCTTCTGTGTTTGAGAATTTTCCTATTTTAGAAACAACATCTTCTAACATAAAGTTTTCTAAAGTTATTATTCCTCTCATAGTTCCATTATTTCTTAAAATCTTCGTTAATGCTCTTGTATCTATTCCTTCAAGTCCTATAATTTTATTTTGTTTTAAATAAGTGTCTATATCCATTTCACATCTAAAGTTATTTGGATTATCTGATTTCTCTCTTACTATAAAACCTTTCACATGAACTCCTGATGATTCTACGTCTTCTAGGTTTATTCCATAGTTTCCTATTAATGGGTAAGTCATTGTTACTATTTGACCATAATATGATGGGTCTGTTAAAACTTCTCCATATCCTGTCATTGAAGTATTAAAAACTACCTCTCCTACACTATCTTTTAAATATCCAAAAGCTTTACCTTCAAATATAGTTCCATCTTCTAATATTAATCTAGCTTTCATAACTTACCTCCCTTTAAGCATTTTCTATTTCATTTATTATTTTTTCAGCAGCTTCACTTGGATTTTGTGCCTTAGTTATAGGTCTTCCAACAACTAAATAGTGAGCTCCTTTGTTTATAGCATCTTTTGGTGTAACAACTCTTTTTTGATCTCCAGCATCAGATGTCTTAGGTCTTATCCCTGGACATACTGTAACAAATTCTCTTCCACAAGCATCTACTATTCTATCAACCTCTTGAGCAGAACAAACTATTCCATCTATACCAGCTTCTTTAGCTAACTTAGCTCTTTTTATTTCTAACTGTTGAGTTGTCATATTACATCCTATATCTTGTAAATCTTTATCGCTTAAAGAAGTTAATACTGTAACTCCTACTATTATTGGTTTTTCTATTCCTAACTTTTCAGCTTCTTCTTTTGCAGCTAATGCACACTGTCTCATTCCTTCCATGTCAGAAACATGTATTGTCATTAACCATACATTATCTCTTACTGCTGCTCTTACTGCACTTTGCATTGTGTTTGGAATATCATGAAACTTTAAATCTAAAAATATCTTTTTCCCTTTTTCTTTTAAATAATCTACAGTCTTTCCTCTCGTTGCTACATATTGTTCTAGCCCCACCTTAAATATATCAACACTATCCTCTAGCTTATCTATTAATTCCTTAGCTTTATCAAAGTCGTTAGTATCTATAGCTACAATCAGCTTTTCTTTTCCTTTTATCATTTTTACTCTCTCCTTTTTATATAAAGCCCCTAATATCAGAAAAATCCTTACACCTCTAGAGGTGTAAGGATTCAATATTTCATAACGATTTTTTGTTATGATGATATCTTTCCCAGCCTCTCTGGACTAGTTTAAAAGACTTTATTATTTGATTTTTATATTAAAAAAACCTCTAACTAATCCAGTTAGAGGTTATATGTACACAAATTAAACATATCTTCATATATAACCTTACTAGCCTCTCTGGACTACTTTCAAGGAAGTTTTATTTTCATTTTTTATTAAAACTCTGGCTTAATATCCTCTCGGGATAATTTAAAGCTTTCTCTTTTTTATAATTATTACACTTATTTATAGTCATGTCAACTATTTTTAAAACCTTTATATAATAAGCTAGACTAAAATACTATCTATAGTTTTTTTCAACAGTAATAAAGATACATAGCATTTATTGCCACCTTCCATAGTAATAATTCTCTGCTTTTTATCTATACTTTTAACTTTTAATTTGTTTATTATATAAGATTTATGACATCTGATAAATCTATTATCCAACTGAGATTCTAACTCTTTTAAAGTACCGCTAAACTCTATGTAACTATTCTCTGTTCTAAGAGCTATAAATCTTTTTTTACATGTTTCAAAATACAAAATATCATCATATTTAACTTTTTCTATTTTATCCACTTTGTCAATAAAAAAGCAATCCTCTTCTAATTCATTCTTTATCTTTTCATTGGCAACTAATATACATTCTTTGACTCTTTTACTTACTTCTTCAAAACTTTCTTTAACTATATAATCTATAGCCCCTATATGATATTTAAAAGTAAGATGACTCATATCTTTATGTGATGTAATTATAACTATAATCGCTTTTGTATCTATTTCATTTATTTTTTTAGCTAGTTGAATTCCATTTACATCTCCACCAATATTAATATCTAAGAAATATACCCCTCTATCCTTAGACTCTGATATATAACTTAAAATTTCTTGTGCTGAATCAGTAGATAATGTTATTTCTCCACCTATATCTTCAATTTCTAAAATAGATAATATAGACTCTTCTAGCTTACGCCTTTGCTCTTTATCATCCTCACATATAAATATCCTCATCCTAACTCCTCCTTATTTATATATATCTAACTGTTGAATAAACTCATCTTCAATTTTTATATTAAAAAATGCATTTTCATAATTTTTCAATATATCTTTTAGATTGTTTAAACCCATTCCTCTTTCTTCTCCCTTTGATGAAAATCCTTTTTCAAATAATAACGATACATCTTCAACCTTTTGTTTATACGTATTTGAAATAATTATAGATGTAAGATTTGTTTTTTCTAAAATTAAAATATTTAAAGATGGGTCTTGAGACTCCAAGCAAGCCTCTATACTATTGTCTAAAAGGATTCCTAATATCCTACACAAATCCAATATATTAAAATTCACTTCTGATATAATATTTGGAATGTGTAAGTTTGTTTTTATTTTATTTTTTTCAGCATGTATTAACTTAGAAGCTACTACCCCTTTAACCTCTATGCACTCTATATTACCTATGGATGACCAAGTTAAATTGAATAAATCCAATTCCTTACTCAAGCATTCAATGTGTGAATAAAAAAATTTCTTCAACCCATCTAAATCATTTGATTCTATATGTCCACACATAGATAACATTATATTTTTATAATCATGCCTAAATTTTTTCATTTCATTAGTTGCATATTCTAACTTTTTATTATATTCATCTATTTCTTTAATCCTTTTTTGATTATTTATTAACATAATAAGAAATATAGTACATAAAAAAGTTACAAAATATATAAATGGCAATACTCCATTTCGATCCATTTCTAATCCCAATGCACAAACTACATTTGTTTGGCTATTTGTTTCAAAGTATATACAAATAGATAATATACTCGTTAATATAATTAATACTTGAAGTTTAAATCTATCTAATATACTAAATTCTTCTATATTATTTATAAATGTATTATTTAAAAATCTAGATACCATTACAATTATTATATATGTAATAATATAATAACAAATCAAATAAATATAGTTTCCTAATTTATATATATTTACCCCAGTTAAAAAGGCAATCATATTATAACAAAATACATTAACAGTTATATACAGAACCGTGGACATAAGAGGTATCGCTATAGTTAATAATGTTTTTTTTGTTATTTTATAAACTACAATGGCATTTATAATATTTAATCCATATAATGGTGAAATTTTAAAATACCTAGCTATTACAGACAATCCTATGTATAAAATAATAAAATAAGCAGTTAATTTTATTTTATTTCTCTTAAAATCGTAAAGATTTGTGAA
Organism: Paraclostridium sp.; assembly: GCF_051656405.1. Classification (GTDB taxonomy): domain Bacteria; phylum Bacillota; class Clostridia; order Peptostreptococcales; family Peptostreptococcaceae; genus Paraclostridium. Next base: position 34,972 of record NZ_JBOGBV010000065.1, read on the forward strand.
ACTTAAATAGACCCCTATACTTGTCAAAAGCATATAAAAATGAAACATATCCCCATATACCTTTCTATTAAATTTTACAAAATTAAAGAGCAACCCTATATAAAAATAGAGTTACTCCTTAATTATACGACACTTATATAATATTCTTTTCTTAATTTGTCTTTAACGTCTAATTTTACATATTTAAAATCTATATTATGATATTTACATCCAATTTCAAAATGCTTTAAAGCTATCCCCATATTAATTTGATTCATATTTTCATCTGAATCTTTTTTCATATATATATCAAGAGACCCATTGTTTTGATAAAATCTCCATGGTTGCGAATTTTTGTATGATGGCGCTATTCTTACACATTCAATTATATTAGTCCATTTTTCATCTACATTCTTAGCAATCTTTTTCATTGGTTTTCTGTCTATATTTTCATTTTCTTTTCTAAACAATTCATTTCCATCTGGAAATCCTATAGCTATTAACATTACTGGTTTTTCATTCTCTTCTAAATGTACAAAGTCTAATATAGACTCTTTATTAAAATTATCATCTAACCAACTCGTTGCCACTCCCATTTCTGTTAATTTTAAAATTAACTCTTCTCCAGCAAATCCTACACTATCTAAATATTTCATTGGAGCTGGCTTTTCACCTTCACTGTCTTCTGTCTCTTCTACTTCAGGAAGTTGAACTGTTAAAACTATATAGTGAGGAGCAACTAGTCTATGTCTCTTTTTTATTATAAATTTCAAGCTATCCCCTTTTAAAATAGGATGTGCCTTAATCTTTATTTCTTTATCTAAACTATCCATATCTTCACATAAATTTCGAACTTCTTCAAACATATTTATGTTTAATCTTTTTGTAGAGTATTTTTTTATAGATTTTCTATAAAAAATAGCATCATATAACTGCAATCTAATTCCTCCTATCTACAAATATAATAAATATTATTATATCAAAATATATAATTTTATACTATCTTTCATTGTTCTCAAAATAGTTACATTATTTACTTTATTTTTTAAAATCAATCCGTTTTTAAAATTTAAATTTATGGGTATTTAAAAATAATATTGTTAAAATAATAAGTTTGAATAGTCTTTTATTTTAGAATAGTACAACTTTTTTAAATCGAAAAAAAACTATAAATGTATTACTAAAATGATGTTATACTTAGGCTAAGAAAGACTTATTCTTATTTTAAATACAATTATTTTGAAAGGATGTGCCTTTATGAATTTAGAAAAAAACTTAGAAAAATATGCTGAGCTATCTGTTAAGGTAGGAGTTAATATACAACCTGGACAAACGTTATTAGTTAGATCTCCTATTGAGTGTGCTCCATTTGTAAGAGAAGTTGTAAAAAAAGCTTATGACCTAGGAGCAAAGGATGTACATATAGAATGGTCAGATGAAAAGTGTACTCTTATAAAATATTTAAATGCTCCAGATGAAACTTTTAACGAGTTCCCAACTTGGGTTTCTGATCAATACGTAAAAATAGCTAAAGAAGGTGGAGCTTTCTTAACTGTTTATGCTCAAGATCCAGATTTATTAAAAGATGTAGACTCTCAAAAAGTTGCAAACTTCCAAAAGGCATCTGCTGAAGCTTTACAAGAGTGGAGATCTTATACTTTATCTGATAAATCAAAATGGAGTATAGTTTCTGTTCCTACAGCAAACTGGTCTAAAAAAGTATTCCCAGGAGTTTCTGAAGAAGAAGCAATAGATAAAATGTGGGAAGCAATATTCCATTGTACAAGAGTTGACCAAGAAGATCCAATAGAAGCTTGGAATCAACATAATAAAAACTTAAAAGTTAGAATGAGCTTCTTAAATGATAGCAAATTTAAAACTTTATACTTCAAATCTGGTAAAACAGATATAACTATGGAATTACCTGAAGGTCATATATGGGCAAGTGGAGCTTCAAAAGATCCAAACGGAGTAAACTTCAACCCAAATATACCAACAGAAGAAGTATTCACTTTACCTCATAAATTTGGTGTTAACGGTGTAGTTGCAAGTACTAAACCTCTTGTTTACGGTGGAAATGTTATAAACAACTTTACATTAACATTTAAAGATGGAAAGATAGTAGACTTTACTGCTGAAGAAGGATATGCTACTTTAGCTAAACTAATAGATACAGACGAAGGTTCTCACTATCTTGGAGAAGTTGCTTTAGTTCCATTTAAATCTCCTATATCAGATACAAATATAGTATTCTACAATACTTTATACGATGAAAATGCTTCTTGTCACTTTGCTATAGGTACAGCTTATAAGAGCTGTGTTGAAAACGGAGTTAACATACCTCAAGAAGATTTAGATAAACATGGTATAAACTTCAGTATAACTCATGTTGACTTCATGATAGGTTCTGCTGATATGAACATAGTTGGTGAAAAAGCTAACGGTGAAAAAGTTCAAATATTCCAAGATGGAAACTGGGCTTTCTAGTTAATGCATAAAAAAAGGGCTATCTATTTTAGATAGTCCTTTTATAATTCTAATATGTTTTTTCCGTCCAATTAAGCTTTTCTATATGTTCTAAAACAACATCATCGCTCATTTCTGGGTGTATAGTATCTTCATGAGCTATAGTTAAAACAGACATAGCTACTGCATATTTAACTGTATCTTTTAAACTTACGTTTCTCATGTAACCATATCCTAGCCCAGCTACAAATGAATCTCCAGCTCCTGTAACATTTACAACAGGAACATTATTTGCCTTTATAGTTCCTTCTTCAGTTCCGTTATTATAATATATGCCATCTTCATCTAAACTTATAAATACATTTTCTATTCCTAAATCTATAAAGTGTTTACCAGCTTTTCTTAAATCATCTTCTGATTTTATTTCAAACCCGCACATTATTTCTGCTTCATATCTATTAGGTTTTATTGTATGGAAATATTTTATTAAATGTTTTATATGCTTAGCTTTACAAGCAGACACAGGATCTAAAATAAATTTAGTTTGCCCTTCAAAAGTTTTTAATATATATTCAACAATTTCAGGTTTATCTGAGTCTAAAAACATATATTCAGCATTTTTTATTATTTCTGCTTTTGAATCTATAAACTCCGTTGTAAACATGTCAGTTACTTTCATATCAACTACTGCTGATTCAAGTTCTCCTTCATGATTTAAAACAGCCATGTATGTAGGTGTACTTCCACCTTTAATTATTAAAGAGTCTTCCATATCATAGTTCATAACTTTAGAATGTTCCATCATTCTTCTTCCTGTTTCATCATCACCTAATATTGATATGAACTTTGTATTTATTCCTACTCTAGCCATATTTTCTGCTATGTTTCTACATACTCCACCAAAAGAAGTTTTAACTTTTCCTGGATTTGAGTCGTTACATCTATAATTATCATTTGTAAATCCGATTATATCAAATATTGATACTCCAAAAACTAAAGCGTATGGTTGTTTATTATTTACCATTTTTATCTTCGACCTCCCATAAGAATCACTTTCATATTTTAACATAAAAATATATGCCTTTTCTAGACAAAAAAGCACATATTTTGACGTTTTACAATATTTCCTAAAAATTTTTTTAAGTTAAATATCTTAATATCGTTTTCTTAATTTATTTATTTTTTAATTTAATTAGTCATCTTATATATTTTATTATCTATTTTTGCCAAGAAAAAAATACTTTTTATTTAATACAATTTATTTCAATTGTTATAAAAATTCTAGTTTGATATAATAAATTCTTAAGTACTATTATGCTTTTAGGAGGCATCCAAATTATGAAAAAGTTATTAAGTAAAGCAAGACAAGCTATAAATGATTTTGATATGATACAAGATGGAGATAAAATTGCAGTTGGGTTATCTGGAGGTAAAGATAGTTTAACTCTTCTTCATATTTTAAATAATTATAAAAAATTTTCACCTCAAAAATTCGAACTTATAGCTATAACATTAAACCCAGGTGGTGTTGATAATTCACCTTTATATGATTTATGTTTAAATTTAGGTGTTGAATTTCACGAGGTTCAAACAAATATAAAAGAAATTATATTTGATATAAGAAAAGAAAAAAATCCATGTTCTTTATGCGCAAACTTAAGACGTGGTGCCTTAAATGATACAGCAAAAAAACTTGGATGTAATAAAGTTGCTTTAGGACATCATAAAGATGATGCTGTTGAAACCTTTGTAATGTCTATGTTCTTCGAAGGAAGAGTTAGTTGCTTTTCCCCAAAAACCTATTTAGACAGACAAGATTTAACTATAATAAGACCTATGGTTTATATTGAAGAATATATGACTAAAAAAGCCACTAAAGATTTCAATTATCCTGTAATTAAAAATCCATGCCCAGCTGATGGTCATACAAATAGACAAAATATTAAAGAACTAATACAAAAACTTAACTTAGATATTCCTAATGTTAAAAGAAATTTATTTAACTCTCTAAATAACTCAGATCAATTATTTATATGGGATAAAGATAAAATAAAGAATATATAGAAATCAAAAAGCTACTCAAAATGAGTAGCTTTTATTTTTAATATTTTACATTGCAGGAGCCATTATAGTCTTCACTATTGTTCCTATTGCAAATATCAATGTTAAAATGTATAAAATCGTTGGAAGTATTTTATGTAGTTTTTTAGTTTGTAAGTAGTACTTAAATATTCCATATAGGAAATATGTAGCCCATAACTTAACAACCATATTATTTAAAGAATCTGCTATAGCTGCTAATTCCATATCTCTTAAAATTAACATAGTTATTATTGACAAAATACATCCAACTATAGAAAATACTATAAATCTAATATATAAAAGACTTTTGAAATACTTTTTATCTTTTATTTCTTCATTTTCAACAAACCCCATAAATATTTTAGTTACAAGATATAATATATTAACACATATCCAAGCGCCTATTAACGATCCCACAACATATATTACACCTTGATATATAATAAATCCTGTTTCTCCCATTCCTTCAAGCCCTAATTCTCCTAATAAATCAGGCATCATTAAATTTGTTACTACTCCACTTAAAATACTTATAGCTACAAGAGCTATAAACCAGTATCTTAATTTTATAGGTTGTTTACTTTCATATTCTTCCTTTGTAAAATCTTTGAAATATTCTTTTGGTTGTATTATTAATGTTTTTAAATCCCTCATATATATTCTCCTTTTTATTTTTAATTATATATAGCTTTTATAGGATCAAGTCTAGATGCTTTATATGCAGGTATTATCCCAAATACAATACCCACTATTACAGATGTAGCTGAAGCACCTATAAATGTTTTTATAGTAACCACAGGCTTAAATGGCATGAACATACCTGCAATCTGTGATAAAACAAATCCTATTAAAATTCCTAATAGTCCCCCTATTAAAGTTACAAACATAGCTTCAAATAAAAATTGTAACATTATAGAATTCGGAGTAGCTCCTATTGCTCTTCTTATTCCTATCTCTCTTTTTCTTTCCGTAACTGAGACATACATTATATTCATTACACCTATACCTCCAACAAATAGTGATATAGCTGTTATAAGGGTAATAAACATAGTTATACTTGAAATTATTTTAGTAAATGCCTCTGTTATACTTCCTGGATTGAAAACATCATATGTTCCATGTATTTCTGAATGATTTTCTTGTAACATTTCCTTAACTTGCTCTGAAACAACATCAAAATCATATCCAGGTGATATGAAAACATCTAAAGAAGTTATTTCATTTCCCTTATTTTTATTTTGTAATTCATCTATTCTATCAATAGACGCTTTTTGTATTAAATCTTCATTAGCTGAAAATAAGCTCTCTCCTTTTTCTTGAACTCCAATAACTTCAAACATTGTTCCATTTAAGTTTATAGCCTTCCCTACAGCTAACTTAGGATCATCAAATAGTTTTTTTGCATTTTGATATGTTAATACTATTACATCATTTTTTATGTCACTTTTTTCGAAGTATCTTCCATATTCAACTTTATCTGATTTTTTAGCTGGAATTAAGTTCATACTCTCACTATCATCATCGTATGGAGTAGCTGCTATAGATACATTTCTATCTAAAAAATTAACCTCTCCATATAATCCATTTCCAAAACCAAAACTTTCCTGTTCTTTTGGTTTTTCAACCTTTTCAACCCCATCTATATGTTTTAAATCATAAATATCATTTTCTATAAACGGTTCAACAGACGATAAATCTGCCTGAGGGTTTTCAGAGTAAAAACTTACAGTAACTTTATTTGCATTTACTTTTCCTGTTGTTTTAGAAACTTGTTCCTTAAGTCCATCCCCAATAGATAATACAACTACAACAGAACTTATACCTATAATAATTCCTATCATAGTTAAGAAAACCCTTAATTTATTCGCTTTTAAGCTTAGCAGAGAACTTTTGATTAAATTTTCTATACTCATATTTATCCCTCCTCAATAAAAACACCGTCTTTAAGGTATACCACTTTTGTTGCATATTTTTTTAGGTCTGGATCATGAGTAACCATAACAATAGTTTTTCCTTGTTTATTTAGTGAGCTTAATATGTTCATGATTTCATTACTTGTATTAGTATCCAATGCACCTGTAGGCTCATCAGCAAATATTAATTGAGGATCATTAATAAGAGCTCGGGCAATAGAAATACGTTGTTGCTGACCTCCAGACAACTCATTTGGAAATTGCTTTATTTTATCTAATAATCCAACCATTTTTAAATTATTTTCAACTTTTTTTAATCTTTCTTTTTTGCCTAATTTATTATTATAAAGAAGAGGAAGTTCTATATTCTGACAAATATTTAAATTATTTATCAAGTGAAATTGCTGAAATATAAACCCTATGTTTTTATTACGAAAATGAGATCTTTCAATTTCTGTTAAATTTGTAACATCTTTTCCATCAAAGATGTATTCTCCTTCATCAAACTTATCTAAAAACCCTAATATATTTAACAGAGTTGTCTTTCCACTTCCTGATTTACCCATTATCATTACAAAATCTCCATACTTAATTTCCAGGCTTAACGACTTTAAAACATGCAATCTATTTTTTCCTAGTCCATAGTATTTTTGTATATTGTTAAGTTCGATAAAGCTATTCAATTTCCTGACCTTCTTTCATCTCACTATTTATAACTTCTACAATTTCATCTTTCTCCTTTAAGCCTGATGATACTATTGTTGACTTTCCTTTTTCTCCTTTTGTTTTTATATCCTGTTTAACAAGTTTATTATCTTTTATTAAATACACATATTTTTTACTTCCTTCTGTTTTAACAGCTGTATTAGGTACCTCTATTAATTTTTCAGTATCTTTTAATTTAACTTGAACATGGTATCCATTTACTACATTTTCTTTTGAGTCTAAACTTATTGTCACTGGATAATTAGCAACTTGAGATGTTGATACTGCTCCTTCTGTTGGAACAATTTGCTCTTCTGGATCGTATGAGATATCCAGTATTTCTCCTTTTACATTTTTGTCATTTGCTAAAACTAATATATCTACATCTTGATTTAATTTTGTTTTTTCTAAATCCCTCTCTGATACTTGTGCTTTTACATATAAATCATTACTTCTTAATTTTAATAAAACTTGGTTTTCACCCTCTGCTGCTTTATTTGGAACACTAACTTTTCCTGCAAATGGGGCATATTCATGTGTATATTCTTTTTTCTTAAGTTTCTCTATTTGTTTTTTATTGCTCTTTATCTGGTCTTCTATAGAAGCTCCTACATTCGGATTCATGACATCTGTATTATTTTGAATTTCATTATTTTTAGGTTCGCTACTTTTATTTTTTTCTTTTTTTAAATCTGATATTTGATCTTCTAAATCTGATATTTGATTTGCTATTTCTTCATTTTTATATGTTATAAGCAAACTTCCTTTGCTTACAATTTCACCATTTTTCTTGTTTATTTCATAGTCTGATCCCTTACTTATGTCTTTATAGAAAATTTTAGATTTTGACGGTTCTACAACTCCACTGAAAAAAGTTTTTTTATTTTCAGGAATTATATACCTTTTAATGGCTTGATCTTCCTTAACCTTTTTATCTTTGCTTTTATAAGCTAAGAAACCTATGGCTCCTCCCCAAATAACTACCATTGCTAATCCTATAGCTATGTACTTTTTTTTCATTTTTCCCTCCTAATATTAACTTTACAATTTAAATCCCCATTTTTTAAATCTACATAAATCTTTAAATTTCATATTAACATATACATTCTTATAAAAATCAAAAATGGACTAAAACACGGTTTTAATGGAGTAAAATGTATATTTTTGCTATTTCACTCCACTAAACCGTAATGTTAGTCCACTTTCTACTTTTGTATATACTTTTATGTTAGCATTCATGTAAAGTAATTCTAATTTCTAAGGTATATTATTTAACGTTCTTAAATAGCAGTGCCACTTATATGCTAATTTATTTGAATTAGCACTACCCTTAAATTGAAATTACTTTTTTTGTGTATATTTTTAATCTTACTTTTAGCAAACATACTATCGTTAAAAAGTGAGATAATAAATGAGTATCTTAAGAAAAAATTTATCTTAATTGAATTCAGCGATTATCTCATACGAAGTTATAAAATTAGAACATATTATGTTCTAATTTTAAAAATTTAATAAAAAATAGTTAGTTATATTAATATGACTAACTATTTTTTATTATCTCATCTGCAATTAATTTACTTCCTTTTACTATTACAGACGCTCCATTACCTGGATGCGTTGAGGACCCTATAAAATATAAATTTTTAACACTTTTTGATTTTATATGTGGTCTTAAATACCCTATTTGATTAATGTTGTGAGCTATCCCAAATGCACATCCTTTGTATGCATTAAAATTAGTTTCTATATCCTTAGGAGTCAAATATTTTTCATAAATAATATTTTCTTCTATATCTTCCATACCTTTAATTTTATTTATTGATTTTATAACATTATCTCTAAATTTTTTTACTAGGTTTTCATTCCATTCAATATTCTCATGCTCTAAGTTAGGAACTCTAATCATTATATTTAAAATCTCCTTAGAGTCTCCACATACACTATGATCTATTTTACTAGGGCAATACATGTAAAAAGAAGGTTTATTAGGCAAGTTACCTTTAAATGGGGCTTGTATATTTTCTTTAAAGTTTTCTCCAATATATATATTATTAACTTTTAAATCTTTATATTTTTTATTTAATCCTAAATATATGATTAACGTGGAACATGAAAGTTTAAGTTTTTCAATTTTTTTATCTTTATCCATATCTTCCTTTATTAATTCTTTTATTGCATATGGAAAATCTGCATTACATACTACAATATCTGATGAATACTTTCTATCACCAGCACTTACACCTTTTACTATTCCTTTATCTATTAAAATTTCATTTACCTCTTTATTTATATATATTTTCCCACCCATTTCACAAAATAATTTCTCTAAAGATTTTATATACGAATACATTCCACCCTTAATATACCAAAGTCCGTATAGTTGAGATATAGCTGGAATTAAAGTATATAAATTAGAATTCTCATATGGGTCTACTCCTATATACATACATTGAAACAGCAAAAAGTCTCTTATTTTATTATCTTTTATATATCTAGAAGTATACTTATATGAACTTGAAATTGGATTTAATTTAATTGCAGTTTTTACAGATTCAAAGTTTAAAATTTCTTTTAAATTTTCCATAGGTTTATTTAAAATTTTTTCATTTGATAAAACATATTTACTATATGAATTTGATATGTACTTTAAATAATCTACTCCTAAATTAAAATCTATAGATTCTAAAAATTTTATAGTTTTAGAAATATCACTATAAAACTCATAATTAGTATTGTCTTGATAGAAAACTTTGTACATAGTATCTAGTTTTACTAAATCTATATACTTTGAATAATCTTTATTTACATAATTAAATATCTCAATATAATTTTGAGGTGTCATGAGTATGCTAGCTGTTAAATCAAACTTATCACCCTTATTTTTAATTTGATTTATTTTTCCACCCACTGTACTTTCTTTTTCTAAAATAGTAACTTTATAACCATTTTGTAATAATCTTATTCCTGTTGTTAGTCCACCTATTCCTGCTCCAATTACTATAACTTCCTTCATATTTTTCCCTCCTTACTTTATTTAATATTATTTCCATTAATTTGAACTTTATAATTATGTATTTATATATAAATTTATATTTCCCAGGAAACTTTAAATTTATTTTTTTCTAATGAGCATAATATCAATTAGGAGGTGATTTTTATTAAAACAAAAAGGATTCTTTTTAGCTTTTTAGTTCTTTTTATGATGTTTTTAATTAATTCCTATGCCGATACTCCAGATAATAAAGAGTTCAAATTAGAGCCACTACCTTATTCTTATGATGCTCTTGAACCTTATATCGATAAGGAAACTATGATTTTACACCATGATAAACATCATCAATCATATGTAGATAATTTAAACAAAATACTTTCAACTCATCCAGAAGTTAAATATAAAAGCTTAGAACAGCTTTTATCTAATCCAACTACACTTCCCCGCGATGTAAGACAAAGTATTATTAATAATTCCGGTGGAGTTTACAATCACAACTTTTTTTGGAATATAATGAGTCCTAACAAAGGTGGCCAGGCTAAGGATGAACTATTAAAAGCTATAGAAAAAGATTTTGGTTCTTTTGAATCTTTCAAAGAAAAATTTGATAAATCAGCATTAAGTACTTTTGGATCTGGGTGGACTTGGTTAGTTTCTAATGATGAAGGTGAGTTAGCTATAATGTCTACTTCAAATCAAGATTCTCCTATTACATCAGGAATAAAACCTATAATAGCTATAGATCTTTGGGAGCATTCATATTATCTTAAATACAAAAATGAACGTAATAAGTATATAGAAAATTGGTGGAATGTAGTTAATTGGGAACAAGCAAATAAAAACTATTTATCTAAATAAAAAAGAAGTAGCATTAATTATGCTACTTCTTCTAATTTCTCTTCATTCTCTTGTTCTTTAATATTTTTCTTTTTTTCTATTTTTTCTATTACTCTATCTATTAATAATCCATTTAAAACTATAACTAACATAGAATATATTCCTTTTTTAAGTCCAAAAGTGAATCCTCCCATTATAGCAACAAATAAATCCACTATTAGAAGTGATATTCCTATATTAAATGTAGTATATTTATTTAATATCTTAGCTAAAATGTCTGTACCTCCAGTAGATGCATTCGTTGCAAAAACCATAGCTAGCCCTATAGCTGTTACTAATGTCCCTGCTATTACAGCCGCTAGTAAATTTGTAGTTAAAGCTGTTGAGTTTAAAATTTTATCCATAAAATCTATTACTACAGACAACATAAAACTTGCATATATTGTTTTTAATCCAAAATCTCCACCTATTAAAATAAATGATATTGCAAACAGTATTAAGTTACCTATAAATATTATAATCCCCATAGATACACTAGGTACGTAATGATTTATTATAAGAGCTAAACCACTTAGTCCTCCTCCAGCTATATCATTAGGTGCAAAAAAGTACTGTATCCCAATAGCAACTAAGATTACTCCTATCGTTACAACAATATATTCTTGTAATCCTTTAATAAAATCTGATTTTTTCATGTTTAAGACCTTCCTTCGTTGTCAATGTTTTTAAACGCAATTATTAGAATATCAAATTTTCAATGTTTTTGGTAGTAAAAGTCTTAGCATTTTTGTATATTTTTTTATATTTTATAAAAAAACTCCCATTTATAATGCATGCTGTTTATTTTTGTTATTTTTTTAGAAAATTTGATTTTCGATTATTATTTACAATCTTTAATATTGAAACTTAAAATTATATTAGTACAAATTTATATTAGGGGGATAAATTATGAGTTTAGATATAAGTTCAAAAAGTAAGGCCCTATCCACTTTTCTTAACGAAAATCTTAATGATTTAAAATCTAAGGGTCTATATAACAAAATCGATTCTCTTCAAAGTTCTAATGGTCCTATCATTCAAATAAATGGAAAACATCTAATTAACCTTTCATCTAACAATTATCTTGGACTAGCCACAAATAAAAAATTGATAAATGCTACCATTGAGGCTACAGAAAAATATGGAGCTGGTGCCGGTGCAGTAAGAACAATAAATGGTACTTTAGAAATCCATGATGTTTTGGAAAATACTATAGCTAAATTCAAGGGTACAGAATCAGCTATAGCATTCCAATCTGGATTTAACTGCAATATGGGAGCTATTCAAGCTGTCATGGACAAAAACGATGCAATTTTATCAGATGAACTTAACCATGCATCAATAATTGATGGATGCAAACTTTCTGGATCTAAAATAATAAGATTTAAACATTCAGATATGAATGATTTGAGAGAAAAAGCTAAACAAGCTCAGGAAAGTGGATTGTATAAAAAAATAATGGTTATAACTGATGGAGTTTTCTCTATGGATGGAGATATAGCTAAGCTTCCTGAAATAGTTGAAATAGCTGAAGAATTCGACTTAATTACTTATGTTGATGATGCTCACGGTTCTGGAGTTACGGGAAAAGGAGCTGGAACTTGCAAGCACTTTGGTCTATCAGATAAGGTTGACTTCCAAATAGGAACACTATCTAAAGCTATAGGTGTTGTCGGTGGATATGTTGCAGGTTCTAGAGATTTAATAGATTGGTTAAAAGTTAGAGGTAGACCTTTCTTATTCTCAACATCTCTTACTCCTGGTGCTGCTGCTGCTTGTACCGAATCTATAAATATACTTATGAACGATGATACTTTAGTTCAAAAAGTTTGGGAAAATGGAAATTATCTTAAAGCTGGATTAAAATCTTTAGGATTTAATATAGGAAATAGTCAAACACCTATAACTCCATGTATTATCGGAGATGAAACCAAAACTCAATTATTTAGTAAAAGGCTACTAGAAGAAGGTGTTTATGCTAAATCAATAGTATTCCCTACTGTTCCTAAAGGTACAGGAAGGGTTAGAAATATGCCAACAGCTGCTCATACAAAAGAAATGTTAGATAATGCTTTAAGTATTTATGAAAAAGTAGGAAAAGAATTAGGAGTTATTAAATAAATTTTTTAATTTTGTAGGGGGTAATTATATGAAAAAAATTCTTATTACTGGAGCTCTTGGTCAAATAGGTTCTGAGTTAACATCAAAACTTCGAAAGGAATATGGAGTAAGCAATGTTTTAGCTACTGATGTCCGCTCAATAGAAGAAAGTGAAGTTGTAAATAATGGTTTATTTGAAACTTTAGATGTTATGGATGTTGAAGCTATGGGAAAACTAGCTAAAAAACACAATGCAGATACTATAATACATCTAGCATCTTTATTATCCGCAGTAGGAGAACAAAAACCTCAATTTGCATGGAAATTAAATATGGGTGGTTTAGTAAATGCTTTAGAAGTTTCTAAAGAAACTAGTGCTACATTATTCGCACCTAGCTCTATAGCTGCATTTGGACCTAATTCTCCAAAAGATTTAACTCCTCAAGATACTATACAAAGACCAAATACTATGTATGGAGTAACTAAGGTTTCAGGGGAATTATTATCTGATTATTACTTCCATAAATTTGGGGTAGACACAAGAAGTGTAAGATTCCCTGGACTTATATCATACGTAACTCCTCCTGGTGGTGGAACAACTGATTACGCTGTTGATATATACTACGAGGCTTTAAAAAATAAGAAATATGAATCATTTATAGCTGAGGGTACAAAAATGGATATGATGTATATGCCAGATGCTCTTCAAGCTGTTGTTGACCTTCTTGAAGCCGATAGTTCCAAATTGATTCATAGAAATGCATTCAATATAACAGCTATGAACTTCTCTCCTGAAGAGATAGCCGCTGAGATTAAAAAGAATATGCCTGAGTTTGAATTTAGCTACAATGTTGATCCAGTTCGTCAATCTATAGCTGAATCTTGGCCTAATTCTATAGATCCATCTTGTGCTGTTAATGAATGGGGATTCAAATTTGAATATGATTTAAGAAAAATGACCATAGATATGCTACAAAAACTAAGTGAAAAAGGTATAGGTAAAGAAAGTGTGCATAACGCTTAGAATATAATTAAATAAGCTGCCTCTAAGTTTTTGTAATCAATATTACATATGTTGAGGCAGCTTATTCTTTATTTACTTAATATTTTCTGTTCTATATCCAATATCCTTATTAGCTAGCTTATAAGCTTGTTCTATTATATCTTCTTTGGTTTGTCCTTGGCCTATTAAACTGTCTATGGTAATTTGATTTCTATCTTCAAAATACTTATTAAGCAAATCTTCCTCTATATCATCTTGAGTAGCTAAAGTTCCTTCATGTAATATATATTTCACATCTATACCTTTATTTTTTAAAAATCTACCTACCATAATGCTTCTATGGCATCTTATAGGTTCTTGCATTGCCCCTAATAAGACTATTCTATATCCCATATCTATTCCGTTTTTGATTCGTTTTACTCCTTTTAAAAATATGTCCTCTTTTATAACCTTATCAAAATCTGCATATCCTTCATTATTATATGATTCTTTGCTACCTCTTTTAGCTCCAAATTCTTCACCCATATAAATATATGTATATCCATCTTTTTTTAATATTTCTCTAAAATATTCTTTGTTGTACTGTACATTATATTTAGAATATGGTGTTTCTCTTATATCAATAATACAGTTAATATTATACTTTTTAATCATCTCAATAAATTTTCCATAAGGATAGTTTGAATGTCCAATTGCAAAAATCTCCATAACTTCATCCTCCTTAGGCATAATGTAACAATATACTATTTAAATATAGTGGTATTTACTATATCTGCATTGGCATAATTTTTTAGTAAACTAGCAGCATAATTTATATACATATCTAAATCTTCATCTCCATTAAAAGAGATTATATTCATTATTATATGCTTTGTGTCTTTAGTTATCATAGCTCTTGTAGAATCTGATGTTGTACTCCCAAACTTTCCTCTACTATCTTCAAATACAGGTAAATTTTCTAAATTAACGTCCCCTTTTCCTATACCACTATATTTTTCACCTGGTCCTCCAAATGTAAAAGTTACACATTCATCTATATTGCTCACATCATATGACCCTACTGAGTAGCAACTATATAAAGAAACTAAGTTATTAATGTCTACAATATTGTTGACCTTATACAAATCATTTCCTTTTACTATTCTTTTTAGTAAAGCTTCTGATGACAACCTATATCTGTTTGGATCTTTACCTAATTTTTTGTATGCTTGTCTAGAATCTGATATATTTTTTATACTAACAATATCTCCTTGATTAAATGAATTTCTTATTTCATTACATTTTAAATTAATCTCTTCCCATAATTCCTCATTTCCATCTCCAATCTCAACAATTGCTTCTATACTCCCAATAGATACTTCTTCACACTTATCTTTTAAGATATCGTCAATTTTTATACTTATCAAATTTAACACCCCTTTAGTCTATTATAGTATCTTCTGTTATTATAGCTGTTATTTCTTCTAAAGTTGCAAATTTATAAAACTCATCATAATTGAATTTTTCTTTTTCCATAACTAAATATATCTTAGTTGAACATTCTATTATTGTTTTCTTTGTATCTCCATCTTCTAAATATATTGTACTTACATACCCCGTTTCTTTATTAATTCCACCTAATCCTATAAAAGCTTTATCATATGCAAATTTTCTAATATATCTATCCGCTGCCGCTCCTACTATTGCTCCTATTTCCTTATTAAACTCTCCTCCAATACAAATAACTTTTATATTATTATTCATTCTTAGTTCTAGCACAATTTCTATCATATTTGTTACAACAGTAATTGTTTTATTAATATTATTTAACTCTTTTGCAATTTCTAAATTAATCGTTGAAACATCCAAAAAAACTATATCTTTATCTTCTATTAAATCAATAGCCTTTAATGCAATTAATTTTTTTTCTTGAGTATTTATATTTTTTCTTTCATCAATGTTTTTGATATCTATGTGATTTTTTTGAGCAATTGCCCCTCCATATACCCTTATTAAATAGCCTCTAGATTCTAATTCTTTTAAATCTTTTCTTATACAATCTTCTGTAACCTCAAATAATTTCGATAACTCTTTAACCTTTACCCTTCCATTCTTTTTTATTATACCTACAATATTTTCATATCTTTCCTCTAAAAACAAATGTTTTCACCTCTTTGTTATGTTTTTCTTATTTTATATTATTTATTATTATTTTTTATTGATTCTTATTAATTACTATATTATACTAAAAATATAATATTAATGATATAAATAGCGTTATAAGTTAATTCTTAGCGTGATATTTTTATTATTATATTTATACATTAAAAAGCACTAATCTTAAAAGATTAGTGCTTTTTAATTTTAACTATGCTTTTTTAACAACGCTAGATTTTAATTTCATAGCTCCGAAACCATCTATTTTACACTCTATATCATGCCCATCTGCTGCATCTGGAACTAAACGTATACTCTTTACTTTTGTTCCTATTTTTATAGAAGATGAACTTCCTTTTACTTTAAGATCTTTAACTACTGTTACAGAATCTCCATCATTTAATACGTTCCCGTTTACATCTTTTATAACAACTTCTTTTTCAGCAGAATCTTCTGGATTCCATTCATGTGCACATTCTGGACAAACTAAAAGACTTCCATCTTGATAAGTATATTCTGAATTACATTTTGGACAATTTGGTAAATTTTCCATATTTATTCCTCCGTTCACAATTTTATTCCTAATCATTCATAGGTATATATAATATCATAGTCTTATCATATTTACAAATTTTCATCCAATTTGACCTTAAAAAACGATATATTCGGTTATTTAACTTGTAAATTCATTAAATTTCTAAATATACAAATCTATTTAAAGATATTATAAAAATTTAATAAAATTATCGATAAAGTTACACTATTAAAAATTTTAATTATAGATTTTTCAGAAACAGCTTTATTTATTTTATATCCAATAATTCCTCCCAATAATCCTCCTACAAGCATATATGGTAACATGTCCAAATTATAACTTAAAAATCCTGTAGTTGCTGCAATTGAAATAATTTTAGATCCTTGAGAAAAAAATATAACTAAAATTGAATTTCTAGCAGCTTCATTAGCTGTCATCGAAAATAATATTGTAAATGCAGCTACATTTATTGGACCGCCTCCAATTCCTAAAAATGCAGATATTGCACCTAAGAATAAACCTAGCAACCCAATTACTAAAATATTATTGATTTTATAAGATTTTATATTATCTTTATTTCTCATATATAAAAATACTGATATTAATAATATTATTATAATAATACTCTGAATGTTATTAATTAGGCCTATGTTAATATCTTTTGATAATATCAAGCTCATAAGCTTCTGACCTATTATTCCTCCTACTATAGACCCAATTGCAACTACTATAGTATTTCTAGGGTTTATCTTATCTTTTTTCTTTAATTGATAAAATACAGTTACTATAGACATTATAAATATTGTTGAAGATGATAATAAATTTATTGTTGGAAGTGCATAATCTCCTAGTGAGTCCAAGACAGGTTTAATTATTATCCCGCCTCCAAGACCTGCTGAAGAACCTAATATAGTTGAAAAAAGTGCAACTAAAAAATATATAATTTGCATTTTACTCGCTCCTATAAAATTCATATTGATTAAATTTATACCCTATTATTAAATCCGTTAACTAGTATCTATTCAATTCAAATTAGGTGAAAATAATATTTGACCCATACATTAAATATTATTATCTATTTTTCATATTCAATTAGTATTAAATATAAGGTTTTTATTTCTTAAATTTAAAAATCTAGAAGACTATAATCTTCTAGATTTTCTTAATTAATATAGCTTTCTTTTATATTTACTAATAAATATTGTTGAAATTACTAATGTAATTAAACTTATAACTGAAACCCCATAGTAAATCCATGTATTTTGTTTATTATCTTTTATATTTGGTGGCATCATCTGCTTATTATCATTTTGATCACCATTTTTTATCATTTCTTGAGACTTTTCTTGATTGTTATCACCAGGTTGCTCTTTTTTATTTGTATCTTGATTTTTATTTACATCTTGGTTTTTACCCATATTTTGTTGCCCTAATGCAGATAAGTTTAAAGTAGTTACTATATTCCCATATTCTGTAGCTGATTGTTCTCCATTCAATTGAGCCTGAACACTTTTAGTTCTATCTTTTCCAAAAGTTAAAAGTTCAGTCACTCCAGTTTTATATTCTTCATAATTATAGAATGCTGTAGCATCTTTCTTTACATAATTACTAATTAGTTTATCTATCTGAGTAACTCTATTATTAAATGCACCACTACTAAAGTAACTGTGTACTATTTGGTTTAAATAATTATGGTAAAGTTCTTTGTAATTATCATTTTCTAAAAGTTTACCTATAAGAGGGGCATCTTCTAAATTTCCTGTAACAGGCGAATCAATAGGAAAGTTTATTGCTTTTTCTCCATCTTTAACAGAAAAACCTCCAAATGACATATTTAAATCCCATGGCAATATTTCAGATACTCCATCTTTTTCATATAGATAGTAATTGTGATACATGCCTCCTGAGTAACTATCTAAATTAACTAAAAATGTATTTACTGCAAAATATTTTAAAACTTCATCAACATTTAAATAATTTTCTATATCGTTTCCAGTACTAAGACTTTCCATCATATCAATAACGCTTTCGAAATCTTTATCTGTTGTACTCTTAAAAACTGCACTATCTCTTAAAATTGAGTAACTATCTACATCGTCATCTATATATTTTAAATCTGCACCTTCGCTATCTTTATTTCTCATTCTAGGTGCTCCACCATTATCTTCCTCATTATTTTTATTAGCTTCTAAATTTTTAATATCTCCATCTTCACGTGAAACATTTTGATTTTGGACCATGTTATGAGCATCTCCGTTCATCTCTGGAGCCTCTTCACCCTCTTTAGGAATATTCCCATCCATTTTTGGAGGGTTATCACCCATTTCAGGCATGTTTCCATCCATCTCTGGTCTTTGCATTTCTCCATTATTACCCTTATTACCGCCCATATTCATTGTTTCTGGCTTATATAAATTACCACTTAATTCTCCATAATTTTTTTCAATAAATCTTTCATCAATAACTTCTACACCTAAATATAATCCCCAATCAGATCCATTTATCTTTATATCTGTATAAGAATATTCTGGAGTTGCTATTCCTAGTAAATTATATATATCATAAGAAATAGCTTCTTTCATATAAGTAGCATCAGATATATTATTGTTTAAAGCCAATTTTCTAATTCCATGATATGTTTGACCATCAACATACTGTCCAAAATCAATTTTTATACTATATCTATCCGTAGTACTGTCGTTTGCCACAGAAGTTAAACTTGAGTTACCCTTTGGCCTTATTCCAACATTATTAAATACTTCTCCATTTATAGTTACATCCGCACTTTTATATTCCTCTTTTGTAGCATTTTCTAAAAGCCATTCCCAATCACTTTCTTTAATTTTTATATCTATACTAGTTATGCTGTTTTTATCTAAAACATCTTCTGTTTTAGCTACAGTCTCTATATCAGTTTCGTTTTGGGGTATGTATATAGACACTATAATAAATACTACAACTAGTATAATACTTATTACAGATATATATTTACTTTGTTTGTCATTTATCATCTTGCTTCACCACCTTATTTGCAATAAGTTAGTATGCTATTGCTTTTAAGCCATATAATCGCCATTGTAACTTACTAAAACTACATTTGAAACTCCACTTATACAAGATATTTCATTAACAAAATTTGTTGTAATATTTTTTAACTTAACTTCAACAGTAATTTCAATTCCATTTGTTGGTGAAACAGTTTTAGACTTAACACAATACTTACTTACACTATTTCCTACTTTTTCTAATATTTTATTCTCACTATTGTCACTATCACAATTTACAACTAATATATATGGATTATCAGTTGTTTCTTTATTTGCAAATACAACCATTATAATCCCTATAAAAATAGCTCCTAATACAGCTAGTGGAATCAATCCCGCTCCTAATACTATTCCTTCACTAATTGACCAAAATAAAAATGCTATATCCATAGGTTCCTTTACTGCACTCCTAAAACGAACTATAGATAATGCACCCACCATACCTAATGAAAGTACGACATTAGACGTAACTCCTAATATAATTAATGTTGTAATTAATGTAAGAGCCATTAAAGACATGCTAAATGTGGATGAGTACATAACCCCTTTAAATGTTTTTTTATAAACTTGCATTATAAATAAACCCAACACAAATGCAAGTGACATTGCTATTAACATATCTAAAAATGATATTGATGTCATTTTTTCAATGAAACTTGATTTAAAAACGTCGCTAAAATTTACTGCTTGATTAGACATTATTTTTTCCTCCTAATTTTTATCCATATATTCTAGATGCTGCATATTTTGAAATAGCAGTCGCTCTACGATTATTAGTTTGTATGATATCTTGTATTATCTCTGGTAGATATTCATCAAACTTCACTTCTAAAACTATTACATCCTTGTCTATAGACCCTATAGTTGGTAAATTGTTGTCAAATAAATTAGTATTTTGAATTCCTGTCCTAATTTTTTTATCAAACGTTATTCTTACATTTCCCATCTTATATACATAAGCTTCTCTTGTATAATCAACTATACTTTTAGGTCTCAACATTTCTGACTTAATTTTTGAGTAAAATTCAATAAATAAAGGCTTATTGCTTTTAATTAAAAAATCTATATCTCCTTTAATCAGATTCTCACATTCTTCCTTAGTTATTAATTCGCTATCTTTAGAGCATAGGCCATTAACTTTTGACTTTTTCTCTAACTTAATAAAAGAGTGATCATCATTGTAGTATCTTAGCCTGAATTTTTCTCTTACACTTATTCCATTAATTTTTTCCATAAGAACTTTATCTCTAAAATTATCAAAATAAAGACTTCTAATTTTATATTCTTTTTTTTCATTAGCATTTTTATCTAAACTCATTATTTGAGTTAATCTATTTTTAATAGCTAAGTAATCTGACGTGTTTATATAGTGTTTAATTTCATGTCTAAACTTTTTTTCTTTCATAATTTCACCCCCTATCTGTTCGAAATCAATATTATATAAACAAACTTAAAATTACCTAAAATAGAATAAAAAAACTGTATATCCATTAAGCAATACAGTTTTTTTATTCTATAAAATTTTATAAACTTCCTAAATAGATAAAAATACAACTATATACATGAAAAAGAACTATGATTTTTATCATCATAGTTCTTAATAAGTTTAATTATAATATTTCTAATTAAACTTATACTAAAAGTACTTCAATATCATTAGTAAAAATAAATTTATGACAGTTATTATCAGCAAAACTTGCATTTTCACGCAATAAGGGAATATATTTATTGGTATAACTTCACTTATTACTTTTTTGCAACTAACTTAACACTGTCTTCGAATTTATAAATATTTTGATTTTGTTTATGCCGTTACATTATTTATGGCATTTCTTACATTCATGAGCTTTATGACATTTCTTACATTCATCCCATTTATGGCATTTCTTACATTCATCCCATTTATGACATTTATGACATTTATCGCATTCATCCCATTTATGACATTTATCGCATTCATCATGTTTATGCCATTTATCACATTCATCATGTTTATGACATTTATCACATTCATCCCATTTATGGCATTTGTCGCATTCATCATGTTTATGCCATTTATCGCATTCATCCCATTTATTACATTTCTTACATTCATCATGTTTATGGCATTTATCGCATTCATCATATTTATGCCATTTATCACATTCACAAGGTTTATGCCATTCTTCGCATTCACAAGGTTTATGCCATTCTTCGCATTCATCATGTTTATGGCATTTATCGCATTCATCATGTTTATGCCATTTATCGCATTCACAAGGTTTATGCCATTCTTCATAGTTTTCATATCCATAGCATTTATCACAATTATACCATTTATAATATTTATTCCATTCATACCAATCATAGCATTTATGACATCTATTTGAATAAATCATCTTTATATCTCTCCATTTATATAATATTAAGAAATTCTTATTAAAGAACCTCTAGTGTATAATATGTATCAACGTCGAAATATGTGCTATATTGTCAAATTTTCAATAATTTAATTATCTAAAATTCGTAATGTATAATCTATTTTGCCTATATCATATTATCATCTTAATATCATTGCTATATTTAAAACTGTAATTTTATAGTTTCCTGAATTTATGTTGAGGTCTTCCTACTTTTCCATACTCAACCAATTTTTCTAACTGCCCTTCTTTTTCCATGTATTCTAAGTATCTTCTAACAGTTACTCTAGCAACTTTTATCTTTTCTGATAAATCTTCAGATGTAAAATATTCACCATCTTCCTTTTCTATTTCTTTCCATATTAACTTATAAGTATGCTTATTAAAACCTTTTGCAAGACCTACATCTTTTCGGACTCCATTTGCATATATAATCAATTTGTCTAATTCACTTTGCTCTATTTCACATAATTTATTAAACTCATAATGTCTTTCTTTAAATTGTATTAACGAACCTTTAAACCTATCGACATTAAATGATTTTATAAATAATCTATAGTCTCATACCTAAAAGCTTCTTGCACCCTTTCTACAGTTTTATCTGCAGTAATTAATATTACATCAACTCTAATTTATTATGATTTAATAATATTAACAGCCTTAATATATTGAAACATTTTGAAAATTAAAATAAATTTTGGTCATAAAGTTTTTTTCGAAATATTATTAACATCATTTAAAATGTTAGTTCTAATTCATACTAATTATTTTTTAAAAAATACTTGCATAAACAAGTATTTAGTTTTATAATATCTAGTATAAATTACTTGCATAAACAAGTATTTAATTTTAAAAAAAGATTGGAGATATTTAAAATGAAAACATTAGTAATTATAGCTCACCCTAATATGGATGAATCAAAAGTAAATAAAATTTGGAAAAATCACTTAGAAAGTAGTGATAACATAACAATCAATGAAATTTATAAATCTTATCCAGATGGCAAAATAGATGTAAAAACAGAACAAGAATTAGTTAAAGCTCATGATAGAATAGTTTTTCAGTTCCCATTCCACTGGTATAATGCACCTGCATTATTAAAACAATGGCTTGATTCTGTATTTGCATTTGGTTTCTCTCATGGTCCTAATGGAAACAATTTAAAAGGAAAAGAATTCAGATTAGTAATTTCTGCTGGAGGCCAAGAACAATCTTACCAAGCTGGTGGAGCTCAACACTTCACTATAAGTGAGTTAACTAAAACATATGAAGCAATGGCAAAATTTACTAGCATGAACTACCGCCCTGCTTTTGTTCTTTATGCAACTCATTTATTAAGTGAAGAAGATATAAGTAAAAGTGCAGATCAATTAAAATCTATCTTAAACTAAAAAATAATGATATAAAAAAAGAATAGTTAAAACTATTCTTTTTTTATATCATTATTTAGCATTAATATTATTTAAATTTTCGGCTATTTTTGTTAAAAACTTTATACCTTGCTCTATTTCTTCCTTAGAAATTCCGTCAATAGATTCTTCAAAACATTCTCTAGCTATAGACTCTACAGGTTCCTTCAAAAGTTCCCCTTTTTCAGTCAACTTAATACGATTTATTCTTTTGTCCGAAGGACAACATTGTCTTATTATTAATTCGTTTTTTATTAAAGTATTTATCAGCCTAGATGTACTTGCTTGATCTCTATTTGTAAGCTGTGCTAAATTATATTGGCATAAATTCTCATTATCCCAAAGCATAGTTAATATAGTAAACTGCTCAAAAGTAATATTTATACCATTATTTTTTAGCTTTCTTACAAAATTATTCATTATAATTTTATCTGTCGCATTTATCAAGAAGGCTAATCCTTTATCTTTTCTATATTTCATGCTATCACCTTTTTTTGTTAGATTATAATTTTATCCTATATATAAAAAAATATATTGTCAAGGTAAAGCTAATGATAAACAAAAAAATAAAAGAATATCTATTAAAATAGATATTCTTTTATTTTTATTTTATTGAGCTTTATTTGATTTTTTTGATGGTATAAAGTTCCCAATTATACCTGCAATTACAACTGGTAAGATCCAGTTAAATCCTATCTTTGCAAAAGGCAATTCATTTATAAACGGAACATTTATCCCTTTACTGCTTAAAACTGTAAGTACACTTACTATTAAAGCTACATAAGTTGCACATTTAAATGCATTATCATTTTTAATTTTATTATTAAATAGTGTCATTAATACTAATACTATTGTTGCTGGGTAAATAATTGATAGTATAGGTGCTGAGAATTTTATTATTGTACTAACTCCAAAGTTTGCTACTACTGCACTAAATATACATACTGCAATAACTATAGTTTCATATTTTACTTTTCCATTTGATAACTTAGTAAAGTATTGAGCCGTAGCTGAAACAAGCCCTATAGATGTTGTTAAACAAGCTAATGCTACTATTATTGCTAGTACTACTTTCCCAGGCTGACCTAATAGCTGCTCTGTTATGCTTACGATTAAAGCTGTTTGATTTATATCGCTTGGATTTACGCCTTTAAACTGATGAGCAACTGAAGACCCTAAATAAGTAAGTCCTCCGTATACTATAATTAAAGCTACACCCGCAACTAAGCCAGCTCGTAAAGTTAATTTAATTTTATCAGATTCCTCAGTGTATCCTTTTTGAACAAGTGACATTATAACAACTGCTGATAAAGCTATAGCTCCCAATGGATCCATTGTTTGATATCCTTGACCTATACCCTCTGCAAATATTGCATCTATAGTTGCTGGTTCATTTAAATTTCCAAGAGGAGATACAATACCTACTATAATTAAAAACATTAAAGCTACTAGTAATGCGGGTGTTAAGTACTGACCTATTATATCTACAACTTTAGATGGTTTTATTGTAAGTACCAGTGTTAACCCGAAAAATATTATAGAAAATAATATCGGACTAAAACCTCCAAAAATAGGTTGTATTCCCATTTCAAATGTTGTTGCTCCTGTTCTAGGTATCGCTAAAAGTGGTCCTAAGCAAATCATAATTGCTGTCGCCAATATTATAGATAGCGTTTTCCCGCTTCGTGATAAAACCCTACTTATATCTCCATCACATTTAGCAGCTGCTAATATCGCTAATAAAGCTAATCCTACATCAGCGATAATAAATCCACTGAAACCTAACATCCAGTGTTCTCCTGATACAACTCCTAAATATGGTGGAAAAATTAAGTTTCCTGCCCCAAAGAACATGGCGAATAAGGCAAATCCTACAACTACAGTATCTACACTTTGTTTTTTCATAAAAACCCCCTGTATTAATTTTATAGGCAATATTTAATTATTAAATTACTTAATTATATGTTAAACTTACTAAATAAATCAACTATTCTGAAAAATTTAACATAATTTTAGCATTTTGTACTACTAAGTTAAATTTCTGTTAAATTAATTGACTGCTTGTTTATTTATATTTAACAATATCAAAAATAATATTCCTAATTTGTTAAATATAATAATATTTACAGGTTTTGTGTTTAATGAAGTTTTTTTGTGTAGTATAATGTAAAGATAAAATACTCAGGTTATATAATCTATAACATGGGTATTTTATCTTTTGTAACAATTGAGAAAGGAGTTTTTTTATGAGCAAAAAAAAACGGAATATAATTATCGCAATAATGGTTTCTATGTTTCTTGCTGCATTTGAAGGTACTGTTGTAACTACAGCTATGCCTACGATAGCAAAAAGTTTAAATGGATATAATCTTATGAGCTGGGTTTTTTCTTCATATCTTTTAACCTCAGCTGTCTCCACTCCTATTTATGGAAAGATGTCTGACCTTTATGGAAGAAAAAAAATGCTTTCTATTGGTATAGTAATATTTCTAATAGGCAGTGCCTTATGTGGATTTTCCCAAAGTATGATTCAGTTAATAGCATTTAGAGCAATACAAGGTATAGGTGCCGGTTCTATACTCACAGTAACATACACAATTGTTGGAGATGTATTTGATTTAGAGGAACGTTCTAAGGTTCAAGGATGCCTAAGCACAGTATGGGGTGTTTCTAGTCTACTTGGACCATTTATAGGAGGATTTTTCATAGATTACTTATCTTGGCATTGGATATTTTTTATTAATATACCTTTTGGTATTTTATCTATTTTCCTTCTTAATAAAAATTTTGAGGAAAAATTATCAAATAGTAATCCTAAAATTGATTATCTTGGATCAATATTTTTAACAATATCTATAGTTTCAATATTATTAGGTGTATTTACTACGTCTAGTTCAACAAAAATCATCTATACTATATTAGCTATAGTTTCACTTGTAATTTTCTACTTAATCGAAAAAAAATCAAAAGAACCTATTGTTCCTTTTGATATATTTTCAAAAGATACCATTTTACTAAATTTAATCGGTTTCTTTGTAGCTGTTATACTTATGGTTATAGAGGTTTACATGCCGTTATACACTCAAAATGTTATGGGTTATAGTGCAAAAATTTCTGGGCTTTTAATGGCTCCAATGTCTATAACTTGGCTTTTAAGTTCTTTTGTTTTAGTAAAATTATTTAAGAAATTTGGAGAGAAAAAAGTTATTCTAGGTTCTATTTTAATATTAGCAATAACATGTTATTTACTTAGATTTACCACTCCAGATACAAATTTAATTAATCTAATTCTTATAATATTTATCATGGGAGCTGGATTTGGAGGTGTGCTTAATACACTTATCATACTTATCCAAAATGCTGTTACTTATGAAAAAAGAGGAGCTGCAACATCAACAAATGCATTAATTCGTACACTTGGTCAAACAATAGGTGTTAGTGTATTCGGAGGATTGATGAACTCAAGTATATCTTCTTACTTTAAAAACTCAGATATTTTAAATGTAACTGCAGATAATATATATTCTTCTGGAGCTAGCACTCACCAAATAACGGAAGCATTTTTTAATGGTGTTCACAATATATTCTATGTGTTAATATTTATCGCTTTAATTTGCTTTATTGCTGGAATATTTATAAGTAAAAAATCTATATTAGAAAAAGATGATACTGAAATATAAAATTTCATAAAATATATACAAAAAATCTGAAACTCTATATAGAGTTTCAGATTTTTTGTTACTCAAATTCATATGTTGTCCCGGGAAATAATCTTATAAAAATATAATTAATCATTATATGTAGTATTTATAGGTGGTTTCGATACAGATATATCATATCCTTCATTCAGTAAATCAATTTTTCTCATATCTTCAATAGAAATTTCAAAATCAAAAATTTCTATATTTTCTTTTATTCTATTTTCATTTGATGATTTTGGAATAGGTATAACCTCTCTTTGAATGTGCCATCTCAATGCTACTTGTGCTATTGTTTTATTATATTTTTCTGCTAAGTTAATCATTAAATCATTAGAAAATATTCTTCCTCTGCTTATAGGACTCCATGAAATCACTTGAATATCATTTTCTTTACAATAGCTAATCACTTCACTTTTAATGCTAAACGGATGCATTTCAACTTGATTTACCATTGGCATTATAGTTGCATCCTTTTTTAACTCTTCCAAATGATTTATTTTAAAATTACAAACTCCTATAGCTTTCACTTTCCCTATAGTATATAAATACTCAAACGCTTTCCATGTTTCAGCATTTAATTTATTTGGCCAATGAATTAAATATAAGTCTATATAATCTACATCTAAATTCTTTAATGACTTATTAAAAGCTTTAATAGTACTATCATATCCATGATCTTCATTCCAAAGTTTTGTTACTAAAAATATTTCTTCTCTATCTATTTTACTCTCTTTTATGCCTTTACCTATACCTATTTCATTGCCATAAAATGAAGCTGTATCTATCATCCTATAACCTAGTTTCAAGGCATTTTTTACTGCTTTAGATGTATCTTCATCATCACCTGACTTGTATGTTCCAAATCCTATAAGAGGTATTTTTACTCTATTACTTAAATAAGTAAATTGTTTGTGCATAAAATCATCCTCCTTTTTTATTTTTATATAAAATTAATTTAAACTGTATTTCTATTCACTTTACTGTAAATATTATATCATGATATAAATCTACATAATATAAGCTACTAATATCATTAAAAAGGAGGATGTATATTTTTTAATAATACACTCCTCCTTTTAATTATTTAGAATTGTTTCTTATATGTGCTGCAACCTTTACGTCTTCTCTTTTTATATGACTAATTATCCAATTAGCAACCTTACTATTAATTTCACCTACTAAAACAATACTTGGGCCTTCTGATAAAAGCTTTTTCTGTATATTATCAACAGTATCGATAAAGTGTTGATGATACTTTTTATGATTATTGTAATCAGGATAATTATATTTTTTCTGTAAAACTTCTTCATGTCCAAAATGCGTTCTAGTATAAGAAGATAAAAATTTTACTGTTTTTTCTAATTCAGCTCTACCCTTACCTTTACTACAAGCTTCTAGTAAATCATTTATTGCTTTTATTAATTCTTTATGCTCTGTATCAATTTGTATATTACCAGTTAGTAAATCATCAGTCCATTTATATGCCATTTTGTCTCCTCGCAATCCTTTGCTTATTTTGGTAATTTTTAGTAAATTATATCATTTTTTAATTTTTAAATCTATTGCCATAATCAAAATTCATATAGAAAATATCTATTTTAAATTTGCATAAAATTAAATTTAACAATAATATAATCATAAAAAAAGATCTATTCAAATATCTTTTTTTATTAATTATCTGATTTTATATTTACCCATGCATTATCATATATTTTTTTAACATCCATTGGAAAATCTTCGTAAATTTCACATCTATCCATTATTTCTTTAGGCATATATGCATTTGGGTTGTTTTTCACATTATCTGATTGAGCTAATCTAGCTTCTTTATTTGGAGTAGTATATCCAATTTCATCAGCTATTCTTAATGCACTTTCTTTGTCACTAACAAAGTTTATAAATTTCTCTGCTCCTTCAACATTCTCAGCATTTTTAGGTATACATAAACTGTCTATCCAAAAATTTGCTCCTTCTTTAGGAACTACATAAACTAAATTAGGATTCTCATCTTGAAGATTTAAACCTTCTCCTGACCATATCATATTTATATCAGACTCACCCGATGGAATCATTGTAGTTCCATTATCAACACCATATATCGGATTTACTGTTTCTCTTTGTTTTATCAACAATTCTTTAGCTTCTTCTATTTCTTTTGGATTTTTTGAGTTTAAAGAGTATCCAAGTTTCTTTAAAGCAGCTCCCATAGTATCTCTATAAGTATCAAACATAAATACTTTATCTTTATATTTTTCATCCCATAAAATATCCCAGCTATCTACTTTTTCCTTAACTACATCTTTATTATAAATAATACCTACTGTTCCAAACATATAAGGTACTGAATATTTATTTCCTGGATCTATTTGAAGGTTTAAATAATCTTTATCCATTTGAGATATATTAGGTATATTGTCTTTATTTAATTCTTGTATAAGTCCTTTTTTAATCATTCTTGGCATTAAAGCATCAGATACTAAAATAACATCGTATTTAACTCCACCTTTGCTAATTTTTTGATACATTGTTTCCATATCGTCAAATGTCTCAACGTTAACCTTTATGCCATATTTTTTTTCAAATTCTTTTACTGTTTCTTTGTCTATGTTTTCTCCATAATTAAGAAAACTTATTTGTTCAGATGAATCTTTGCTGCATCCAACAAAAAATGCTCCAATCAATAAAATACAAATTGATAAGCTTAATAATTTAAATATTTTTTTCATACTTTAATCCTTTCCTTTAATATAAGATTATTCTAATACCCCAAACTGTAAATAGTCAATCTTCTTTACTTTGCAGTTTTTAATTAATTAATATTCATATTAAATTTTTAATTCCACTTTATGGGTATTTATTATTGAAAATAATAATTTTTTATATTATAATCTAAACTGTTTTGTTAACATAGGTCTAATAAGGTTATTATCCTGTGAAATATGTTTTATAGGGGAAATTATTTAATTTTTAGGTCGAAAATAAATTTTATAAGGAGGACTACAATGGAAAAAAATAATGAAACTGTATTTTGTTCTAAATGTGGACATAAAAATTTATCATCAGATAAGTTTTGTTCAAACTGTGGAAATAGTTTAAAGTCTATTGAAGATTCAATAAAAGATGCTACCACAAATATTAAAGATACTATTACTAACAATGAAACTTATAAAAAGTTTACTGATATAAGTGGGGATGGTTCTTTAAAGGCAGATTGGGAAAATGATGATATGATAAATTTCATTCAAAAAAATACTGAGTATTACATACCCAAATTTAAAGAAATGCAAGAATTAGAAAAAAGTATATCTTGGAACTGGGCATCATTCTTTCTTACATCAAATTGGCTATTCTATAGAAAAATGTATGGATATGGAGTTGGATTAATAATAGCTAATACAATATTTGCATTTATACCATTCCTAGGTTGGATTTTAAATATAGGTACAAATATTGTATGTGGTTTATATGGGAATAGCTTATATTTAAAACATGTCCAAAAACAATTAAGTTCTGTCGATGGACTTAAAGAAGATATAAAACATAGAGTACTATTATCTAAGGGTGGTACTAATTTAGTATTACCAATTGTTTTAACATTCTTAGTTCCTATATTATTATTTATACTTATATTCTTTGGAGTTACATTGTCTATAATGTCTAGTCCATATTATTATTAGTTAATAAAAAGGGTTATGCTATAAAAATTTATAGCATAACCCTTTTTTTAATATATATTAAATTTCTTCTTTTAATTCGTAACTATCATTCTCTTTAGGCATCACTTTAAATAATAAAATAGATGAGAATGTTAGCATAATCATATCAGTTATAGGTTGAGCATAAATAAATCCTGAAAAACCAAATACTTTGTTTAATATGATTAAGAGAGGCATATATAATAATCCTTGTCTTGATATAGATAATATAAATGCTACAACAACTTTACCCATAGATTGAGCTGAAGTTGTAGATATCATCTGACCTCCTACAAAAGGAAGTGATATAATTAGAGCTCTAAGTATGATAGCTCCTTTGTTTATAACCTCAGGTTCATTTGTAAATAATCCTATTAAAGAATTAGCAAATACCCCAAATATTAAAGCTAAGCTTAATCCTATTATAGAAGTTATTATTATGCCTTTTTTAATAATTTCTTTAACTCTAGTAATATTATTACATCCATAGTTATACCCAACTAATGGTTGGCATCCAGCAGAGAATCCCATAAATACAAATGTTCCTATAGTCATTATTTTCATAGCAACTCCCATACCTGCAACAGTTAATGTTCCATACCCTACAGCTATATTATTTACAATAACAGTTGCTACACCCATTAACATTTGATTTAGTGATGCGGGAACTCCTATTGTAAATATTTCTTTAAATATATTCTTATCGTATTTGAATTTCTTTAAATTTATTTTTAAAGTAGTTTTTCCTTTTAAAAATGCATAAGTAAAATAAATTAAAGTTGATGTTTGCCCTATTATAGTAGCTATAGCAGCTCCAGTTATCTCCATCTTAAATCCAAATATAAAAACTGGATCTAAAACTATATTTACAACAGTTCCTAATGCAAGACCTATTACAGATTGCATTATATTTCCTTCTGATCTTAAAAGTTGACCTAATGCATAACTACACATTACAGGAATTGCTCCAATAAACATTATAACTATATACTTATACGTATAATTAAAAGTAGCATCATTTGCCCCTAATCCTTTTGCAATATTAGGAGACATAAATATTCCTGCTATCATAACGATTATACTCATTATAATCAAAATACCAGTCGCTATTGATATAGTCTTATTAGCTTCTTCATAATCCTTATTTCCTAAACATCTTGATATATATGAAGACGATCCTGATCCTACAATTCCTGCAATAGCCATAAGCATCATAAATACAGGAAGAGATATATTTGCTGCTGCTAACTGATTTGCATCATTTAACATTCCTATAAAGTAAGTATCCACTAGATTATATAAAACTTGAATCATCATCCCCATAACCATAGGTATTGATAATTTTAGTATAGCTTTTGAAACTTTTTCATCTCTTAAAAGTCTAATTTTTTTATCTTCCATTTCGTCCTCCTATTTGTCACTTTCTTCTATTTTTTATACAAAATCTTGATAGTGTATTTAAAGCTTCATTTATTTCTTTTCTCTCTTCATTTTCCATATTATCAAACATATCATTTATACTTTTATATAAATTTTCTTCTAACTCAACTGCAATTTGTTCACCTTTTTGAGTTAATTCTAGATTTGTAAATCTCTTATCTTTTTTTGATTTAACTTTTACTACATATCCGTTATCAATTAAAATATCCACCGATGTTGTAAATGCCCCTTTTTGAATTCCTATAAATTCATTAATTTTACTCATTTGTTTATGTTCATGTTTATGAACAAACAATAAAATTTTTGCATGTGTTTCATTAAGATTAGAATCTAATTCTTTTATTGCCGAGTATTTAAATACATTTTTTGTAAAATGGTGTATAATCATTAAGTTTTCTATAAAATTTAAATTTTTCATAAGCGCTCCCCTTTATTAGTTTTAAATAAAACTATCTTGCTTTTTATTATATACCACCATAAACAAGGCTTAAACAAAAAGTTTTATTTAAAACTATTTATATTAAAATAAAAAACACTAACTGAGTTAGTTAGTGTTTTTTATTTTAATATTTTATTTACATAGCTCTTGTAGGGAATATAGCATCTAAAATCCCTATAACTACAGCTGCTAATAAAGCTCCTATAATAGATACTCCCATATTAGGCACTAAAAATTGAGCTGCATATATTATTATTGCTGCTATTAAAAATCCTTTTATTCCTTTTCCAAAAGGAGATGCATCCACTCCCATAAACATTTCTACTAAATAATCTAATACCGAAATTACAACAGCTGCTAATAAAAATGACCATATCCCATTTATTGTAAACCCTGGTGTTACAAATGATGTTATAACTAAAATAACTGCAACTAATAGGAATCTCCCTAGCCATCTCATTATACTACTATCATTACCGTTTTCATGTACCATAAAAGTCACTCCTTCGAATAAAGTAATTTTTTATTAATTTTTACAAATAATAAAGTAGATATAAATAATTAAATTTATGCTATTTTTATTTTTCTACTTTATAATCATATATTAACCACTCTATTTTAAAATATCCCTTACATAGTTTATAAATTTTAATTTTCAATTTTTTTTTGCATAAAAAACGTACTTATTATAAGTACGTTTTTCTGAAATTCATAATATAATTTTTTTAATTCAGCTTTACAAATTCCCAAGTTTCACCTTGATTTTTTGATTTGTAAAGAGATTCGGTATTTCCTTTGTAATCTCCATCTGGACCTTGTCCAATTGACATATATAAAACTCCATCCTTCTCATAAGGTATGTCTGGCATATCAAATGGCTTTATAACTCCTCCATTATCTAATGTTACTTCCTGTATAGGATATTCTACAAGTTTAAAGGATACGCCTCCATCATCTGTACGATATAACGACCCTTCGGTACCAGAAGGTCTTATTGTAGTTATAAATCCAATATTATCATTTATAAACTTAATTCCTCCAACACTTCCGATTGTTCCATTAAAAGGATTTTCATTTATAATTTCCCATATTTTACCCGAATCTGTAGTCTTGCTAAGTGAGTATAAACTACTGCCTAATGCTTTATCTACTAAATTAGCTTTATAGCCTACTTCTTTCGTTAGGTAAAATTCTTCTTTACTTTTATCTACTCCTCCCGATTCCTGCTCATAATCTTCTGGCTGATGAAGTAAACATGATTTGCTCCAACTTGAATTGTTTACTAAATTATATCTAGCAGGAGTTATGCCTTCGTTACCTGGAGTAAACAAAGATACAGTGTATCCCACAATTTTAGAATCTGTTTGCTCAATACCTGATAATTCTCCCTTTTCATTGATATTAATAATTCCATTCGAATTATATCCCCAATTTCTTTTTCCATAGTAAACTAATCCATAACTACCTTGATTCCACTTATCAACAGTTTCCTTAACCGGAATAACTTTAACTGTTTCGATTAATGGGTTTAATAATTTATCATAGTTATATTTA
>NZ_JBOGBV010000066.1:0-17285 GCF_051656405.1 Paraclostridium sp.
TAGCTAGTATTGTGGTTGCTATAAATATAATACTCGAAAATCGAGATCCAGCTAAGACTATGGCATGGTTACTAATATTTATGGTACTTCCTGGGATTGGGCTAGTTATATATGGGGTGCTAGGCCGAAATATAAGAAAAAGAAAAATATTTAAAACTCAGAAACTAGCCACAGATATAAAAGAAAATAATTTATTTGAAAATTTGAGGTCAATAGAAGAGTTAGTAGACCTTGAACAAGAAGCTATAAAGAATAAAGAATTATCAAAATTAGATGATTCTGAAGGGCTAAAAAAGAAAGTTATAAGTTTACTTTTAAATACAGGAAAGTTCCCATTTACAGCTAACAATAAAGTAGACATATTTATTGATGGGAATGAAAAATTTGAAAGACTAATAAAAGATATAGAAGAAGCTAAAGAACATATCCACTTAGAGTATTTCATAATAAAAGATAGTGAAATTGGAAGAAAGATTAAGGATTTGTTAATAAAAAAAGCTCGAGAAGGTCTGAGTATAAAAATTGTATATGATGATGTAGGATGTTGGAGGTTTTGGTTTCATAGAAAATTCTTCAAAGATATGAAAAAAGAGGGCATAGAAATAGTTCCTTTTTTACCTGCAAAGTTTCCTCTAATGGGAGGCAAAATTAACTATAGAAATCATAGAAAGATTGTTATAATCGATGGATGCATAGGATATACAGGTGGTATAAATATAGGTGATGAGTATATGGGTAAAAACAAAAAATTTGGATATTGGCGTGATACTCATATAAGAATTGAAGGAAGTTCTGTTTATATGCTACAAATGGTATTTTTAATAGACTGGTATTATACAACTCAAAAGTCAGTCTTTGATGAAAAATATTTTCCTAAATTAGATTATAAAGGAAATAGTATGATACAGGTGGTAGCAACTGGGCCTGATAGTGATTGGGAGGCTATACACTATGCATATTTTTCAGCTATTTGTAATGCTAAAGAAAGAGTTTATATAGAGACTCCATACTTTATACCAGATGAAAGTTTATTAAGAGCATTAAAGAGTGCAGCATTAAGAGGCGTTGATGTAAGAATTATATTCCCTGGGATAGCTGACCATAAAATAGTACATCAAGCATCATATTCATATTTTGATGATATTTTAAGGTCTGGGGGAAAGGTTTATTTATATAAAAAAGGATTTATACACGCTAAAGTAGTAATTATAGATGATAAGATTGCATCAACAGGCTCTGCAAATATGGATTTAAGAAGTTTTATGTTAAACTTTGAAATTAATGCATTTATGTATGATGAACAAATAGTAAAAAAAATAACTGAAGACTTCTATGAAGATTTAAAAAATAGCAAAGAAATACACCTTAAAGATTTTGAAAAAAGACCTTTAATAAAAAAATGGGTTGAATCAGTAGCGAGATTATTTTCACCAATTTTATAAGTTTATAATATGCGAGGAGGTTTGTCGATAAGAGTAAAATTTCCTCGCATAAAAATTGCATAAAATTAATTAAAGGGTATTGAAAAATAAGCAAATATAATATATTATAAAGTTGTTAGCACTCTAAGTAATAGAGTGATAAATACATAGATTTCATTAGGAGGGATAATTATGAAAATAAGACCATTAGCTGACAGAGTAGTAATAAAGAAAGTAGAAGCAGAAGAAAAAACTGCAAGTGGTATAGTTTTACCTGGAACAGCTAAAGAACAACCTCAGATAGCGGAGGTTGTAGAAGTTGGACCTGGTGGAATAGTAGATGGTAAAGAAATTAAAATGGAATTAAATATTGGAGATAAAGTTATATATTCTAAATATGCAGGAACAGAAATTAAGTTAGAGGGACAAGAATATACTATATTAAAACAAAGTGAAATATTAGCGGTAGTTGAATAAGTATAAAGGGAGGATTATGAGATATGGCTAAAGAAATAAAATTCGCACAAGATTCAAGAACAGCTTTAGAAGCTGGTGTAAACAAATTAGCAGATACAGTTAAGGTAACATTAGGGCCAAAAGGAAGAAATGTTATATTAGATAAAAAATTTGGTGCTCCACTTATAACAAATGATGGAGTTACTATAGCAAAAGAAATAGAATTAGAAGATAGATTTGAGAATATGGGAGCTCAATTAGTTAAAGAAGTTGCAACTAAAACTAATGATGTAGCTGGAGATGGAACTACAACTGCTACAGTTTTAGCTCAAGCTATAATAAGAGAAGGTTTAAAAAATGTAACTGCTGGAGCTAACCCAGTACTTTTAAGAAAAGGAATTCAAAAAGCTGTAGAAGTATCAGTTGAAGAATTAAAGAAACAATCAAGAACTATAGAAACAAAAGAGTCTATATCACAAGTTGCGTCTATATCTGCAGGAGATGAAGAAGTAGGTAACTTAATAGCAGAAGCTATGGAGATAGTTGGTAAAGATGGAGTTATAACAGTTGAAGAGTCTAAAACTATGCATACAGAATTAGATGCTGTTGAAGGTATGCAATTTGATAGAGGATTTGTATCAGCTTACATGGTAACAGATGTTGATAAAATGGAAGCTGCTTTAAATGACCCATATATATTAATAACAGATAGAAAAATAAATAATATACAAGATATATTACCTGTGCTTGAGCAAATAGTACAACAAGGTAAAAAATTATTAATAATAGCTGAAGATGTAGAAGGAGAAGCTTTATCTACATTAGTAATAAACAAATTAAAAGGTGTATTTGATGTTGTTGCGGTTAAGGCTCCTGGATTTGGAGATAGAAGAAAAGCTATGTTAGAAGATATAGCAATACTTACTGGAGGAACTGTTATATCTGAAGAATTAGGATATGATTTAAAAGATGCTGATATATCTATGTTAGGTAGAGCTGGATCTGTAAAAATAACTAAAGATAACACTACAATAGTAGATGGATCTGGAGATAAAAAAGCTATAGAAGATAGAGTAAATCAAATCAAACATCAAGTAGAGCAAACAACTTCTGACTTTGATAAAGAAAAACTAATGGAGAGATTAGCTAAACTTGCAGGTGGAGTAGCTGTAATAAAAGTTGGAGCAGCTACAGAAGTTGAACTTAAAGAAAGAAAATTAAGAATAGAAGATGCATTAAATGCTACAAGAGCAGCTGTTGAAGAAGGTATAGTTGCAGGTGGTGGTACTGCATTAGTTAGTGTAATACCAGTTGTAGATAAGTTAATAGAAGAGCTTGAAGGAGAACTTCAAGTAGGAGCTAAGATAATAAGAAGATCTTTAGAGGAGCCATTAAGACAAATAGCAATTAACGCTGGTCTTGAAGGAGCTGTTATAATACAAAAAGTTGTAAATGAGGATCCTGAAATAGGATTTGATGCATTAAATGAAAAATATGTGAACATGGTTGAAGTTGGTATAGTGGATCCAACTAAAGTTACTAGAACTGCGCTACAAAATGCAGCATCTATAGCAGGTGTATTCTTAACTACAGAAGCAGCTGTTGCAGATCTTCCTGAAAGTGATCCAGTACCAGGAATGGGTGGAGGAATGCCTCCAATGATGTAGGTTAGTAAAGTTTGAACGGTAATTGGCTTCGTGTTGATGATATTGCTTCATGCACTAAAGACCGGAAGAACGTGGTCTTTAACGTTTATTCAGCAAATATCATCAACACTTCGCCTTTAGGTAAGTTCAATACTTTATTGAGGTGTGAGAGAAATTAAGGATAGTTGCTATCATCAACACTTCGCCTTTAGGTAAGTTCAATACTTTATTGAGGTGTGAGAGAAATTAAGGATAGTTGCTATCATCAACACTTTGCCTTTAGGTAAGTTCAATACTTTACTTGAGATTAAGAGAAATTGAAATAGGAAGGGATTATATCTAAATGATATAATCCCTTTTTTACGTGTTTTATCAGCTGGAAAAGGTATGCTTAGTGTGTTAAAATTAATATTAACAACTTAGAATAGTGGGGGGTACTTATGGATATTAGAGGTTTATTAGAGCAAGTGAAAAATAATGATATAGATATAGATATAGCTATGGAAAAGCTTAAAGATTTGCCTTATGAGGATATTGGATATGCAAATATAGATCATCATAGACAAATAAGAAATGGGTATCCGGAAGTTATTTACTGTGAAGGTAAAAGTGATGAACATATATTGGGAATTATAAAAAAGATGAGTGAAAAAGGTTCAAATATATTAGGAACTAGATGCAGAAAAGAAACATATGAAAAAATTAAATCTTTATATCCACATTGTGAATACGAAGACTTATCTAGAATATTAAAGATTCAAAATAAGCCTATAAAAAACATAGGAAAAGGAAAAATTGTAGTTGTTACAGGTGGAACATCTGATATTTCTGTTGCAGATGAAGCATATTATACTGCAACGTTTCTAGGAAATGATGTTGAGAGAGTTTATGATGTAGGAGTTGCAGGAATACATAGATTGCTAAACAAAATGAATATAATTAGAGATGCTAGAGTATTAATAGTTGTAGCTGGGATGGAAGGCGCTTTGCCAAGTGTTGTTGGAGGTTTAGTAGATGTCCCTGTTATAGCAGTACCTACATCAGTTGGATATGGTGCTAATTTTAATGGCCTTTCAGCTTTATTAACGATGCTAAATAGTTGTGCATCAGGAATATCTGTAGTTAACATTGATAATGGGTTTGGGGCTGGATATTTAGCGGCTACAATAAATAAATTAGACTAAAATATGAAAGAAGGTATTCACATGGAAGAGAG
Organism: Paraclostridium sp.; assembly: GCF_051656405.1. Lineage (GTDB taxonomy): Bacteria > Bacillota > Clostridia > Peptostreptococcales > Peptostreptococcaceae > Paraclostridium. The sequence continues at coordinate 4,740 of NZ_JBOGBV010000066.1, forward strand.
AATTTTATATTTTGACATAGTAAATGGTATATCTGGAGATATGACTATTGCGAGTTTATTAAACTTAGGGGTACCTAAAGAAATCTTTTTAGAGGAATTAAAGAAATTAAATTTAAATGATGAATTTAGCATAGAAATAGATTCTAAAAATGAAAGTGGTATAGTTGGAACAAAGGTTAATGTTATAGCTAAAGAATCTAATGCTCATAGGCATTTAGTAGATATTTTTGATATTATTGATAAATGTTCTTTAAATAATAGCATAAAAGATAGAGCTAAAAAGATATTTATGACGGTAGGAGAAGCAGAAGCCAAAGTTCATGGGACAACTATAGATAAAATTCATTTTCATGAGGTTGGAGCAATAGATTCTATTGTAGATATTGTCGGATGTTCTATATTAATAGATTTATTAAATATAGATAAAGTTTACTCTAGTTGTGTTCCAGTAGGATCTGGGTTTGTAAAATGTGATCATGGGATTATGCCAGTGCCAGCACCTGCAACTATTGAAATATTAAGAGGAGTGCCAGTTAAACTAAATAGTGTAGAAGGAGAGTGCACTACACCTACAGGGGCAGCTATAATAAAAACATTATGTAGCGAGTTTATAGATAAATTAGAATTTGAAGTTAATCAAATTGGATATGGGATAGGACATAAGAAATTTGAAATACCAAATATGTTAAGAACTATAGTAGGCATAAAAAAAAAGAAGAAGTAATATATGAAATAAGTTGTAATATAGATGATATGTCGTCAGAGATATTTTCATATTTATATGATAAGTTTATGGAAGAAGGCGCGCTGGATATATACACTGAAAGTATATATATGAAAAAAAATAGACCAGCGATTAAATTGTCTGTACTATGTGAAAAAAGCGATTTAGATAAATTTACTGAAATTATATTGATGGAAACTAGTACATTTGGAATTAGGTATAAGGAGTATAAAAGAAAAACTTTATTAAGAAAGTTTGAAAAAATAAATTGCGAATATGGAGAAGTAACAGTTAAGATTGGTTATTACAAAAATAAAATTATAAAGGTTACTCCAGAGTACGAAGAGTGTAAAAACATAGCTAAAAAGGCTAATATATCCATAAAATTTGTATATAATAGCATAAATTGCTCAATAAAAAATAAATTTTTTTAAAATTGTTGACACAAGTAAGAAAATTTGATAAATTAATAAACAACTCATACAACATTGTATACAAAATCATAAATAAAAAATCACTCATATATACTCAGAAATATGGTCTGAGAGTTTCTACCGGAGTACCGAAAATACTCTGACTATGAGTGAAATTATTATAGACAAAACTCTATCATTAATAAAGTAAATCTATAGGCTGAGCATATTCCCTATAGGTTAGCTATAAGTTAAAAGAGTTTTGAGAACCTGTATAGTAATTTCACTTATAAAATGAAGTTATTATACAGGTTTTTTTGTACCCATTTTTAAGGAAATTAAAGTTTTAGGGTAGAAACAGTATAAAAACAACTGATTATATAAAAAATAATAATATAGTAAAAAAATATATATAAAATAACGAAGGGGGCAACCGATATGGCAAAGATATTAAAAGAAGGATTAACATTTGATGATGTACTTTTAGTTCCACAAAGATCAGAAGTGTTACCTAAAGATGTTTGTACACAAACACAATTAACAAAGAGCATTAAATTAAATATACCTCTAATGAGTGCAGGTATGGATACAGTTACTGAATCAAAGATGGCTATTTCAATGGCGAGACAAGGTGGTATAGGAATAATACACAAAAACATGTCTATAGAAGCGCAAGCTTTAGAAGTTGATAAAGTAAAAAGAAGTGAGAGTGGTGTTATCGTAGATCCATTCTTCTTAACAAAAGACCATACAATACAAGATGCTGATGATATAATGGCAAGATATAAAATATCGGGTGTACCAATAGTAGATGATAATAATAAATTAATCGGAATAATAACAAACAGAGATATAAAGTTTGAAGCTGACTTTACTAAAAAAATAGAAGATGTTATGACTAAAGAAAATCTTGTTACAGCAAGAGAAGGAATAAACTTAACTGAAGCTCAACAAATATTAAAGAAACATAAGATAGAGAAATTACCTATAGTTGATGCAGAAGGAAACTTAAAAGGATTAATAACAATAAAAGATATAGAGAAGAAAATACAATATCCAAACTCTGCAAAAGATTCTCAAGGAAGATTATTATGTGGAGCTGCTCTTGGAATAAGTGCTGACTTAATGGATAGAGTTGCTGCATTAGTTAAAGCTAATGTTGATGTAGTTGTGTTAGATAGTGCACATGGACATTCTATGGGAGTTATAAATGCTCTTAAACAGGTAAAAGAAAAATATCCAACCTTACAAGTTATAGCTGGAAATGTTGCAACTGCAAAAGCTACAGAAGATTTAATAAAAGCTGGAGCTGACTGTGTAAAAGTAGGAATAGGACCAGGGTCTATATGTACAACAAGAGTAGTTGCTGGTATAGGTGTTCCACAAGTAACAGCAGTTATGGACTGTGCAGAAGTTGGACATAAGTATGGAGTACCAGTAATTGCTGATGGAGGATTAAAATTCTCTGGAGATATAGTAAAAGCATTAGCTGCTGGAGCATCAATATGTATGATGGGATCTATGTTTGCAGGAACAGAAGAAAGTCCTGGAGAAACAGTTCTATATAGAGGTAGATCATACAAGACATATAGAGGAATGGGATCTATCGGAGCTATGGAAAAAGGATCTAAGGATAGATACTTCCAAAACGATGCTAAAAAATTAGTTCCTGAAGGTGTTGAAGGAATGGTTGCATATAAAGGTAAAGCTGAAGATATAGTTTACCAAATGATAGGTGGAATAAGAGCTGGTATGGGATACTGTGGGGCAGCTACTATTAAAGACTTAATGGAAAATGCTGAGTTTATAAAAATAACAGCGGCTTCATTAAAAGAAAGTCATCCGCATGATATAACTATAACTAAAGAAGCGCCAAATTACAGCAATCAAGGGGAGGTATAAGAATGAAAAAACAACATGAAATAGTTTTAGTAATAGATTTCGGTGGTCAATATAACCAATTAATTGCAAGAAGAGTTAGAGAAAATAATGTATATTGCGAAATATTGCCATATACTACAGATATAGAAGTAATAAAAGCTAAAAATCCAAAAGGAATAATTTTTACAGGAGGACCTAATAGTGCATACTTAGAAGAGTCTCCAAAGATAACTAAAGAAATATTCGAAATAGGAGTACCTATACTTGGAATATGTTATGGAGTTCAGTTAATGGCTCACTTATTAGGTGGTAATGTAAGAAGAGGAGCTAATAGTGAAAAGGAATATGGAAAAACTTCTATAACATATAACGATTCAAATATATTCGAAGGAATTTCTACTAATACTGTTTGGATGAGTCATACAGATTTAATTGATGTTCTTCCTGAAGGATTTGAAGTTGCGGCATACACTACTGATTGCCCAGTAGCTGCAATGCATCACCCAGAAAAGAAATTATACGGAGTTCAATTCCATCCAGAAGTTGAACATTGTTTAGAAGGAGATAAAGTTTTAAGAAACTTCTTATATAATGTATGTGAAGTAACTGGAGATTGGACAACAGATTCATTTATAGAAGAAAAAATAAAAGAATTAAAAGAAACTATAGGAGATAAGAAAGTACTTTGTGCGTTAAGTGGTGGAGTAGATTCATCAGTTGCAGCTGTACTTGTTCATAAAGCTATAGGAGATAATTTAACTTGTGTATTCGTAGACCATGGATTACTTAGAAAAAATGAAGGTAATGATGTTGAAAGAATATTTAGAGATAAGTTTGATATGAACTTAATAAGAGTAAATTGTGAAGATAGATTCTTATCTAAGTTAAAAGGTGTAACAGAACCTGAAGCTAAGAGAAAAATAATAGGTGAAGAATTTATAAGAGTATTTGAAGAAGAGTCTGATAAATTAGGAAAAATGGATTTCTTAGCGCAAGGAACTATTTATCCTGATGTTGTAGAAAGTGGACTTGGTGAATCTGCTACAATAAAATCACATCATAATGTTGGTGGAATACCTGAAGATATAGAATTTAAAATAGTTGAACCTTTAAGAGAATTATTTAAAGATGAAGTTAGAAAAATAGGATTAGAACTTGGAATAGATTATGATTTAATATATAGACATCCATTCCCAGGACCAGGTCTTGGAATAAGAGTTATAGGTGAAGTAACTAAAGAGAGATGTGATATATTAAGAGAAGCAGATGCTATATATATGGACGAGCTTAAAAAAGCTGGTTTATACAGTGAAATATGGCAAGCATTCGCAACTTTACCAGATGTAAAAACTGTTGGAGTTATGGGAGATGAAAGAACTTATGCTTATTTAGTAGGTATAAGAGCTGTTACTTCTTCTGATGGAATGACTTCTGATTGGTACAAAATGCCTTACGATGTATTAGAGAAAATATCTAATAGAATTGTAAATGAAGTTGATGGAGCAAATAGAGTAGTTTACGATATCACTAGTAAGCCTCCAGGAACTATAGAATGGGAATAAAACCAGTTTATTCAAACACTTACAATAAATTATAAAAAAATAAAAAGCTTATGCTTTTTATTTTTTTATAAGGATTTTATCACAAAAAACTTATCATCAATGGAGGAAAATATGCAAAATTCAAGTGTTAAAGGCTCTAATAATGGATTATTAGAGAAAGTTTTTAAACTAAGTGAAAATAACACAAATGTAAAAACAGAAGTATTAGCAGGAATAACAACATTTATGACAATTGCTTATATATTAGTTGTAAATCCTACTATATTAGGTGAAGCTGGTATGGATAAGGGCGCTGTTTTTACAGCAACTGCAATAGCCTCAGCAATAGGATGTATAATAATGGGATTTTTAGCTAATTACCCTATAATATTAGCTCCTAGTATGGGAATAAATGCATTCTTTACGTATACAGTAGTTTTAGGTATGGGATATACTTGGCAATTTGCACTATGTGCTATGTTTATCGAAGGTATTATATTTATTTTATTAACAGTAACTAATGTTCGTGAAAAGATAATAGAGTGTATGCCAGATGTCTTAAAACATGCTATAACAGCTGGAATTGGATTATTTATAACATTTATAGGACTTGTTAATGCAGGTATTGTTCAACAAGGTGGAGCTATAATATCATTAGGAAATGTTAAGTCACCGATTGTATTATTATCTATAATAGGATTAATGATAGCTGCAACTTTATTAATAAAAAATGTAAATGGAGCATTTTTAATATCTATAATAATTACATCTGTAATTGGGATGGTATTTTCAATAGTTCCTATGCCAACAGGATTTATAGACTTACCTCCATCAATACAACCTGTATTTATGAAAGCATTGGATGTAGGTAAAAGTCAAATATTTAGCTTAGATATGTTGGTAATAGTACTTACATTATTATTTGTTAATATGTTTGACTCAATAGGATTTTTATTAGGAATTGCAGATAAGGCTAACTTATTAGATGAAAATGGAAATATGCCTAATGTAAAAAAAGCATTATTAGCAGAATCTGTTTCAACTACTATATCTTCAGTATTAGGAACATCAACATTAGCTACAACAGTTGAAAGTGGATCTGGAATAGCAGTTGGAGGAAGAACTGGATTAACAGCAGTAATTACTGGAATTTTATTCTTAATTTCATTATTTTTTGCTCCATTATTTGTTTCTATACCACCACAAGCTACAGCTCCAATACTTATACTTGTAGGATTCTTAATGGCAAGTTCAATATTAAGAATTAACTTCAATGATTTCACAGATGCAATACCAGCATTTATAACATTTGTAATGATGCCTTTATCATATAGTGTTGCAGATGGTATTATGTTTGGAATCATATCATATACATTTTTAAAGCTAGCTAGTGGTAAGAAAGATCAGGCAAAACTGTCTTTAATTATACTTAGCATAGTATTTATATTAAAATTTGGATTATTATAAAATGAAAAAGATATATAAATTTTTATATTTATATATCTTTTTTTTATTTACTTTTATACAAAGAATAAAAACGAATAAAAAAATGAGAAAATATAAAAACATTCGTTGTTCCTATTGCCTAAAACCGAACTATATTATATAATTAGTATGTAAGATAAGTTAAAAGACGAACGAAATCATAATTATATTTTATAAAATAAGGAGGAAGGATATGCAAGCAGCGCAAACTTCAAATAATAAGAAATCTATGTTAGATAGAGTTTTCAAGTTAACAGAGAATAACACGAATGTAAAAACAGAAGTTATAGCAGGAATGACAACATTTATGACAATGGCATATATACTAGTTGTAAATCCTAGTATATTAGGAGATGCTGGTATGGACAAAGATGCTGTATTTGCAGCAACTGCAATAGCAGCATTTATAGGAAGTTGCATAATGGGATTTTTAGCAAATTATCCAATTGCTTTAGCACCAGGTATGGGACTTAATGCATTCTTCGCATACACAGTAGTTTTACAAATGGGATATAGTTGGCAATTCGCATTATGTGCAGTTTTAATAGAAGGAGTAATATTTATATTATTGACATTAACTAATGTAAGAGAAAAGATTATAGATTGTATACCTGGAGTTTTAAAACATGCAGTTACAGCAGGTATAGGATTATATATAGCATTTATAGGATTAGTAAATGCAGGAATAGTGCAAGGTGGAGGTGCAATATTACAACTTGGTAATATGCAAAGTCCATCAGTAGTATTAGCTATACTAGGTCTAGTAATAGCGGCAGTTTTACTTTCAAGAAATGTTAAAGGTACATTTTTATTAGCTATGGTAGTAACTACAGCTATAGGAATTGTAGCGGGATTAGTTCAACTACCACATGCTTTAGTTTCATCGGTTCCATCATTGAAACCAGTATTTTTACAAGCATTTTCAGTTCCAGTTGATCAAATATTTAGTTTAGATATGCTGGTAGTAGTATTTACATTCTTATTTGTTGACTTATTTGATACAGTAGGATGTTTAGTAGGAGTAGCATCAAAAGGTAATATGTTAGATGAAAACGGAAAATTACCAAAGGCTAAAGAAGCATTATTTGCAGATGCAATAGCAACTACTACAGGATCTTTATTAGGTACTTCAACAGTTACAGCATATATTGAAAGTGCAGCTGGTATAGGAGAAGGAGGAAGAACTGGATTAACAGCAGTAACGACAGGCATATTATTCTTACTATCGTTATTCTTTGCCCCAATATTTACATCAATACCTCCACAAGCGACGGCGCCAGTACTTATATTAGTAGGTGTTATGATGGCAAGTTCATTACTTGAAATAGACTTTAGCGATTTTACAAATGCAATACCAGCATTTTTAACATTTGCAATGATGCCGTTAGCTTATAGTATAGCAGATGGTATTATATTCGGAATAATATCATTTACAATATTAAAATTAGCTACAGGAAAGAAAAAAGAAGTTAATATATCACTAATATTCTTATCAATAATGTTTATACTAAAGTTTGTATTATTATAAAATATAATTAAAATGATCGAATAAATTAAATGCTGAGATTAATTTTTGAATTAATCTCAGCATTTTTATTTTAAATATAAAAAAAGGTTAAACACATATACATATATGTACTTAACCCTTTTTTATACTTAGCTTTAGATTTTAGAAGTTTTCAGCCTTTATTTCATAATATCCTTGAGGATGTTTACATGCTGGACATACTTGTGGAGCTTCAGTTCCTACATGAACGTATCCACATACTGTACATACCCATTCATGAACTTCTGGTTTTTCAAATACTATATTTTCTTCTATATTTTTAGCTAATCTTAAGAATCTATCCCTATGATGAGCTTCAATTGAATGTATATGAGTAAATGAAGATGCGATAGCTTCAAAGCCTTCTTCTCTAGCTTCTTCAGCAAATTTTAAATACATTGTATCTTCTTCATATTCGCCTTTTGCAGCACCTTTTAGATTTTCTAAAGTAGAACCCATTCCAACACCATAAGAACCTGTTACTTGAACATCATTTCCGGTAAAATCATTTAATAAATATCTAAAGAAAATTTTAGCATGCATTTCTTCATTATGTGCAGTTTCATCAAATATATCACCTATTTGAACAAGGCCTTCTTTTCTAGCTATTTTAGCATAAAATTGATATTTATTTTTTGCTTGAGATTCTCCAGCAAAAGCATTCATTAAATTTTGTGCAGTTTTTGTTCCTTTTAAAGATTTCATCTTTAAGTCATCTCCTAAGTATAAAATTTATTTTAAATATAGTAAATAAATACCACTTTAATTTTTCTTAAAACAAAATAATTATTTTTCATATAAAGTTGTAATTTTACAAATTAATAGAATTTTGAATGAAATTCATAAATATGTAAATCATATTAGATAGTAAATTTTGTAAGATGGAGGGCTAAAGATGAAACTATATGGAGTTTTGATAACTAGTATATTTATATCAGGTTTTTTAATAATTGGATATGCTAGTACTTCAGATAAAAATTTAAATTCAGTTGAAAAAAGTGCAAAAGAAGTAGTATATGAAAATAAAGAAAGTAAAATTGAAAAGTTAACAGAAAAGGAAGCTGTTGATTTAGTTAAAAAATATATGAAAGAAAAAAATATGTATATACCTAATTTTGTAGAAGTAGATAGCAAATATAAAGATATATATACAATACATGCATATGATGTTATTACAAATGAAGAAGAAAGTCATGTTGCTACAAGTGGATGGTTTGAGGTTAATGTCGATACAGGTAAAATAAAAGATATAATGAATGAGTAGAAGTTTTAAATTTCTAGTAGTACAATTAAACTATAAAATCAATGGGAAGTGATATTTTGGATAGTATTAAAAAGAGATCTGTATTATTTTGGTTTATTGATTTAGTTTATGCTATTGTATTTGGATTAATAATAGGCGCTGATTTAGGGTTTGATGTAACTAAAAAGCTAAATAAGTATTTCGGATAATTAAATTATACAAAAAAGGAGCAATCTAGAAATGGATTGCTCCTTTTTTATGCTTTAAATAAAAATACGAACAAAATTAAAAATAAGGTTGATAATATACGTATAATAGTATATTATTTAAATATAAAGTTCGTTATATATAACGTATATTCAAAAAAACAAAAAAATATATATACGTAAAAATAGGGAGGATTATGATGAAAATAGCAGTAGTTATGGGTTCCAAGTCAGATTATCCAAAGTTAGAAAAAGGAATAGAGCTTTTAGAAATGTTCGGAATAAAAGTTGTAGCAAGAGCACTATCAGCACATAGAACACCTAAGCAATTAACAACTTTTTTAAACGAAATTGAAAATGATACAGATGTAATAATAGCAGCTGCAGGAAAAGCGGCACATTTACCAGGAGTAATAGCATCACATACTTTAATACCTGTAGTAGGATTACCAATAAAATCATCTACAATGGATGGGTTAGATTCTCTTCTTTCAATAGTTCAAATGCCACAAGGGATACCAGTAGCTACTGTAACTATAGATTCAGGAATAAATGCAGCATTAATGGCAGCACAAATAATGAGCATAAAATATCCAAATATAAAAGAACAATTGAAAAGTTATAGAGAGCAAATGGAACAAAAAGTATTAGACGATGATAAAAACTTAAGGGGGTAATTGAAATGTTATTATACGAAGGAAAAGCAAAACAAATATTTAGTACAGAAAATGAAAATGAGTATTTAGTTTATTATAAAGATGATGCAACAGCTTTTAATGGAGAAAAGAAAGCTTCAATAAACTCAAAAGGAATTTTAAATAACAAGATTTGTACAGTTATGTTTGAGATGTTAGAAAAAGAAGGTATAAGTACACATTTCATAAAAGGTGTATCAGATAGAGAGATGATAGTTAAAAAGGTTGAAATATTACCACTTGAAGTAATTATAAGAAATATAACTGCTGGATCATTTTGTAAGAGATATGGAATAGAAGAAGGTATTGTACTAGATGAACCTATATTTGAACTATCTTACAAAAATGATGATTATGGAGATCCGATGCTAAATGATGATCATGCAGTTGCTATGAAACTTGCTACTAGAGAGGAAATAACATTTTTAAAAGAAGAAACTTTAAAAATCAATGAGATAATGAAGAAATTCTTCTTAAATTTAAACTTTAAGTTAGTTGATTTTAAGCTGGAGTTTGGGAAAGATGAAAATGGAAATATAATACTAGCAGATGAAATATCACCAGATACTTGTAGATTATGGGATGTAGACACAAATGAGAAGTTTGATAAAGATAGATTTAGAAGAGATTTAGGCGATTTAGTTGAAGGGTATACAGAGGTTTTAGCTAGGATAGAAAATTAATCAGGGGGATATTTAAATGTGCGGTGTAGTAGGAATATACTCAGATAGAGATATATCTAAAGAATTGTATTATGCGTTATACTCGATACAACATAGAGGCCAAGAGAGCTGTGGAATATCTGTTTTGAATGATGGTCAAATAAATCATAAAAAAGACATGGGTCTTGTAGGTGATGTTTTTAAATCAAGTGAGTTAGAAAAGTTAAAAGGACATATAGGAATAGGGCACGTAAGATATTCAACTGCAGGAGGTAGTAGTTTAGACAATTGCCAGCCGCTTGTAGGAAGATGCAGAAAAAGACAGTTATCAATAGCTCACAATGGAAACCTTGTTAATGCAAATTATCTAAGAAATATGTTAGAAGAAGAAGGATATATGCTTCAATCAGATTCGGACACAGAAGCTATCCTTTGTATATTAGCTAGATACTATAAAGGTGATATAGTTGAAAGTTTAAAAATAACAATGGACTATATAAAAGGTGCATATTCACTGGTTGTATCAAGTAGTGAAAATGAACTTGTAGCAGTTAGAGATCCACAAGGATTTAGACCATTATTATTAGGAAAAAAAGATGGTATGTATATAGTAGCATCAGAAGATTGTGCAATAAATATTTTAGGCGGAGAAGTTATTCGAGATATTGAACCTGGAGAGATAGTAGTTATAAAAGACAATAAATTAAGTTCGTATCATTATAGAGAAAATTATAAGCCTATTAAATCAAGTTGTATATTTGAACATATATATTTTGCAAGAAATGATGCAACTATAGATAATGTAAACGTATATGAGTTTAGAGTTAAATGTGGAGAAATTTTAGCTAAAGATGAAAAAATAAAAGCTGATATAGTAGTACCCGTTCCAGATTCAGGATGGGCTGGTGCAATAGGATATTCAAATGCCAGTGGAGTTAAACTTACAGAAGGATTAGTAAAAAATAGATATGTGGGAAGAACATTTATAAAGCCTACTCAAAAAGAACGAGAAATTGGAGTTAAAATAAAGTTAAATCCTTTAAGTAATGTAGTAAAAGGCAAATCAATAGTTTTAGTAGATGACTCTGTAGTAAGAGGGACGACATCTAAGCAAATTGTTAAATCATTAAAAGATGCAGGAGCAAAAGAAATTCATTTAAGAATAACTTCACCACAAGTAACACATTCATGTTATTACGGTATAGATACTCCACATAGATCTAATTTAATAGCATCTAAATATAATTTGGATCAGATACGAGATTATATAGGTTGTGATACATTAAAGTTTTTAAGCATAGAAGGAACTTTAGAAGCAGCAGAAGATAAAACAACTTTCTGCAAAGCATGTTTTGATGGAAAATATCCTGTTGAAAAAATTGATGAGGGGGAACTAATATCATGTTAACATATAGAGCTTCAGGTGTAGATATAGATGAGGGAAATAGAGCTGTAAATCTTATAAAAGATAAGATAAAAGGAACATATGATAAAAATGTTATAGGAGATTTAGGAAACTTTAGTGGGTTATATAGTTTAAAAGATTTTATAAATATGGATGAACCTGTTTTACTATCTTCTACAGATGGAGTTGGAACAAAATTAAAACTAGCTCAAATGATGGATGTTCACAATACTGTAGGTATAGATTTAGTAGCTATGTGTGTCAATGATCTTATATGCCAAGGCGCTAAGCCATTATTTTTCTTAGATTATATAGCTACTGGAAAATTAATTCCTGAGAAAATAGATGATATAGTATCTGGAATAGTTGAAGGATGTAAGCTGGCAGAATGTGCTCTTATTGGAGGAGAGACAGCTGAAATGCCTGGTATGTACTCAGAGGATGATTATGATTTAGCAGGATTCTCAGTAGGAATAGCAGATAAATCTAAAATAATAAGTGGTCAAAATGTTAACGCTGGAGATACATTAATAGGAATATCATCAAGTGGAATACACAGTAATGGATACTCATTTATAAGAAAAATATTTCTAGAAGAATATAAGTATGAACTAACTGATCATATAGAAGAATTAGGAATGACGTTAGGAGAGGCACTTCTTATTCCTACAAAGATATACGTGAAACTTGTTATGAATTTAATAAAAAAATATGAGTTAAAAGCTATAGCACACATAACAGGTGG
>NZ_JBOGBV010000067.1:0-64862 GCF_051656405.1 Paraclostridium sp.
CCAGGAAGACTACCTGGTTGATAGGTCGGAGGTGTAAGTGCAGCAATGTATGTAGCTTACCGATACTAATAGATCGAGGACTTGACCAAGATTATTTAATCTTACAAATGTTATTCAGTTTTTAGAGTACTAACTCTAAATAAAGATTATGCGGTTATTACAGCAAAGAGGATACACCTGTTCCCATTCCGAACACAGAAGTTAAGCTCTTTAGCGCTGATGGTACTTGGTGGGAAGCTGCCTGGGAGAGTAGGACGTAGCCGCGTAATCTTTTTTATTTTACGTGGATTTAAGTGGTGGTTGATATTTAGTTTGTGCTTGGGTCATAAAGCTGAGAAGATGCTTTAAATGACCACTTCGCTGCAAACTAAATATCAACCACTTTTTGTTGTGTAAAATATATAAGAATTACGCTTATACGGTATGATTTAAATGATAAGGAAAGATACTTTAAAATGACTTCGGCATTGTAACTTAATACTAACCACTTTTTTGATGTGTAAAATATAAAAAGATTACGCTTAAATAAAAATAAATAAAAAAATTTAAAAAATAATGTATATAAATCTTAAAAGGGGACATTATATAAGTATAAATAAATACTCAATCTCCCCCATTTAAGAGGTCTCTATCCCCCATAGAGGCCTCATTTTTTTATAAATGTTTGTAAAAAAAATTTAACAAAAAACATGTTGTATATTGCTATTTTTACGTATAGTATAATTAGTATATAAGAAAAGTCTTATACATTAACACATGCCAGGGGGGTATTTATATGGAGTTTTACGATACACATAGACTTGTTAAAAGTGAAGATTTAAATCACCATGGGACATTATTTGCAGGAAGGATGACAGAGTGGTTTGTTGAGAGTTGTTTTATAACAGTAGCAAATGAATATGGACATCCTGAAAATTTAGTTTGTTTAAAAGTACATGAAGTCAAATTTACAAAACCTATAAAAAAAGGTGATATTATAAAAATAAAATCAGCAATTGTATATGCTGGTAAAACTAGTTTGACGGTTTATGGAAAAGTTATTAGGGGTGAAAGTATTATTGTTGAAGGATTTTTAACTTTTGTATGTGTAGATGAAAATGGAGCTAAAATGCCTCATAATATAGTTTTAGAGGAACCAACGAGCGAGGAAGATATAAAAATTCTAGAACAAGTTAAAAATTTAAGAAAATAATTTACATAAATAAAAAGAGCTATCTTTATATAAAGGTAGCTCTTTTTTCGATTTTTACTAAGTAAATTTTTAAATAAAAATATTTAAAATACTTTAAATAAGAGAATATTAATATAGAGTGAAAAAAATTTAAAAGCTATGTTATAATTAAGGTATTATAATGTGAACTAATGTTCGGTTAGGAGTGGATATTGTGGAGTTTAAAATTCAATCGGAATATAAGCCTACAGGTGACCAACCTGAAGCTATAGATAAAATTACAGATGCTTTAAATAGAAATGAAAAGTTTAATACATTACTTGGAGTTACAGGATCAGGAAAGACTTTTACAATGGCTAATATAATAAAAAATGTAAATAAGCCTACTTTAATAATAGCTCATAATAAAACTTTAGCAGCACAGCTTTATAGTGAGTTTAAGGAATTCTTTCCAGAGAATTCAGTTGAGTACTTTGTAAGTTATTATGATTATTATCAACCTGAAGCTTATGTAGCACATAGTGATACGTATATAGAAAAAGATGCAAGTATAAATGATGAAATAGATAAATTACGACATTCAGCAACTGCTGCAGTTTTAGAAAGAAGAGATTGTATAATAATTTCTTCTGTATCATGTATATATGGATTAGGGGATCCAGAAGATTATAAAAAACTTATGGTTTCTTTAAGACCAGGTATGGAGAAAGATAGAGATGAAATCATAAAAAAATTAATAGATATACAATATGAAAGAAATGATGTTAATTTTACACGTGGAACTTTTAGAGTTAGAGGTGATATTCTAGAGATATTCCCAGCTAATACAGATGAAAGAGCTATTAGAATAGAATTTTTTGGGGATGAAATAGATAGAATAACAGAAATAGACTATTTAACAGGGAAACTTGTTGGACTTAGAAATCATGTAGTAATTTTCCCAGCATCTCACTATGTTACAACACCAGAAAGAATAGATAAAGCAATAATTGATATTCAAAAAGAATTGAAAGATAGAGTAGATTATTTTAAAGAAAATGATAAATTGGTCGAAGCACAAAGAATAGACCAACGAACTAGATATGATATAGAAATGTTAAAAGAGATAGGATTTTGTCAGGGTATAGAAAATTACTCTAGACATATAACAGGAAGAGAACCAGGAGAAAAACCATATACACTAATGGACTTCTTCCCAGATGACTTTTTAATCATAGTTGATGAATCTCACGTAACAGTTCCTCAAGTAAGAGGTATGTATGCAGGCGATAGATCAAGAAAGTCATCTCTTATAGATAATGGTTTTAGATTACCTTCAGCTTATGATAATAGACCTTTAAACTTTAATGAATTTGAGGAGAATATAAATCAAATACTATTTGTAACTGCAACTCCAGGACCTTATGAAATAGAACATTCAACTACAATAGCAGAACAAATAATAAGACCGACTGGACTTTTAGATCCAATAATTGAAGTAAGACCTATAAATAATCAAATTGATAATTTAGTTGGAGAAATAAACTCTATTACAGAAAAAGGAGAAAGAGTTCTTATAACTACTTTAACTAAAAAGATGAGTGAGGATTTAACTAATTATCTTAAAGATATAGGAATTAAAGTTAAGTACTTACATTCAGATATAGATACATTAGAAAGAATAGAAATAATAAGAGATTTAAGACTAGGTAAATTTGATGTTTTAGTGGGTATAAACTTATTAAGAGAAGGTTTAGATATACCGGAAGTTTCACTAGTTGCAATACTTGATGCTGATAAAGAAGGTTTCTTAAGATCAGAAACTTCTCTTATACAAACGATAGGTAGAGCAGCTAGAAATTCAAATGGAAAAGTTATAATGTATGCAGATAAGATAACTAGATCTATGCAAAGTGCTATAGAAGAGACAAAGAGAAGAAGAGAAATACAGATGCACTATAATGAGGTTAATAATATCGTTCCAACAACAATACAAAAAGGAATAAGAAAAGGAATAGAAGCAACGGTTGTTGCAGATGAAGAAGCTGTTTATGGAGAAATAAACGAAAATAATGAAGATAGTATAAGAGAATCAATAGAAAACCTTAAAGTTGAAATGATGGAAGCTGCACAAAATCTTCAGTTTGAGAGAGCAGCACAATTAAGAGATAAGATAAAAGAATTAGAAGATAAATTAAATTAATGACTTATAAATTTGAGTATGAAAGGAAAAAGCATATGAATGATAAGATTATAATAAAAGGAGCTAAAGAGCATAATTTAAAAAATGTAGATTTAACTTTGCCTAGAGATAAATTTATTGTTTTTACTGGTCTTTCAGGATCGGGAAAATCATCTTTAGCTTTTGACACTATATATGCAGAAGGACAAAGAAGATACGTAGAGAGTTTATCTGCATATGCTAGACAATTCTTAGGGCAAATGGAAAAACCTAATGTAGAGTATATTGAAGGATTATCACCAGCTATATCAATAGATCAGAAAACAACATCAAAAAATCCTCGTTCTACAGTGGGTACAGTAACAGAAATATATGATTATTTAAGATTACTATTTGCAAGAGTTGGGGAAGTATATTGTCCAACTTGTGGTAAAAAGATAAGTCAAATGACAGTACAAGAAATAGTAGATAAGATGATGAATTTTCCGGAAAGAACTAAGTTACAAATATTATCACCTGTAGTTAGAGGGCAAAAGGGAACGCACAAGAAAGTTATTGAAAACATAAAAAAAGAAGGATTTGTAAGGTTAAGAGTAGATGGAACTAACTATGAAGTTACAGATGAAATAGATTTAAATAAAAATCAAAAACATAATATAGAGGTAGTAGTTGATAGAATTGTAATGAAAGATGGTATAGAAAATAGATTAGCTGATTCTATAGAAACGGCTGTAAAGCTATCTGAAGGTTTAGTTATAGCTCAAATAATAGATGATGAAGAAATTCTTTATTCAACTAAATTTGCATGTCCAGAACATGGTATAGGTATAGAAGAATTATCTCCTAGAATGTTCTCTTTCAACAGTCCTTTTGGAGCTTGTGACACATGTAATGGATTAGGCGAGAGTAAAGAGGTTGACCCAGATCTTGTAGTTCCAAATAAAGAACTTTCTATAAAACAAGGAGCTATAGCTGCTTGGGGTTCAGTTGGAATCAATGATGATACTTACTATAGTAAAATGGTAAAGAGTTTAGCAGAAAAATTTAATGTGGATTTATCTACTCCATTTAAAGATTTACCTGAAGAATTTATTCAAGAACTACTATATGGACATGATAATGTTATGGTTGAATTTGTATATGAATCAAAGTATGGAGGAAATAGATTATACAAAGCTCCGTTTGAAGGTGTAATAGTAAACTTAGAGAGAAGATATAGAGAAACAAACTCAGAACATTCTAGAGAAAAAATAGAAGAGTTTATGGGAGAAAGACCTTGTCCTAAGTGTAAAGGAAATAGATTAAGAAAAGAAGTTTTATCTGTATTAGTGGATAATAAAAATATAATGGAAGTAACTGATTACTCAGTTAATGAGCTTATAGAATATATTGAAAATATAAGGCTAACAGATAAGCAAAAGTTCATAGCTCATGAAATTTTAAAGGAAATAAAAGCTAGAGCAGCATTCTTAAGAGATGTTGGACTAGATTATTTAAACTTATCTAGAAAAGCTGGTACATTATCGGGAGGAGAAGCTCAACGTATTAGGTTAGCGACACAAATTGGTTCAGCACTTGTAGGAGTTTTATATGTTTTAGATGAACCTAGTATAGGATTACATCAAAGAGATAATGATAGATTAATAAAAACTTTAAGACATTTAACTGATATAGGAAATACCCTTATAGTTGTAGAGCATGATGAAGATACAATGAGGGAAGCTGATTATATAGTAGATATAGGTCCAGAAGCAGGAGTTCATGGTGGAGAAATAGTAGCAGAAGGAAATCTTGATGAAATACTTAGAAACCCTAATTCATTAACAGGACAATATTTAAGCGGTAAAAAAATTATACCAATACCTGAAACGACAAGAGAAGGAAATGGAAATTTCATAGAGATAGTTAAAGCATCAGAAAATAACTTAAAAAATATAAATGCTAAAATTCCATTAGGAAAGTTTACTTGTATTACAGGTGTATCTGGATCAGGAAAAAGTACATTAATTAATGACATTTTATATAAAGGTATAGCTACAAAAGTTAACAGATTAAGAGACAAACCAGGTAAACATAAAGAGATAAAAGGAATAGAAAATATAGATAAAATAATAAATATAGATCAAAGTCCTATAGGAAGAACTCCGCGTTCAAATCCTGCAACTTATACAGGTGTATTTGATTTAATAAGAGATTTATTTGCATCAACTAATGAAGCTAAAGCTAGAGGATATCAAAAAGGAAGATTTAGTTTCAATGTTAAAGGTGGAAGATGTGAAGCTTGTAAAGGTGACGGGATAATAAAAATAGAAATGCATTTCTTACCGGATGTTTATGTTCCTTGTGAAATTTGCAAAGGAGAAAGATACAACAGAGAAACTCTTCAAGTTAAATATAAAGATAAAACAATAGCAGATATTTTAGATATGAATGTTGAAGAAGCATCAGCTTTCTTTGAGAACATACCAACAATAAAAAGAAAACTAGATACTCTTATGGATGTTGGACTTTCATATATAAAATTAGGACAGCCATCGACTCAATTATCAGGAGGAGAAGCTCAACGTATTAAACTAGCAACAGAGTTGAGTAAAAGAGCTACAGGAAAAACTTTATATATCTTAGATGAGCCAACAACAGGGCTTCATATGGCTGATGTAGATAAATTAATAACTGTACTGCAAAGGCTAGCAGATACAGGCAATACTATAGTTGTTATAGAGCATAACTTAGATGTTATAAAAACATGTGATTATATAATAGACCTTGGACCAGAAGGTGGAGATAAAGGTGGAAAAATAATTGCAACAGGAACACCAGAAGAAGTTTCTAAAAAACCAGGTTCATACACAGGACTATTTTTAAAAAAATACTTTGAGAAATAAAATAAAGGAGATGTCTTAAATTTAAGTCATCTCCTTTTAAAATTCCATTAGTTAGTAGCTTCTCTTTCAGCTAATTCCTTTTCATATTTCTCCATTTCAGGATCAGAACCGAATATAAAGTGTCCTGGTCTTATCTCAAACCACTTAGGTTTATGTTCAGAATAATCATGAACGCTAGTATCATATTTTATACGAACTCTATGTCTTTCATGCTCTGGATCTGGAAGTGGGATAGCTGATAACAATGATTTTGTATAAGGATGTAGAGGGTTAGCATAAAGTTCTTCAGAAGTAGTTAACTCAACTAATCTTCCGTGATGCATAACTCCAATACGATCACTTATATATTTAACCATTGAAAGGTCATGAGCTATAAATAAATAAGTTAATCCTTTTTCTTTTTGTAACTTTCTAAGCAAGTTAACAACTTGAGCCTGGATAGAAACATCAAGAGCGGATATAGGTTCGTCAGCTATTATAAACTTAGGTTGTATAGCTAGTGAACGAGCTATACCTATACGCTGTCTTTGACCTCCAGAGAACTCATGAGGATATCTTCCTGCATGTTGTTCGTTTAATCCAACGGTTCTTAATAATTCATAAACAGTTTTAGTTCTTTCATCCTTTGTCTTACATAATCCATGTATATCAAGACCTTCAGCTATTATATCCATAACGGTCATACGAGGATTAAGACAAGCCATAGGATCTTGGAATATCATCTGCATATTTTTATTTACAAATGATTTAATATTTTTATCTAATTTTTTACTTGATATATTTTTACCATCAAATACTATTTCACCAGCAGTAGGGTCATATAATCTTATTATAGCTCTACCAGTAGTAGATTTACCAGAACCAGACTCACCAACAAGACCAAAAGTTTCTCCTTCGTAAATATGAAAACTTATATCATCAACAGCTTTTACAACTGTATTTTTGTCTATTGGAAAGTACTGTTTAAGATTTTTAACTTCTAATAGTTTTTTCTTAGTCATTTGAAGACACCTTCTTTCTTCCTATGCTTGTAGGTCTTTCTATTTTAGGAGCTAAAGGGTGTAATAACCATGTAGCAGCACTATGAGTTTCACTTACTTTAAACATAGGAGGCTCTGCAACAAAATCTATTTTAAGTGCATTAGTATTACGTAAAGCAAAAGCGTCACCCTCAGGAGGATTCATTAAATCTGGAGGAGTACCTGGTATATTATATAAATCATTTTCACCAACATCTAAACTAGGCATAGAAGCTAGTAGCCCCAAAGTATATGGATGTTGAGGATTATAGAATACATCATCAGAAGTACCGACTTCTATTATTTTACCAGCGTACATAACAGCAACTCTATCTGCCATATTTGCAACAACACCAAGGTCATGAGTTATAAATATAACAGCAACTCCAGTTTTCTTTTGAATATCTTTTATAAGCTCTAAAATTTGAGCTTGTATAGTAACATCAAGAGCTGTAGTAGGTTCATCCGCTATAAGTATTTTAGGATTACAAGCAAGAGCAATTGCTATAACTATACGTTGACGCATACCACCTGAGAATTGATGCGGATATTGTTTCGCTCTCTTTTCAGGGAAAGGTATACCAACAAGGTCTATAAGTTCAATAGCTTTTTTCATTGCTTCGTCTTTAGATAATCCTTGATGTTTTATTATACCTTCTGCTATTTGTTTACCAATAGTAGTAGTAGGGTTTAATGAAGTCATAGGGTCTTGGAATATCATTGCTATATCTTTACCCCTTATAGCTTCCATTTCTTTTTCTGGTAATTTAGTTAAATTTTTTCCGTTAAATAAAATTTCGCCTTCTTTTATAATAGCATTTGAAGACATTATTCTCATAATAGTTTTACAGGCAACAGATTTACCAGAACCTGATTCTCCAACTATCGCGAGAGTTTCTCCTTTATGTAGATCAAATGTAACATCTCTTACGGCTTGAACTTCACCACCAAAAGTTTTGAAGTGAACCTTTAAATTCTTAACTTGTAACAATTTTTCTTTTTCCACAAAACTCATCCCCTTTCTAACTATTGATTACGCATTTTAGGGTCAACAGCATCCCTTAATCCATCAGCAAGTAAGTTTAAACTAAATATTAATAAACATATTACCATTGAAGGTATGAACATCATATATGGATTTGTTTGTAACTGTTTAAATCCATCGTTTATCAATACTCCTAATGATGCATATGGAGGTTGCAGTCCTAATCCTATAAAACTTAAGAATGCTTCATAGAATATAGCAGAAGGTAATGAGAACATCATCATAACAACTACAGGCCCTATTATATTAGGGAATAAGTGTTTTACAATTATCTTCTTATCAGATGCACCTAATGTTCTAGAAGCTAAAACGAACTCTTGATTCTTAATTCTAAGAACATGAGAACGAACTATTCTAGACATTCCGGTCCATCCGGAAATAGCCATTGCAAGGGACATTGATAAAACACCTGGTTCAAATACTAAGATAAATAATGTAAGTATAACTAAACTAGGTATACCAGTCAGTATTTCAATAAAACGTTGCATATACATATCCACTTTTCCACCGTAATAAGCAGAAACACCACCATAAGTAACACCGATTAATAAATCATAAATAGCAGCTAGTATAGCTATAAAAAGAGATACTCTAGCTCCAGTCC
Organism: Paraclostridium sp.; assembly: GCF_051656405.1. Taxonomy (GTDB): domain Bacteria; phylum Bacillota; class Clostridia; order Peptostreptococcales; family Peptostreptococcaceae; genus Paraclostridium. The sequence continues at coordinate 8,886 of NZ_JBOGBV010000067.1, forward strand.
AAGTACGAGTCCATAAGTCACGTCCTAAGTCGTCTGTACCAAACCAGTGATTAACTCCATCTTCTACACCTTTTTGTTTGTATGAATCAACTCTTTCTTGAGTTCCATCAAATTTTTTCTCTATTTTAGTACCGTCCATGATTCCTAAAGAAGAAACAACAGGCATTCTTGGAGGTAATTTAGCATGACGTAAGTTTTGTTGATCATAAGCATATTCATTAAACATTGGGCCAAATACAGTAAGGAAACATATTATAGACAATATGATTAAACCTGTAAGAGCACCTTTATTTCTAAACAGCCTTTTTCTAGCATCTTGCCAAAATGTTAAACTTGGTCTAGTTATAGCTTCATGCTGAGTCATATCAGCAGGACTGACTTCAAATAAGTCAGCAGTAAGTTGAACTTCTTTACCATCGATAATAACTTTATCCATCATTAAGCTTTCCCCCCTGCAACACGAATTCTAGGATCAATTATTCCATAAAGGATGTCAACTAATAAGATAACTCCTATATAAAGTGCACTATAGAATATAGAAACACCTGATATACAGAATAGGTCATTAGTAGTTATAGATGATACTAATAAATCTCCTAATCCAGGAACAGCGAAAACTTTTTCAACAACTAGAGAACCAGTAAGTAGACCAACAGTTAAAGGTCCAAGCATAGTTACAACTGGTATTAAAGCATTTCTTAAAGCATGTTTTACTATTACAGCAGCTTTAGTTAAACCTTTAGATTTTGCAGTTACTATATAGTCTGCATTTAAAACCTCGACAAGTTCAGTTCTAGTAAAACGAGCTATACTTGCTATTGAGAAAAATGCTAATGCTATAGATGGTAAAACAGTCCAAGCATATCTAAAATCTGAGCCTATAGGCATACCCCAAGTAACCGGGAAAATTTGATGTCGTGTAGTTAAATACAATTGCAATAGTGCAGCTAAAACAAATGATGGAACAGAAACTCCTAAAACGGAAATTACAGTTGCAAAATAATCCCAGAAAGTATTCTTCTTAAGTGCAGCTACTATACCTAAAGTTAAACCAACCACACTTCCTATTACTAGTGCTTGAGCACCTAACATAGCAGAAGGTTTTAAACGAGTACTTATTAAATCCTCAACCTTTTTATTGTCATACTTGAAAGATCTTCCTAAATCACCTGTAAAAACTCCAGTCATATATCTTAGATATTGAACTGGGACAGGTGCATCCAAACCATACTGCTTGTTAATCATTTCGACTTGTTGTGCATTCAACTTTTCGTCATTAAATGGGCTTCCAGGTAATAATCTTACCAAGAAAAATGTAACAGAAATAACGATTAGTAGTGTCATAAGCATAAGAGTAAGACGTTTTAAAATATAGCGACCCATCGCTACACCCCCTTGAATAAAATAGTATTAATTTAAAAATAAATTCTGATATGTATTAATATCAGAATTTTGAAACTATTTAAAATGTAGTTTTATTAATTTTATGATGCATTATGTAAACTTATGAATAAATTGTAAAACTTATTATTAAAGTGCTTAAAGATATGATTAAACCAGATGATAAAAGTGAATTTGTGTTAGTAAAATGGTATCTTCTTTTTATATAATCATCGATATCTATATTTCCCTCACATAACAAGCCTCTACTTTTTTGAATTTGATTACAAACTTTATTATAGGCATAAATCGTTAAATTAAAAAACCCTTGTTCTGTAACATAAAAGAAAATTCCTAGTGTTAAATAAAATAATCCTATCATAAAAGATGAATTTATAAAAGAAAATCTTTCAAAACCATTAAACAAACAGTATGAAAAACTTATAACTAAATTTAATATAATTAGCATATTAAATTTTTTCAAAATATTAATCCTCCCATCTAATTTTAAATTTATAACGGTACTGAAATTAGTTTTATTATAATATTAGTACGGTTTTACAAAAAAAACAATAATTTATATAAAAAATTTACAATATTTAAAAAATTTAATTAAAGGGTTTTTTCGAATAAAGGCTAACTTTAATTAATATAAATTAATATGAGCATAATAAAATGTCATTTGCATGATAAAAAATAAATATGTCTAAAAAATAAATATTCAAAAAATAATGACATTTTGAACAAATTATTCTATAATGTAAATTAATAATCAATATGGTTGGAATAACCAATAAGGGGGATGTGTTATGGTTTTAAAGAAAAAAATGGCTGTAATGTGTGCAACATCTGCAATAGCTGTTATGGCGTTAGTGGGATGTAGTAGCACAGGAGGGAATACATCTAGTGGAGGCAGCAGTACAGGAAAAGGAGACGGTCAGGCCTTAGAAGTGCTTGCAAATAAAAATGCTAGAGCCGCAATTGCTATGTCTGTTGATAGACAAGCAATGTGCGATACTATATTAAATAATGGAACAATACCAGCGTCATATTATGTAGCAGAAAAATTAGCATATAATGAAGCTGGAAAAGATTATAGAGAAGTAGCTGGAAAAATGGGATACGAACATAATAAAGAGGAAGCTACTAAATTATGGGAAAAAGCTAAAGAAGAAGTTGGATTTGATACAGTAAAATTAGAATTATTATCATTTGATTCTGAAAGTAGTAAGAGAACAGCTGAATTTATGCAATCAGAACTTCAAAGTTCTCTTCCAGGATTAACAGTTGAAATAAAGTCACAACCATTTAAACAAAAACTTGATTTAGAAAGTAAAGGAGATTTTGATTTATCTTATGCATCTTGGAATCCAGATTATCCAGATCCACTAACATTCTTAGAAACTATGCAACCTGGAATACAATATGCTAAAAATACAAGCTATAAAAATGATGAATATAATAAACTTATAGAAGAAGCTAAAAATGCAGAAAAGCAAGAAGATAGTTGGGCTAAATATGCAGAAGCTGAAAAAATGATGTTAGATGATGCATACCTAGTTCCATTGGTACAACAAGGATCTTCATATTTACAAAAATCATACGTAAATGGAAGACTTACTCCATCATTTGGGGTTCCAGCAATATATAACTGGGTAGAATTAGGAGAAGGTAAAAAAGAACTTAATATAACGAATACTTCAGATATACCTACATTAGATATAAGTAAAGCTGAAGATACAGTTTCATCAGAAGTACTTATGAATACTATGGAAGGTTTAGTTAAGTTAGATAAAGATGGTAAGTTAGCTCCAGGGGTTGCTGAAAAGTGGGAAAAATCAGAAGATGGTAAATCATGGACTTTCCATTTAAGAAAAGATGCTAAATGGTCAAATGGAGACCCAGTAACGGCCAAAGATTTCGAATACTCATGGAAGAGAACTTTAGATCCAGCAACAGCATCAACTTATGGATTCATTATGTATGATATAGTAGGTGCAAAAGATTATAACTTAGGAAAAACTGATAATGCAGATGGAGTAGGAATAAAAGCTGTAGATGACTACACACTAAAGGTTGATTTAGCAAGACCAGTGCATTACTTTGATAGTTTAATGTTCTTTAAATCATTCTTACCACAAAATGAAAAAGCTGTAAAAGAGTTTGGAAGTGAGTATGGAACTGCAGTTGATAAAGTTGTTTATAATGGACCATTTACACTAAGCAATTGGAAGTTAGAAGATATGTACACAATGAGTAAAAATACTAATTACTGGGATGCAAGCTCAGTTAAGATAGATAAAATAAATACTAAGATAGTTAAGGATCCAAATGCAGCTCTTAACTTATATGAAACAGGATCTATAGATATAGTAGGATTAAGTTCTGAAAATGTTGATAAATATAAAGATTCTCCAGAATTTAAAACAACATTAAAAGCATCAGTAAACTTCTTCCAAATAAATGGAGGTAAAGGTGCTAGTAAGTAATCTTTAATTAAAATTAAAAATAGCAGGAATGTATTTAAAAGTTATATATTCCTGCTATTTTCTTATAAAAATATAAATTTAGGAATTAAGGACAAAATTAGGCACATATAATATAAAAACATATATATGCATTATCACAAAAGTACTTAAAAATTAACTTATTTGGGGAGGTAATTTAATGGTTTTTAAAAAGAAAATGGCATTAATGAGTGCTACTGCAGCAATAACTGTAATGAGTATGGTTGGATGTAGTAACAGTGGAAGTTCCTCATCAGGAAATGGTGCAGCAGGAGATCCATATGAAGTGCTTGCTAATAAAAATGCAAGAGCAGCTATATCTATGGCTGTAGATAAAGAAACTCTATGTGACACAATAATAAATAATGGATGTACAGCAGCTGATTATATAGTTGCAGAAAAATTAGCTTTCAATGAAGAGGGTAAAGATTATAGAGAAGTAGCTGGAGAAATGGGTTATAAATACAACAAAGAAGAAGCTACTAAACTATGGGAAAAAGCTAAAGAAGAGGTTGGTTTTGATACTGTAACATTAGAATTATTATCATTTGACTCAGAAAGTGCTAAAAAAGAAGTTGAATTTATGCAATCAGAACTTCAAAATGCATTACCAGGATTAAAAGTAGAGATAAAAGTACAGCCATTTAAACAAAAACTTGCATTAGAAGAAAAGGGAGATTTCCAACTTACTCATTCAGGATGGTCACCAGATTACCCAGACCCACTAACATTCTTAGAGACTATGCAAAGTGGATTACAATACGCTAAAAATACAGGGTATAGCAATCCAGAATATGATAAACTTTTAGAAGAAGGTAAAACAGCTGGAAGTCAAAAAGAAAGTTGGGAAAAGTATGCAAAAGCTGAAAAGATGATGCTAGAAGATGGATTCTTATCTCCTCTTTACCAAAAAGGTGTATCTTACCTTCAAAAACCATATGTAAGTGGAAGACTTACTCCAACTTTTGGAGTTGATGCAATATATAATTGGGTAGAATTAGGAGAAGGTAAAAAAGAACTTAATTTATCTCTTACATCAGATATACCTACATTAGATATAAGTAAAGCTACGGATACGGTTTCATCAGAAGTATTGATGAACACTATGGAAGGATTAGTTAAACAAGATAAAGATGGTAAGTTAGCTCCAGGAACTGCTGAGAAGTGGGAAAAATCAGAAGACGGTAAATCATGGACTTTCCATTTAAGAAAAGATGCTAAATGGTCAAATGGAGACCCAGTAACAGCTAAAGACTTTGAATATTCATGGAAGAGAACTTTAGATCCAGCAACAGCATCAACTTACGGATTCATTATGTATGATATAGTAGGAGCTAAAGATTTCAACCTAGGTAAAACAGATAATGCAGATGGTGTAGGAATAAAAGCAGTAGATGATTATACATTAAAAGTAGATTTAGTAAGACCAGTTCACTACTTCGATAGTTTAATGTTCTTCAAATCATTCTTACCACAAAATGAAAAAGCTGTAAAAGAATTCGGAAGTGAATATGGAACTGCAGCAGATAAGATATACTATAATGGACCATTTACATTAAGTAATTGGAAAATAGAAGATGTATTTACAATGAGTAAAAATCCTAATTACTGGGATTCAAGTTCAGTTAAGATAGATAAAGTAAATACTAAGATAGTTAAAGATCCAAATGCAGCTCTTAATTTATATGAAACAGGATCTATAGATATAGTAGGATTAACTTCTGAAAATGTTGATAAATACAAAGATTCTCCAGAGTTTAAAACAAGAGAATCTGCAGGAACATATTTCTTACAAGTTAATGGAGGAAAAGCAAAGAAATAAAAATTTTGGATATAAAATAATTTAAATTAGAAGGATAAATATAAAGTTGACTTTAAGCTATAAAAGGCTTTTAAAGTTATTAAAACTTGTATTTATCCTTCTTTAATTATTTTAAAGCATACTTTAAATATCTTATTATTTAAATGTGATTTAGGGTATAATTTTATTATAAATTAAAGCCGAGGTGAAATAATGTTTGATATACAAGAACAGTTAAAAAAGCTTCCAGCAGAACCTGGGGTTTATTTAATGAAAAATGAAAATGATAAGATTATATATGTTGGAAAAGCTATATCTCTTAAAAATAGAGTAAGACAATACTTCCAATCTTCTAAAAATCATACATCAAAAGTAAAATCAATGGTAAAAAACATTGCCGAATTTGAATATATAATAACTGATTCAGAATTAGAAGCGTTAATTTTAGAATGTAACTTAATAAAGCAATACAGACCTAAGTACAATGTGCTTCTTAGAGATGATAAGACATACCCGTATATAAAAGTAACTGTAAATGAAGATTATCCAAGAGTTTTAAAAGTAAGAAAGGTTTTAAAGGATAAGGCTAAATATTTTGGACCATATACAAATATAACTGCTGTAAATGATACTCTTGAGATAATAAGAAATACTTATCCTATAAGAACATGTAATATAGATATAGAAAAAGCAATAGCAAATAAAGTTCGCCCATGTTTAAATAAACATATTAAAAAATGTATAGGACCATGCACAGGTGAAGTAAGTAAAGAAGAATACAGTAAAATGATAGAGGAAGTCATTTTATTTTTATCTGGAAAAGAAGAAAGATTAATAGAAATTTTAAAAGAAAAGATGAATAAATGTGCAATGGATTTTAATTTTGAAGATGCAGCAATTTATAGAGATAAAATTAGAAGTTTAGAAGATATGGTTCAAAAACAAAAAATAGACTCAGGAACTTCAGATTTAAATCAAGATATAATCGCTATGGCTAGAGCACATGACGAAGCTTGTGTACAAGTATTTTTTATAAGAAATGGAAAAATAGTTGGCAGAGAACACTTTATTTTAGAAGGTGTTATGGATAGTTGTCGTAAATCTATTTTATCATCTTTTGTTAAACAGTTTTATATATCTCAAGATTATATACCTAAAGAAATTATAATAGAAGATGAGATAGAAGATAGTTTTGTTTTAGAAGAATGGCTGACAGATAAAAAAGGTCAAAAGGTAAATATAAAGGTTCCTCAGAAGGGGGACAAGAAGAACTTGATAGAAATGGTTAGAAAAAATGCCATTGAATATCTAGAAAAGTTCTCAAATTTAAATAAATTAAAGTATCAAAAGAGTATAGGTGCTCTTGAAGAACTTAAGAATATTTTAGGATTAAAAGATATACCAAAGCGAATAGAATCATTTGATATATCCAATATACAAGGGGTAGATTCTATTGGATCAATGGTTGTATTTACAGATGGGAAAAAGGATAAAAAAGAGTATAGAAGATATAAAATAAAAACAGTTGAAGGGCCAAACGATTATGACTCTATGGCAGAGATAGTAGAAAGAAGGATAAAGTATGAAAACTTTCCAGATTTGATACTATTAGATGGAGGAAAAGGCCAAGTAAGCTCAGTTAAAAAAGTTTTAGATAGATATGGTGTCAATATTCCTCTATGGGGAATGTATAAAGACGATAAACATAGAACAAAAGGGTTAATTTCCCAGGAAAAAGAAATAGAACTCGATAAAACATCTAATTTGTATAGATTTGTAGCAAGCATACAAGAAGAGGTTCACAACTATGCTATTTCATATCATAGAAGCTTAAGGAATAAATCTTTGACAAAATCAGTGTTAGATGATATACAAGGAATAGGAGAAAAAAGAAAAAAAGCACTATTGAGTCACTTTAAAAGCATAGAAGAAATAAAAGTTGCTAGTTTCGAAGATTTATTAGAAGTAGAGGGAATGAATAAGTCTTCATCAGAAAGTGTATTTAGATTTTTTAACAACAAATAACTTTTATAAAGGAGTAAATTATACAATGGAAATGGATAATGAGAGAAGTGAAAAGTCAGTTTCAATTAGGCAATTAATAAAAGATTTGGATTTAGAAGTAATAAATTTACCGGATGATGTAGAATATTATGTTCACTATCAAGATATACACAGACCAGGGTTACAGTTTGCAGGTTACTTTGAACACTTTACTTATGATAGAATCCAAATAGTAGGAAGAACAGAGTATACTTATTTTAGTCATATGGATAAGAATGTGAGAAGGTCAGTTCTAGATAAATTTTTTAGTTATGAAGTTCCAGCTTTAATAGTTTCTAGGGGATTAACAGTAAAAGATGATGTTATAGAAATGGCTAAAAAACATAATAGAGTAGTTTTAGCAACAAAACGTAATACTACAAGATTAATAAATAAATTATCTAATTACCTAGACTCAAAATTATCTCCTACAACTACTATACATGGAGTTTTAGTGGATGTATTTGGAGTTGGAGTGTTAATAAGAGGGGAAAGTAGTGTTGGTAAATCAGAGACAGCTTTAGAACTTGTTCAAAGAGGACATAGATTAATAGCAGATGATGCAGTAGAAATAACTAAAGTTGATGAAAATATACTTATGGGACAAGCTCCAGAAGTATTAAGACACTTCATGGAAATAAGAGGGATAGGTATAATAGATGTAAGAAGTATGTATGGAATAGGTGCTGTCAAAGATTCTAAGGTTATAGATTTGGTTATAAGATTAGAATCTTGGAATGATAAGACTTATTATGATAGATTAGGATTAGATAAAGAGTATGAGGAAATATTAGGAATAGATGTAGAAAAACTAATAGTTCCAGTTAAACCAGGAAGAAATACAGCTATGATTTTAGAGGTTGCGGCTATGAACTTTAGACAAAAGCGCATGGGATATGATGCAGCAAAAGAGTTTACAAAGAAGTTAGCGACTTTAATAGATAAAAATAAATAAGGTGTGACGATTTGTCACACCTTATTTATTTTTATGTTTAATATAAGCAAACTTACTATTCAGTAGCTTTAGCTAGTTTTTCATCACATTCGAAAAAATTACTTTTATCGAAGTAGTGAGTATGAAGATATTTATGAGCTAAATCACCACATGGATTACCTAAAAATTCATCATATAGTGTATTTACTGCAGGATTTTTATGTGATTTACGGATTTCTTTGTTAGAATCTATATTATATAATCCTTCAGATCTTGACTTAACTATAGAGTAATCTCCACGGTGATAAGGTTGACCTGCTCCTGCTATACATCCTCCAGGACAAGCCATTATTTCTATTATGTGATATTTAGAATTACCAGATTTGACATCATCCATTATTTTTTTTGCATTTCCTAAACTACTAGCAGCACAAACATTTATTATTGAGTCTCCAATAGTAATACTAGTCTCTTTTATTCCATCAAGACCTCTAACAGATTTAAAATCTAAACTTTCTAGTTCTTGACCAGTAACCCATTCATAAGATGTACGAAGAGCAGCTTCTAATACTCCGCCTGTAGTACCAAATATATCGGCTGCACCTGTAGATTCGCCCATTGGATTATCAAAATTTTCATCATCTAAATTTAAAAAATCTATTCCAGATTCTTTTATCATTTTAGCAAGTTCTCTAGTAGTGATAGATACATCAACGTCTAGAATACCATCATTTCCTAATTCATTTCTAGAAACTTCATATTTTTTTGCAATGCAAGGCATAACAGAAACTACAGTTATATCTTTAGCAGATATATTTATTTTAGAAGTAAAGTAGTTTTTAGCTATAGCTCCAAACATGTTTTGAGGAGACTTACAGCTAGAAGCTAAATTTAAACATTCAGGATAATGGTGTTCTAAATAATTTATCCAAGCAGGGCAGCAGCTTGTTAGAATTGGTAAATTTTTATTTTCCTTTAATCTATTTATAAATTCAGAAGCTTCTTCAAGTATAGTTATATCAGCTGCAAAATTTGTATCAAATACATATTTAAAACCTAATAACTTAAGGGCAGAAACCATCTTTCCAGTAGTTATAGTACCTGGAGCAAGCCCAAATTCTTCCCCTAAAGCAACTCTTACAGCTGGTGCAACTTGAACCACTGTTGTCTTTTTAGGGTTATTAATTTCATCCCAAACTAAATTTATATTATTAACTTCAGATAAGGCCCCTGTAGGACAGACAGCAACACATTGACCGCAGAAAGAACAGTTAGTTTTAGCCATATCTTCATTGAAGAATGTAGATACCATAGTTTCAAATCCGCGATTAACTCCTGATAAAACCCCTACCTTTTGTATTTCACTACACATAGTTTCACATCTTCTGCAAAGTATACACTTATCATGGTTTTTAACTATGGACTTACTAGAATTATCAATTCCTAAATTAGTTTTTTCGCCTTGATAAGTTATATTTCTTACGCCTAAGTCATGAGCAATAGTTTGAAGTTCACAATTTCCATTTTTATCGCAAACCAAACAATCTTGAGGATGGTCTGATAATAAAAGTTCAACTACAGTTCTTCTTGCATTTAAAGCACGAGGAGTATTAGTTTGAACCTCCATACCTTCCTTAACATTAGTAGCACAAGCAGGCACTAGACCTCTTTTAGTATCAACCATACATACACGGCAAGAAGCGCATTTATTATGCATGTTTATTTCATCCATATGAAGATGGCATAATGTTGGAATTTTTATATTTAATTTTTTAGCAGCATCAAGTATTGTAGTTTCGTTCTCAACAGATATATTTTTGCCATTTATAGTTAAATTAACTAGACTCATCGATTATCCCCCTTATCTCTTAATTATTGCATTAAATTTACAGTTGTCCATGCAAGCTCCACATTTCAAACATTTTGATACATCTATTTCATGCTTTTCTTTAACTGAACCAGATATACATCCAGCAGGGCAAACTTTAGAACATTTTGTACACCCTATACATGAATCAGTTATAACAAAGTTTAATAGTGCTTGGCATTTGCCAGAAGGACATTTTTTATCAATAACATGAGATTTATATTCATCATAGAAATAGTTAAGAGTACTTAGAACTGGGTTAGGAGCAGATTTTCCTAATCCACATAAAGATGTACTTACTATAGTTTTAGATAAATTTTCTAAATCTATTAAATCTTGTTCCGTACCTTTTCCATCTGTTATTTTTGTTAATATTTCAAGCAGTCTCTTATTACCTATACGACAAGGTGTACATTTACCGCAAGATTCTTCAACTGTAAATCCTAAGAAGAACTTAGCCATATCAACCATACAGTCAGTATCATCTAAAATTAGCATACCACCTGAACCCATCATAGACCCCAGATTACTTAAATTATCAAAATCTATAGGAGTATCTAAATAATCAGAAGGAATACATCCTCCAGATGGACCGCCTGTAAGCACTGCTTTAAACTTTCGACCATCCGGTATACCACCGCCTATATTATATATTACATCTCTTAGAGTTGTACCCATTGGAATTTCAACAAGTCCTACATTATTTATCTTTCCTCCAAGAGCAAAAACTTTAGTTCCAGAAGATTTTTCAGTTCCTATATTTTTATACCAATTACCGCCATTGCTTAAAATAGGAGGTATATTAGCAAAAGTCTCAACGTTATTTGCACAAGTTGGAACATCCCAAAGCCCTTTTTTAGTTGAGCTATAAGTTTTCATTCTAGGTTCTCCACGATTACCTTCTATTGATCTCATTAATGCTGTACCTTCGCCGCAGACGAATGCACCAGCTCCGTATTTAAGTTCTATATTAAAGTTAAAATCAGTTCCTAATATATTATTACCAAGAAGTCCTAAATTCTTAGCTTGAGATATAGCAAGTTGAAGTCTTTCTATAGCAAGAGGATATTCAGCTCTTATATAAATATAACCAGTATCTGAACCTACTGCATAACCACAAATAGCCATAGCCTCTAGAACTTTATGAGGATCTCCTTCTAATATAGATCTATCCATAAATGCACCAGGATCGCCTTCATCTGCATTACAAACAACATATTTTTGATCAGAAATAGATTTTCTAGTAGCTTCCCATTTTATTCCCGTTGGGAACCCTGCACCGCCTCTACCTCTAAGTCCTGAAACTTTTACTTCTTCTATAACTTGTTCAGGTGTTAACTCAGTTAGACATTTGCCAAGAGTTAGATAACCATTATTTGCTATATAATCTTCAACTTTTTCAGGATTTATGTATCCACAATTATGTAGAGCTATACGCATTTGTTGTTTATAAAAAGAAATATCCTCAGAAGCATGTACCTTTTTATTTTCTGAAGCTTCCAAATACAACAATCTATCTACTACATTACCTTTTACTAAGTGTTCTTGAACAATTTCTTTGGCATCATCAGCGTTAACTTTTACATAAAAAACGTTATCAGGATGAACCTTAATAATTGGACCTTGAGCACAAAAACCAAAACAACCTGTTAAAGATACACTTACAATATCTTCTAAGCCTGCATTTTTTATTTCGGCTTTCAAACTGTCGATTATAGGCATACTATTTGCAGCTCTACATCCTGTATCTCCGCAAACTAGTAATTCTTTTTTACTATTTTCTTGGATTGTATTATTTCTTAAAGATAAATTTGGCTTTAACTCATCGATTAGATCTCTTAACTCATTAAATGACTTTATTTTACTCATCTATTCCCTTCCCCCTTAATTAACAAGTAGCTTCTATTTGTTTATATTCAGCTATTATATCTTTTACTTGATCAACTTTAACTTGACCATAAACTTTTCCATTTACAACAACTACAGGAGCTAGGCCACAAGCTCCAACACATCTAAGACCTTCAAGAGAGAACATAAGGTCAGATGTAGTTTCCCCAGATTTAATCCCCAATTGTTTTTCAAATTCAGCAAGTATTTTGTCTGCACCTTTTACGAAACAAACCGTGCCTAGACAGACACTTATTTTATATTCACCTTTTTGTTCAGTAGTAAAGTAAGAGTAAAAACTTACAACACCATAAACTTTAGCTGGTGATACATCTAATTTTTTTGCAATATGAAGTTGCACTTCTTTTGGCAAATAACCAAATAGACCTTGTGCATGGTGTAAGACTTGAATTAGAGCCCCTTTTTTAGTAGGTAAAGAATCTATAAATTCATCTAATTCTTCAAACATATTGTTGTTACATTGAGAACATCTACACATACAGAACCTCCTTGATATTAAACTAAAGCTTTATTTTTATAATATATTAATATATTTGTCGTGATATACATATTATAGCGTATTTACTTAAAAGTTTTTACCAAATTTCTAAATTTTCAAAAAATAAAAAAATAACAAAAAATAAAATAAAAACACCTAAAATAATATATTTATTTTAGGTGTTTTTATCTTATAAAACAGGAGATAGAAGTCTTGATATAGATTCTTTGAACTGAATAACTCTAGATCTGTTATCGTACATTTCCTGAGTGACTTGTACGCATTTTTCTATATCGGTTTCAAATATACCCTTTTGTTTAATTGCAACATCAGAGCAATACATAAATGCATTGACTTCAAAATTAAGTTCAAAACTACGGATATCCATATTAGCGGTTCCTATAGAGCAAATTGAGTCATCTATAACCACTGTTTTTGAATGAAGAAAAGCATTCTTATCATAAGTATAAATCTTAGCTCCAAATTTTAAAAGTTCTCCAGCATAAGAATAGCTTGCCCAATATACAAATGGGTGATCTGGTTTAGATGGAATCATTATTCTTACATCTACACCTGATAAACATGCTATTTTTAGAGCATCAAGCAAAGAACTATTTAATATAAGGTATGGAGACTGGATATATAAATATTTTTTAGCTTTTTGAATCATTTTTAAGTATCCATATTTAATTTCGTCTATTTCTGATAAATCAGGACCACTATTAACTATTTGTATTCCTACATTGCCGTTATACGGATTAATATCATCATTTAAATATTTAGTAAAACTAATATCTTCATGAGTAGTATATCTCCAGTCCATCATAAATCTAAGATTTAAATCGTTTACTGCAGATCCTACTATTTTAGTATGTGTATCTCTCCAGTAACCAAATTTAGGATCTTTTCCTAAGTACTCATCCCCAACATTAAATCCACCGACAAACCCTACTTCGCCATCGATTACAACTATTTTACGGTGATTTCTAAAGTTTAAGTTGAAGTTTATTATCTTTAAAAATGAAGGGAAAAAAGCTCCTATTTTACCTCCAGCTTTTCTTAGCCTTTGAATTCCTTTTTCAGATAAAAGTCTACTTCCAACTGTATCATATAAAAGTCTAACCTCTACACCCTCAGAAAGTTTTTCAATAAGAATGTCTAAAATCTCATTTCCTATTCCATCGTCTTTAAAAATATAGAATTCAATATGAATATATTTTTTGGCTTTTTTTAATTGAGATTTTAGTTCATCAAAGAATTCGTAACCATCAGTATAGATTGAAACTTTATTGTTTGTAGTATATGGAGCGCTATTTAAGGTAGCTAAAGAGTAAATCATATCTCTATGTTCTACTATACTAGGTTCAAATTTCTCTGAGTATTGTAGGAAATCTGTAGATTCAATCATTCTGCTTTTTAACTTTTTATCTTCCTCTTTTTTTAATTTAAACATATTAACTTTATTCATTTTTCGACCAAACACTGTATATAAAACAAAACCTGCTGGAGGAACTATTGTTAAAATTAAAATCCAAGCAACTGAAGATTCTATGCTTCTTCTTTCTCTAAATATAATATTAAGAATAACTAAAAAGTTAATTATATATAAGGCTATAACTAAAAATTGATATGAAAAAATTGTGGATAAAATGATAATCCCCTCCTTAAATGCATTTTACGCAACTGGATAATTATATTCATTATAACAAAAAGACAAATATTTAACCATATAAAAACCCTCTTACGTATATAAGAGGGTTTAATAATATATAATATTAATTTTCACTTTTACTCATGAATAAGAAGTAGTAAGATCCTGCGATTATCATACCACCTATTATGTTACCTATAGTAACTGGTAGGAAGTTATGTAATAGAACATTTCCAAAGTTAAAGTTTGCAACATCAGCTAAAGTTTTATGAGCTGCTTCTAAATATGTTGGGTTTAATTTAACAATTAAACCAGCTAATAAATATCCCATATTAGCAACAACGTGTTCTACTCCGATACATACGAATACGAATATTCCTAACCAACCCATTATTACTTTTCCTGAAACAGACTTAGCTGCATATGAAGCCCAAACAGTAGCACAAACTAATAAGTTACACACTACACCTGAAGCTATAGCTGCAAAAAATTCTATGTTTGATTTACCAACAGCAGTTTTTATAACAACTCCACCGTATAAACCATTACTCCAGTCAAACACACCTGACTTAGCAACTAAAGCGGCAGCAAAAGCAGCACCTATTAAGTTTCCGATCCAAACTAAAGACCAGTTTTTAAAAGTTTGGCCCCAAGTTACTTTTTTCTTTAAAGCTGCTAGTGTTATAAGAATGTTACTTGTAAATAAGTCTCCACCTGCTATTAATATAAGTACTAGACCAGCAGGGAACATAAGTCCAGCAACCATTTTTCCTAATCCGTAAGTCGCTGGATTAGCTAATAAGTTATATGATGCAGCAATAGAACCTAAAGCTCCTAAAGCTATATACATTCCAGCTAAAAATGCAGAAACTAAAACTTTTTTAGTTGGAGTAGTCGCTTTTTTTATTCCTGCATGTAAAGTATATTCAGCAATTTCAGCAGGTGTAAGCATTTTTTTATCGCTCATTTAAAATTCCTCCTAATATAAAAAATATTATAATTAATTTAAAAATTTTATAAATACACAACTTTAACAATTATACAACAAATTAATTCTTTTGTATACAAAAAACGACATACAAAAAAATACAAAATTTAGGATATTAAATATTATTTTATTTAATTAAATTTAAAAATATTGAGAAAGTTTAGTCAAAGTCTTGGGTAGGCTATATTTTTACTATAATTAAAAATGAATTTTAAATTATAGTAATGTTTCTAATTATTTGTGAAATTAATTACAATAAGCTTCATATAATTAAATATATAAATTTTAGGGGGAGTTTTTATGGATAAAAGTTTTTTGACTCCAATAGAAATAGCGAATGCAACTGTAGAATCTGGGATAAAGAAATCAAAATTATCTACGAAAAAAAGTGTATTACTAGGTATTTTAGCAGGTTTATTTATTGGGTTAGGGGCATTAGGTAATATTTTAATTAGCCAGACCATAAAAGATCCAGGATTAGCAAAATTTGCAGGAGCAAGTATATTTCCAATAGGACTTATGTTAGTTGTAGTTTGTGGAGCTGAATTGTTTACAGGAAATAACCTTATGACAATGGCCGTTATGGATAAAAAAATAACAACGAAGGAAATGATTAGAAATTGGGTATTAGTATATATAGCAAATTTTATAGGGTCAATTATACTTGTAGCGTTTATTTATTTTAGTGATACTTTAGTTAAAGATGCAGCTATAAAGTCTATAAATATAGCACAAAGCAAAGCAACATTAGGATTTACAAGTGCTTTTTTAAAAGGAGTAATGTGCAATATTATTGTTGTTTTAGCTGTATGGTTTGCAACAGCAGGAAAAGATATAGTTTCTAAAATTTTTGCGTGTTGGTTTCCTATTATGTTATTTGTTTTATGTGGATTTGAACATAGTATAGCCAATATGTTTTTCATTCCTATGGGAATGGCATTAGGGGCTGATGTATCGATTTTACAATTAATCTTTAATTTAATAGCAGTTACGCTTGGTAATATAGTAGGAGGGGCTATAATAGTTCCATATATATATTATAATTGTTATTTAAAGAAGATTGATTAAACTTTAATAGCAAATAAAAAAACGTTGATAGTTATATCAACGTTTTTTAGTCTCAATTCAAGGTTTTTTGTATATTGTTATTTTGTTTTTAATACATTATTATAGTATATGGATAATTTTAATGTAAAGAAGAAATTAAATGAATAAAGAACACCAATTAGGAGGAAATATAATGAATAAGGAATTTATATATAAGCATTTATTAAATATATTAAATAAGGAAGATATACTTTTAGACGAACTAATGAAAAATCATATATCGTTTAAGGTAGGAGGACCAGCGGATTTTTTAGTAAAACCAAGAAATGAAGAACAACTAAAAAATGTAGTCTCTTTATTAAAGAAGGAAGAGATACCATATTTGATTGTCGGTAATGGATCAAACCTTTTAGTTAGAGATGGAGGAATAAGAGGTGTAGTTATAAAAATAGCTGACAATTTCAATGAGTTTAGAATAGAAGGAAACACTGTTTATGCACAATCAGGAGCATTACTTTCTTTTATGGGTAAAGCTATATTAAATGAAAGCCTTACAGGGTTTGAGTTTGCAGCAGGTATACCAGGAACTTTAGGTGGAGCTGTAGCTATGAATGCAGGAGCATATGGCGGAGAAATGAAAGACATAGTAAAAAGTGTTAAACTTATGGATTTTGAAGGAAATATTTTTGAATTAAGTAATGAAGAAATGCAGTTTTCTTACAGAAAGAGTATAATAAGTAAAAAGGAATATATTGTATTGTCTGCAATTATAGAGCTAAAAGAAGGCAACTTTGAAGAAATAAGAGAATCTATGAGAGAATTGACAAAAAGTAGAGTAACAAAACAACCTTTAAACCTGCCAAGCGCAGGAAGTACATTTAAAAGACCAGAAGGATATTTTGCAGCAAAACTAATAGAAGATAGCGGATTAAAAGGATTAACTTTAAGAGGGGCTCAAGTTTCAGAAAAACACTCTGGATTCGTAGTTAACTTAGGAAACGCAACAGCTAAAGATATACTAGATTTAATATATGTAGTTAAAAATATAGTGAATTCTAAATTTGGTATTATGCTAGAAGAGGAAGTTAAAATACTAGGAGATGAATAATAATATGAAAATAATAGCTGATTATCATACTCACACTGTATACAGTCATGGAAAAGGAAGCATTGAAGATAATGTAAAAGTGGCTATTGAAAAAAATATCGATAAGATAGGTATATCAGATCATGGGTATAAGCATATTGCATATGGAGTTAAATATGATAATATAGCGAAAATGAGAGAAGAAATAGACAAGCTTAATGAAAAGTATACTGAAATAGAAATACTTTTAGGAATGGAATGTAATATATTAGATGATAAAGGGAATATAGATGTAGATTATAAAATATCTAAAATGTTAGATTACACTATGGCTGGGTATCATTTTGGATCAATGCCTACATCTATAAAAAGTGCTCTTAACCATACATTTAATTATTTAAAAATTAAAGGGCCTTGCAAAGATTACAATACAAGAGCTGTAATAAATGCTATTGAAAATAATGATTTATTTATAGTTACTCACCCTGGAGATAAAGGGGATGTATATATTGACGAAGTGGCAAAGGCGGCTGCTAAACAAAATACTTTATTAGAAATAAATTCGCATCATGGCAACTTAAGTGTTGAACAAATAAACAAGGTGAAAAATACAGGTGTAGAGTTTGTTATAGGATCAGATGCACATACTCCAAATAACGTTGGTAATTTTGAAAAAGCCTTAGAAATTGCAAAAGAAGCAAACTTGGATTTTAACCTTATAAAAAACATTAAAATTTAAGAGGGGGAGATAGTATGAGATTTGTAATAGTAACAGGATTATCTGGATCTGGAAAAAGTGAAGCTATGAAATCTTTAGAGGATATTGGATTTTATTGTGTAGACAATTTACCTCCAACTCTTATAACTAAATTTGCGGAGTTATGCTATCAAGGAAATTCTAATATAGATAAAGTGGCTTTAGGTATAGATATAAGAGGAAGAGAGTTCTTTGAGACATTACATGAAAGTTTAAGTTACTTAGAAAAAGAAAATTATAAATATGAAGTTTTATTTTTAGATTGCGCAGATGATATTTTAGTAAAAAGGTATAAAATGACTAGAAGAAATCATCCGTTAGCTAAATCTACTCAAATAACAGAAGGAATAAAAGAAGAAAGAGAAATTCTTCAAACTTTAAGAGATAAGGCTGCTAGTATAATTGATACTAGCAATATGAAGCCTAGAGATTTAAAAGATGAAATAAGCAAGTTATATATAGAAGGAGAAAAAACTCCTAAACTTACAATATCTGTAGTTTCATTTGGATTTAAGCACGGAATACCTATAGATTCAGATTTAGTATTTGATGTTAGATTTTTACCAAATCCATATTATGTAGAAGAGTTAAGACCTCAAACAGGAGAAGATCAAGTTGTAAGAGATTACGTAATGGATTCTGACGTAAGTAGAGAATTTTTCGCTAAGTTAGAAGATATGGTAGATTTCTTAATACCTCATTATATTGAAGAAGGAAAGAGTCATTTAGTTATAGCTATTGGGTGTACAGGTGGAAGACATAGATCTGTAACAATTTCTAATTTGCTTTATGACGATTTGATCAAAAAGGGCTATAGAGTTGTAAAAAAACATAGAGATTACACTCTTAGATAAAATTTGGAGGGAATTATGACATCAGTAATAATTTTTATAGGATTAGTGGGGTGGATTTTTTCAATAAGCGTAGCTTTTTTATACCTTAAAGAAAAAAAAGAAAACTCTAATAAAACTATAAAAAATAATATAAAAGAAGAAAAACCTAGAGTAGTTGTAATAGGAGGAGGAACAGGTCAATCAGTCTTTTTAAGAGGACTAAAACATTACACTCCTAATATAACGGCTGTGGTAACTGTTGCTGATGATGGTGGAGGATCAGGAGTATTAAGGGAAGATTTGGGTATGTTGCCTCCTGGAGATATAAGAAACTGTTTACTTTCATTAGCTAATATGGAACCTACTATGGATGCTGTTATGAAATATAGATTTACAGATGGTGCTTTAAAAGGTCAAAGTTTTGGGAATTTATTTTTAGCAGCTATGAATGGAGTTTACGGAAATTTTGAAACAGCTGTTTATAAAATGAGTGAAGTTTTTGCTATAACAGGTAGGGTTTTACCTGTAACGCTAGAAGATATAAATTTAATAGCAAATCTTGATAACGGAGATATAGTAAAAGGTGAATCTAACATACCGAATCAAGTGAGAATTCAAAATACAAAAATTAAGAGTATAGAACTAGAACCTAAAAATGCTAAACCACTAGATGAAGTTATTAAATCTATAAAAAACACAGATATTATTGTTATAGGTCCAGGAAGTTTATATACAAGCATAATGCCTAATTTATTAGTAGATGGAGTTATTGATGTAATAAAAGAATCTAAAGCTCCTAAAGTGTATATATCAAATATAATGACCCAACCTGGAGAAACTGATAACTTTAATGTTGTAGATCATATAAATGCTATAAATAAACATTGTGGGGAAAATATAATTGATATAGTAATAACTAACAATGAAGTTTTACCAAAACCTGTATTTGAAATTTATAACAAAGATGGTGCAAGCCAAGTATTATTAGATAAAAAACAAAAACAAACACTGGAAGATATGGGAATAAAAGTGGTAGAATGTAATTTAGTAGAAATAAAAAGTAACTATATAAGACACGATGCAGATTACATATCTAATGTAGTTGTTAATTTGGCACTAAGTCATATTTATGATAATGAGAAGTAAAAAAGGATTTTAAAAATTTATGTAGAAATCCTTATTATTATGTTATTTTAAGGAGTGAACACCAATGAGAGAAGAGGTTAGTGCCGGGGGCGTAGTATTGTTTGGTAATGCAGTGCTCTTACTTAGAAAATTTAATGGAGACTGGGTATTGCCTAAAGGAAAAGTTGAAATTGGAGAGAATAAGGAAGATGCAGCACTTAGAGAAGTTCTAGAAGAAACAGGTGTAAAGGCTGATATATTAAAGTATTTAGGTGAAATACATTATACTTTCAAGGAAAATTGGGATGAGAATAAAGCAGTTCATAAAACTGTATATTGGTATTTAATGCAAGCAAGAAATATGGATACTATTCCTCAAAAAGAGGAAGGTTTCATCGATGCTAAGTTTGTTCACTTAGATAGAGTAGTAGATTTAGCTAGATATGACGATGAAAAAGAAATTATAAAAGTTGCTTTAGATGAAATTAAAAAAAGATTAAAAAAGAATTGACTATAGGTGATAAAATATGTCTTTTTCAGCAGAAACAAAAAATGAATTAGCTAGAATTTTTTCGGATAATGAATGCTGTAATATAAGTGAGCTTTCTGCAATAGTCAGATTGGCAGGAAGTATACAAATAGCTGGATATAAAAAGTTAAATTTAAAAATAAGTACTGAGTTAAACTCAACTGCTAGAAAGATTTTTAAATTATTAAAATCTAATTTTGGAATTAACACAGAGATATCGGTAAACAAAAATCAAATGTTAAAACGAAATAGCAGTTATGTACTTATGGTTACTAGTGAAATGGGTGCGGAAAACTTATTAAGAGAATTAGGTATTTTATCTCAAGAAGATTATTTCTTTACGATGAATAAAGTTCCTGAGGGTCTTATTAAAGACAATGACTGTATTAGAGCTTTTATAAGAGGTGCTTTTTTAGGTGGAGGCTCTATTAGTGATCCAGAAAAAAATTACCATTTAGAATTTGTAACAAATAATGAAGAATTTGCAGAATCCTTAAAGGATCTTATAAATTCATTAGGATTTAATTCTAAAACTGTATCTAGAAAAAATAATTACGTAGTATATCTAAAGGAAAGTGAACAAATATCAGATTTATTAAATATAATAGGAGCTCACCAAGCTTTATTAAGCCTTGAAAGTACAAAGATAGTAAAAGAAATGCGAAACAACGTAAATAGAATTGTTAATTGTGAAACAGCTAATTTATCAAAAACTGTTAATGCAGCTGTTAGGCAAATAGAAAATATAAAGTATATACAACAAAAAGTAGGATTAGATCACATTCCACCAAATTTAAGAGAAATAGCAGTTTTAAGAATAGAGTATGAAGATTTAACATTAAAAGAACTTGGAGAAATGGCTAGTCCTAAATTAAGTAAATCAGCAGTTAACCATAGATTAAGGAAAATAGAACAAATAGCAGATAATTTAAGATTGAAATTCGAATAAGAGGCATTATGCCTCTTTTTTTTGATTAATAAGGATTGAATTTTGATTAAGAGGTGTGTATTGTGGTAAAATTACTTTTATAAGCAGGAGGTGAGGTCTTTGAGCAAAGATTTTGTACATTTACATGTTCATACAGAATATAGTTTGCTAGATGGTTTTTCAAGAATAAAAAACTTAGTAAACAGGGCTAAAGAATTAAATATGAGTGCAGTTGCAATAACTGACCATGGATGTATGTTTGGGGCCATAGACTTTTTTAAAGTAGCAAAAAAAGAAGGAATAAAGCCGATTATAGGATGTGAGGTTTATACAGCACCTAGAGGAATGAAAGATAAAGACCCTAATTTTGACAAATCTCAGGGACATTTAATACTTCTAGCGAAAGATACTACAGGATATCAAAATCTAATCAAGTTAGTATCGGCAGCATATGTACAAGGATTTTATTATAAACCAAGAGTTGATATAGATGAAATAAAAAAACACAGTGAAGGTATCATTGCACTTTCTGCTTGTTTAGCAGGAGATGTATCAAAAGCATTGATGAATAGAAATTATGATAAAGCTAAAAATATAGCTTTAAAGTATAAAGAAATTTTTGGCGAGGAAAATTATTATATAGAAATTCAAGATCATAATCTACCTGAGCAAAAAGAAGTTAACAGAGAGTTAATAAGACTTTCTAAAGAAATTGGAGTGGGGTTAGTAGCAACTAATGACGTCCATTATGTAAGAAAAGAAGATTCAAAGATACATGATATATTAATGTGTATACAAATGGGTAAAACTGTAAATGACCCAGCTAGAATGAGATTTGGGAGTGATGAATTCTATCTTAAATCTAGAGAAGAAATGGAAGGAATTTTTCCTGAAGTTCAAGAAGCTTTAGATAATACTGTTAAAATTGCACAAATGTGTAACGTTGAATTTGATTTCAATACTATACATTTACCTCAATACGATGTTCCTGATGGATATACACCTCAAGAATATTTAAGAATGTTATGTTTTAAGGGGCTTAAAGAGAGATATAAAAAGCCTTCACAAGAGATTTTAGATAGATTAGAGTATGAATTAGGTGTAATTGAGAAGATGGGTTACGTAGAGTACTTCTTGATAACTTGGGACTTTATAAATTTTGCAAGAGAAAATAGTATCATGGTAGGTCCAGGTAGAGGTAGTGCTGCTGGATCTATAGTTTCATATACTTTATACATTACTGATATAGACCCTATAAAATACTCTCTATTATTTGAGAGATTCCTAAACCCGGAACGTGTGTCGATGCCCGATATAGATATAGATTTTTGTTATGAGCGTAGAGAAGAAGTTATAGATTATGTAAAAAGGAAATATGGTGAAGATCATGTCGCTCAGATTATAACATTTGGAACAATGGGAGCAAAAGCTGCTATAAGAGACGTTGGAAGGGTATTAGACGTTAGTTACAACAAAGTTGATAATATAGCAAAAGAAATTCCTTTTGCATTAGGAATGACAATAGATAAAGCATTAGATACAAATCCTAATCTGAAAAAATTATATGAAGAAGATTCAGAGACAAAAGAGATAATAGATGTTTCAAGAAAAATAGAAGGAATGTTAAGACATGCATCAACACATGCTGCAGGAGTTGTTATATCTAAAAAGCCAATAGATGAGTATGTACCTTTATATAAGCATCAAGATGCTATAACTACTCAGTTTACAATGACAACTTTAGAGGAGCTAGGTCTATTAAAAATGGACTTCTTAGGCTTAAGAACTTTAACAGTAATAAGAGATGCACTTGATTTAATAGAAAAAAATCATAATTTAAAAATAAACTTTTCTAAAATGGAATATGATGATCCTAAAGTTTATGAATTGCTTTCATCTGGAAACACTCTAGGGGTATTCCAGTTAGAGAGTGCTGGGATGAGAAGCTTTATGAAGCAGCTTAAACCGGATAATTTTGAGGATATAGTAGCCGGAATATCTTTATATAGACCAGGTCCTATGGATTCTATCCCAGTTTATATAAATAATAAAAATAATCCTGAAAATGTAGAATATCTTCATAAAAAACTAAAACCTATAATGGAAGTTACATATGGGTGTTTAGTTTATCAAGAGCAGGTAATGCAAGTTGTTAGAGACTTAGGCGGATATAGTTACGGACGTAGTGACTTGGTTAGAAGAGCTATGGGTAAAAAGAAAATGGATGTAATGGAAAAAGAAAGAGAATATTTTATCCATGGTAAGACAGATGAAAATGGAGAACTTGAAATAGCTGGATGTGTTAGAAATGGAGTACCTGAAGATATAGGTAACAAAATTTTCGATGATATGATTGACTTTGCAAAGTATGCATTCAATAAAAGTCATGCTGCTGCATATGGAGTTTTAGCATATGAAACAGCATATTTAAAAGCTCATTATCCTGTAGAATTTATGGCAGCCTTAATAACTAGTGTAATGGGTAATACAGATAAAGTTGTTGAATATATAAGAGAGTGTAATAGCCTAAAAATAGATGTTTTAAAACCAGATATAAATAAAAGTTTTACTAAATTTTCAGTTGAAGACAAAAGTATAAGATTTGGGCTTGCAGCAGTAAAAAATGTAGGTGTAAATGTATTAAATAATATAATAAAAGAAAGAGAAAGTAGCGGAGAATTCAAAGATTTTAATGAGTTTTGCAAAAGGTTAGATTCAAAAGATCTAAATAAACGTATAATTGAAAGTCTTATAAAATGTGGAGCTTTTGATGAAATGGGTGACAATAGAGCTAGTTTACTTCTTGGATATGAAAAACTTCTTGAAAGTATATCTATGGATAGAAAGAAAAATTTAGCGGGACAAGTTTCATTATTTGATGGATTTGAGATGGATGAATCTATAAATAATGATATACAAAGTATGGATACATTACCACATGTAAAAGAGTTAGAAGAAAAAGAAAGACTTTATTTAGAAAAAGAAGTATTAGGAATGTATGTAAGTGGACATCCATTATCTCAATATAAAGATGAAATAAAAAGAAATACTACAATAAACAATGCTGAGCTAAATGAAATAAAAGAAGACTATATTACTTATCTAAATTTAAATGAAAGAGAAGTAACGATGGGTGGAATAGTAATAAATAAAACTATAAGAACAACAAAAAGAAATGATTTAATGGCTATAATCGAATTAGAAGATTTATTTGGAGTTATAGAAGTTATAGTTTTTCCTCAAGTTCTTCAAAAATATAATACAGTTATCCAAGAAGATAAAATTATTTATATAGATGGAAGATTGAGTATAAAAGAAGACGAAAATGCAAAACTTATAGCTAGAGAAATAAGAGATATGAATGATAGTGGGAATAAAGATAAGCCTACTTTATACTTGAAAATTAATTCTATAGAAAATAAAGAGTTAGTAAATGATTTAATATCGGTAGTAACTAAATACCCTGGAGAAAATGATATATATATATATGCAGAAAATATAAAACAGGTATATAAATGGAACCATATAAAGGTTAATATCAACGAAAATTTAATTAATGAATTGGAACATATATTGCCAAAAACAAATATAAAAGTAAAATTTTAAGGGTATTTAAAATTTTATTATATAAAAAGGTAGCGAAATTATGATATAATAGACAAAAAATAGATAGTTTCGCTACTATCTGAATTTTTTTAATTACACTGGGATGAAAATATAATATAGGGACTCAAAATGTCCCTTAAAAAATGAAATATATTAATCAACTAGGAGGTAATGTTAATGAAAACTATAGGTATATTAACTAGTGGAGGAGATGCGCCAGGTATGAATGCAGCTATAAGAGCTGTTGTTAGATCTGCTATATACTATGGGTGTAAGGTTTATGGAATAAATAGAGGGTACAAAGGATTAATAGAAGAAGACATACAAGAAATGAATTTATCTTCAGTTGGGGATATAATACATAGAGGTGGAACTATATTAAAATCATCTAGATGTGAAGAATTTAAAACAGAAGAAGGAAGAGCTGTAGCAGTAAAAATACTTAAAAAATACAAAGTAGATTGTCTTGTTGTTATAGGTGGAGATGGATCATTTAATGGAGCTCAAAAATTAAGTGATTTAGGATTCCCAGCAATAGGAATACCAGGAACTATAGATAACGATTTACCATATACAGATTATACTATAGGTTTTGATACAACAATGAATACTATAATAGATGCAATAGGAAAAATAAGAGATACATCTTCATCTCATGAAAGGGTTAACATTATTGAGGTTATGGGAAGACACTGTGGAGATTTAGCTTTATATGCAGGTCTTGCTGGTGGAGCAGAAACAGTTATAGTTCCGGAGATAGATTTCAAAATTGATGATGTTTGCAAGAGATTAAAAACTACTCAAAAAAGAGGCAAGAGACATAGTATAATTGTTTTAGCTGAAGGGGTTGGAAATGCAAGTGAGCTAGGAAAAGAAATAGTTTCTAGAACAGGAGCTGATTTAAGAATAACAGTATTAGGACATGTTCAAAGAGGTGGAAGTCCGAGTGCATTTGATAGAATACTTGCAAGTAGAATGGGTGTACGTGCTGTAGAATTATTATTAGATGGTAAATCAGCTAGAGTAGTTGGTATAAAAGATAATAAGATTATAGATTTAGATATATATGAAGCTTTAGCTATGAAAAGAAAATTTGATGATGAAACTTATGAAATGGTAAAAATATTATCTATATAAATTAGGAGGATCTAACATGTTAAAAGGGATAAAAAAGACTAAAATAGTTTGTACATTAGGACCAGCATCACAAAGCGAGGAAACTTTAACTCAACTTGTAGAAAATGGATTAAACGTATGCAGATTCAACTTCTCTCATGGTTCTCATGAAGAGCACAAAGAAAGATTCGATATGGCTAAAAAGGTTAGAGAAAAATTAAATAAACCAGTAGCTATATTATTAGATACTAAAGGTCCAGAAATAAGAACAGGAAACTTCCAAGATCCAGAGGTTTTATTAGAAGAAGGGCAAAAGTTCACAATAACAATGAAAGATGTTGTTGGTACTAAGGAAATGTGTACAGTAAGTTATAAAGGTCTTGCAGAAGACGTTACTACTGGTGATACTATACTTATAGATGACGGACTAGTTGGTCTTAGAGTAGAGGAAGTAAAAGGGGAAGAAATACACTGTATAGTTGAAAACTCAGGAATAGTTAAAAATCATAAAGGTGTTAACGTACCAAGAGTAAAAATAAATTTACCCGCTATAACAGAAAAAGACATAAGTGATATAGAATTTGGTATACAACAAGGTATAGATTACATAGCTGCATCTTTCGTAAGAAAGGCATCAGATGTTTTAGCTATAAGAGAAGTATTAGAAAACAATAATGCTACAGAGATACAAATAATATCTAAAATAGAGAACCAAGAAGGTGTAGATAATATAGACGAAATATTAAAAGTTTCTGATGGTATAATGGTTGCTAGAGGAGACTTAGGTGTTGAAATACCTACAGAAGAAATACCTATAGCTCAAAAAATGATGATAAGAAAATGTAATGAATTAGGCAAACCAGTAATAACTGCAACACAAATGTTAGATTCTATGATAAGAAATCCTAGACCTACAAGAGCAGAAGTAACAGACGTTGCAAACGCTATATATGATGGAACAGATGCAATAATGTTATCAGGAGAGACTGCAGCTGGTAAATATCCTGTAGAAGCTGTAAAAACAATGGCTACTATAGCTAAGAGAACAGAAGAAACTTTAAATTACAATGAATTATTAAAAAATAAGAAACTTAACGGAGTAAATGTTACTGATGCTATAAGTCATGCAACATGTACAACTTCAGTAGATTTAAATGCTTCAGCTATAATAACCTCAACATCTTCAGGACACACAGCTAGAATGGTATCTAAGTTCAGACCAGAATGTCCTATAATAGCTGCTACAAATGATGAAAAAGTTATGAGAAGATTAGCTTTAACTTGGGGTGTATATCCTATAATGGCAAGTGAAGCTACAAATACAGACGAAGTTATAGAAAACTCTATAAATGCAGCTAAAGAAGCTTCTTACTTACAAAATGGAGAATTAGTTGTTATAACTGCAGGAGTGCCAGTTGGAGTTAGCGGAACTACTAACTTAATAAAAGTTCATGTAGTAAGTGAAGAAATAACTAATGGTATAGGTGTAGGAACTAAAACTGTAGAAGGTAGAGTAAGAATATTTGATAATAAAAATGAAGTTTTAGACTTCGAAGAAGGCGATATAATAGTAACTCACATGACAGATGCACATATGAATCCGTATATAGAAAAATGTGGAGCTATAATAACTGAAGATGGTGGAATGACATCTCATGCTGCTATAGTAGGTATAAACTTAGATAAAGCAGTAGTAGTTTCAGCTAAAAATATAATGGATTTAGTAAATGATGGTGAAGTAATCACAGTTAACACAGCAAGAGGCGTTATATATAGAGGAGCAAGTAGAGTATTATAAAACTATAAATTCAAAAAAATTGTGCTATATTTAATATAGGGGCTTTATAAGCTCCTATTTTTTTGGTAAAATAAGTTTTTGTAGTTTAATTATTATGTTCGGAGGAAAAGTCTATGCTATTAAAAGACAGAGAGTATGAAGTTGACGTTGTTGATATAGGTCAAGGTGGCGTTGGAATTGGTAAGCATGACGGGTTTACAGTTTTTGTAGATGGTGGCTTGATAAGTGATAAGCTAAAAGTAAAAATAACTAAATCTAAAAAAAACTATGCAGTTGGAGAAATAGTAGAAATAATAGAAAAATCTCCATTTAGAGTTGAAAGAGTATGCTTAGATAAATTATCTGATTGTGGAGGTTGTCAAATACAAGAGTTAGTCTATCAAAAGCAATTAGACATAAAGACTAATGAAGTAAAGCAGACTATTAGTAGAATCGGTAAATTAAATGATACACTAGTTCACCCAACATTAGGAATGGAAAATCCATTCAGATATAGAAATAAAGCTCAATTTCCAATACAAAAAATAAATGGAAAGACAGCTATAGGTTTTTATAAGAAGAAAAGTCATGATGTAATTCCTACAGATAAGTGTATAATTCAACATGATGTAAATGATAAAATAATTAAAATAATAAAAACTTATATAAAAGCTTATAATGTTAGTATATACGATGAAAAGACTCACACAGGAGTATTAAGACATTTAGTGACTAAGGTTGGATTTGAAACTAAAGAGGTAATGGTTGTTTTAGTAGCGAACGGAAAGAAACTTCCATATTTAAATGAATTAGCATCAGTATTAAAAGAAAATGTACCAGGGTTTAAGACTCTTGTTTTAAATACAAATAGAGAGAAAACTAATGTGATTTTGGGAAAAGAAAACAAAGTTATATATGGTGATGGGAAGATAAATGACTATATAGGAGATTTAGTTTTTGAAATATCTCCATTATCATTTTTCCAAGTTAATCCATCACAAACGGAAGTTTTATATAATAAAGCATTAGAATATGCTGATTTAAAAGAAAATGACACAGTATTTGATATTTACTGCGGGATAGGAACAATATCTTTATTTTTAGCTCAAAAAGCAAAAAAGGTTTATGGTGTTGAAATTGTTGGAGATGCTATAAAAGATGCTAAAATAAATGCGAAACTAAATAAACTAGATAATACAGAATTCTTTGTAGGTAAGGCAGAGGAAGTAGTTCCTAAGTTATACAAAGAAGGCAAAACAGCTAATGTAGTAGTTGTAGACCCACCTAGAAAGGGATGTGAAGAATCAGTATTAGATACTATAGTATCTATGGAACCTGATAAAGTGGTATATGTATCGTGTAATCCATCAACTTTAGCTAGGGATTTAGCTTATTTAGATGAAAGAGGATATAAATGTAAAGAAATTCAACCAGTAGACATGTTCCCACATACTATGCACGTTGAATCTATAGCATTATTATGCCGTGATTAGCAAATTAAATTAATATATATAATAAAAGGCTATCTTAAGTCACTTTATGTGATTTAAGATAGCCTTTTAAGTTTATAAATTTATTTAAATATAGCTAAAAGATATTAAGCATTTACAAGTTTTAACACATTATTAACGCTATCACCAGTAGCTAAAACTTCTTTTACACAATTTAATGCAGTACTTACTAAATTATCAACTGCAGTAGTAGTAAAATAGCCTATATGATGAGTAAATAGGACATTTTCCATATTTAATAATTTCTTTACTTGAGGATCAGTAAGATCATGATGAGGTATTACTTTGTTTAAGAAAGTACCTTCAGTTTCAAATGTGTCTAAAGCAGCAGCACATAAATCTTTATTTTCTAAAGCTTCAATTAAATCGTCTGTACAAACAACTCCACCTCTACCCGTATTAACTAAAAAAGCATCTTTTTTCATTAATTTCAGATTATCTTTATTTATCATGTGTTTTGTACTTTCAGTAAGAGGTGTGTGTAAAGACACAACGTCAGCTTCTTTCATAAGATCATCTAAAGAATCTTTGTAAGTTAAAATTTCTTTTAAATCTTCGTTAGGATAAGCATCATAGGCTATAACATTTGCACCTAGTCCTTTGAATAACTGAGCGGCAGTTGAACCTATCTTACCTGTACCTACTATACCTACTGTAGTAGATCTAATTTCTCTTGCAATTAAATTAGCTGACCATCTAAAGTCCCCAGTATTAACATTTCTATTAATAAGGTGCATGTTTCTCAGGAGATTCATTGTCTGAGTTACCGCAAGTTCTGCTACTGAGTTTGGTGAATAAGCAGGTACATTAGTTATAACTAAATCATTTTTAGTAGCTTGGTCTAAATCAATCATATCAAAACCAGCTGCTCTAGAAGCTATTTGTTTTATTCCAAATTCTTTTAATTTTTCATAAATTATAGCGTCATCAATTGGATTAGTTTGTTGAATAGAAATTCCGTCGTACCCTTTAGCTTTGTCAACAGTCACTGATGATAAGCCTTCTTCAATTGTATCGACTTGAACATTGTTCCCATTCTCCTCAATCCATTTTGCTATTGCAGGTAATTCATGTTCACGTGTACTAAACATTAATATTTTCATATTAAAGCCCCCTTATTTTTTAATAGACAAGCTATTATACAATTAAAAAAGTAATATAAATAAAACACTATAACAATATATTTATATGAGTAGCTCATCTATTATAATAATTATTTATATAATGACAACTTATAGTCAAAATATAAAAAAGCACATAACTATAAATAGCATATAGAAATTAAATAATTAACTAACAATATGCTATTATGATTAAATCATAACATACACTTAGTTAATTTTACAACAATCTAAATGGATAAATTTTCAATCAAATTTAAATGAAATATATATTTAAAAAATAGTGAAAATAAAAAGTCTTGCAAATTGCAACACTCTAGAGGTATTTTGCAATGAAAATTAGATTAGTTAATAAAAATATAAAAAAGCAAAACATAAGAGAATGTGTAAAAATTAACTATTTCATTAAAAAAATAACTTTTGGCACGATAAATGCTTAACAATATAGGTATCAAAATAAAATTTATCTCAAAAGTTTTTAAAACTTATTTTTAGAATTATTAATTATTAAATTAAATTAAATATTATATGATGTTTATAATTATAGGAGGTTGAGTTATGGATAATAAAGCATTACTAAAAGGTGTTAGGGTTGTTGAATTATCAAGTTTCGTAGCAGCTCCTTGCTGCGCCAAATTACTTGGAGATTGGGGCGCAGAAGTAATTAAGATAGAGCCACTTGGTGGAGATGGAATAAGAGTTATGGGTGGAACTTTCAAATCTCCATGTACAGATGAAGAAAATCCAATGTATGAATTAGAGAATGGAAATAAAAAAGGTATAAGTGTAAATGTAAAAACAAAAGAAGGAGTAGAAATAATTCATAAGCTTTTAGCTAAAGCTGATATATTTATTACTAATGTTAGAGAACAAGCTCTTTCAAAAATAGGTCTTACTTATGATCAATTAAAAGATGAATTCCCTGCTCTTATACATGCTCATATACTTGGATATGGAGAAAATGGACCATTAAAAGATAAACCAGGATTTGACTATACAGCATATTTTGCAAGAGGTGGAGTTAGTCAATCTCTTATGGAAAAAGGAACTTCTCCTTGTAATACAGCAGCAGCATTTGGAGATCACTATGCAGGAGTTTCATTAACAGCAGGTATCTTAGCAGCTCTTTACAAAAAACAAATGACAGGTGAAGGCGATAGAGTAACAGTAAGTTTATACCATACAGCACTTTATGGAATGGGAATGATGATTACTACAGCTCAATATGGAAATTCAATGCCTATATCAAGAGCTAAGCCAAATAGTCCACTTATGACTACTTATAAATGTAAAGATGGTAAATGGATACAACTTGCATTAATTCAATATAATAAATGGCTTCCAAAATTCTGTAATGTTATAAATAGACCAGAAATAATGGAAGATGAAAGATTCAATGATATAAAAGTAATGCCATTACACGTTGATGAAATGGTTGAAATAGTTGGAGCAGCAATGCTTGAAAAAACATTAGATGAATGGTCAGCATTATTAGAAGAAGCAGACCTTCCATTTGAAAAGGTTCAAAGTTGTGAAGATATACTTGAAGATGAGCAAGCTTGGGCAAACGATTTTCTATTTAAAACTAAATATGCAAATGGAAATGAAGGTGTGTTAGTAAACGGACCAGTTAAGTTTAAAACTATGGGAATAAAAGAATATACACCAGCTCCAAGAGTAGGAGAACATACAGAAGAAGTTCTTACAGAGTTAGGTTATACAGAAGAAGAAATATTAAATATGGTTAACTCTAAAGCTGTTAAGTTAGATGATTCAAAAGAGCTAGTTTAGAGATAAAAAGGGGCGCTCAAAATGTACACAATGGGATTAGATATAGGGTCAACTGCATCTAAAGGACTTATTTTAAAAGATGGAAAAGAAATAGTAGCTTATTCTACAATATCTTCAGGAACTGGAACTAGCGGTCCCGCTAGAGTTCTTGAAGATTTGTACAAAAAGCTTAATATAAAAGGTTCTGATATTCAAAATACTGTAGTAACTGGTTATGGGCGTATGAAATATGCTGAAACTCATAAACAAATAAGTGAATTAAGTTGTCATACTAAGGGTGTAAAATTTTTAGTACCTACAGCTAGAACAGTAATAGATATCGGAGGGCAAGATGCTAAAGCACTTAAGTTAGATGATAATGGAGTTATGCTAAACTTCTTAATGAACGATAAATGTGCAGCAGGTACTGGTAGATTTTTAGATGTTATGGCAAAAATCGTTGAAGTGGATGTATCTGATCTTGGAGATATATCAATGAGATCTCAAAATGAAGTATCCATAAGTAATACATGCACAGTTTTTGCAGAATCAGAAGTTATATCACATTTATCAAATGATATAGCTATAGAGGATATAGTTGCAGGAATACATACTTCAGTTGCTAAAAGGGTTGCCAGTTTGGTAAAGCGACTTGGAGTTAAAGAGGATGTAGTTATGGTTGGAGGAGTTGCTAAAAATTCAGGCGTCGTTAAAGCTATGGAAAGAGAGTTAGGGACTAATATAATAGTTCCTGAGATACCTCAACTTACAGGTGCCTTAGGAGCAGCTATATATGCCTACAATGAAACAAAAAAATAATAGTAAAGAGGGATGAAAATGTCTGAAAAAAAAGATGCTAAAACAGTAATAAATGAGCTCTTAGCTCAACAGTATGCAAATGCTTTTAAAGCTAAAGAAGAAGGTAGACCTGTTGGTTGGTCAACTTCAGTATTTCCTCAAGAATTAGCAGAGGTATTTGATTTAAATTTATGTTATCCAGAAAATCAAGCAGCAGGAGTAGCTGCAAAAAAAGAATCATTAGATTTATGCGAAAGATCAGAAGCTCAAGGGTATTCTATAGATTTATGTGCTTATGCTAGAACAAATTTTGGTTTTTTAGAAAAAGGAAAAAGTGATACTTTAGATATGCCAAAGCCAGACTTTTTACTATGTTGCAACAATATATGTAACCAAGTAATAAAATGGTATGAAAATATATCAAAAGAGTTAAATATACCTATGATAATGATAGATTTACCTTTCAATGATGAAGATCATGTTACAGATGAAAGGGTTGAATATATAAAAGCTCAATTCCAAGAAGCTATAACACAACTTGAAAAAATATCAGGCAAAAAATTTGATCCTAAAAAGTTTGAAGATGTAATGAAGACATCTGCTGAGAATGGTAGACTTTGGAAATACTCAATGAGTTTACCTGAAGGTTCAAATCCATCTCCAATGAATGGATTTGATTTATTCACTTATATGGCAGTAATAGTTTGTGCAAGAGGTAAAAAGGAAACTACAGAAGCATTTAAACTTTTAATAGATGAATTAGAAGAAAATAAGAAAAATAAAGTCTCTACATTTAGAGGAGAAGAAAAATATAGAATAATGATGGAAGGAATTCCTTGTTGGCCTTATATAGGATATAAAATGAAAACACTAGCTAAATATGGAGTTAATATGACAGGTAGTGTTTACCCACATGCATGGGCTCTTCAATATGAAGTTAATGATTTAGATGGAATGGCAAGAGCTTATAGTGGAATGTTCAATAATGTTAACTTAGATCAAATGACAGAGTTTAGAGTTAATTCATTAAGAGATGGTAAATGTGATGGAGCTTTCTATCATATGAATAGAAGCTGTAAGCTTATGAGTTTAATTCAGTATGAAATGCAAAGAAAAACTGAAGAAATTACAGGAATACCATCAGCTGGTTTTGATGGAGACCAAGCAGATCCTAGAGGATTTACTAAGGCTCAATTTGAAACTAGGATACAAGGTCTAGTTGAAGTTATGGATGAGAGAAAAAATCTTAACAGAGGTGAAATATAATGGAAGCTATGTTAGCTAGAATGCAAGAGGTAATTGATAATCCAAATGAGGTTATCAAAAAATTTAAAAAAGATACTGGAAATAAAGCTATAGGATGTTTCCCAGTGTACTGTCCAGAAGAAATAATCCATGCAGCAGGAATGTTTCCTGTAGGTATATGGGGTGGACATACTGAATTAGATTTAGCAAAACAGTATTTTCCAGCATTTGCATGTTCAATAATGCAATCATCTCTAGAATATGGGCTTAAAGGATCTTACGATGAACTTTCAGCTGTTATAATACCTGGAATGTGTGATACATTAATTTGTTTAGGTCAAAACTGGAAGGTAGCAGTTCCACAAGTACCTTATATATCTTTAGTTTATCCACAAAATAGAAAACTAGATTCAGGGGTAACATACTTAGTTAATGAATTTAAACATGTAAAAAAAGAATTAGAAAAAATATGTGGTCATGAAATAACAGAAGAAAAATTACATGAAAGTATAGAAGTTTATAATGAACATAGAAGAGTAATGCAAGAGTTTGTAGCATTAGCTCCTAAGTATTCAAAAACAATAAAACCTTCAGTGAGAAACTTAGTTATAAAAAGTGGGTTCTTTATGAGAAAAGAGGAACATACTGATTTAGTTAAAAACCTTATATCTAAACTAAATAAAATGCAAGTTGAAGAATGTACAGGAAGCAAAGTTGTACTTACTGGTATATCACTGGACTCAAAAGATATCTTAGAGATATTAGAAGAAAATAATATAACAGTTGTTGCAGATGATTTAGCTCAAGAATCTAGACAATTTAGAACTTTAGTTCCAGATGGAAAAGATGCTTTAGAAAGATTAGCAAGACAATGGTCAAATGTAGAAGGCTGTTCATTAGCTTATGATCCAGATAAAAAACGTGGTTCTATGATAGCTGATGAAGTAAAAGCTAAAGGAGCAGATGGGGTAGTATTCTGCATGATGAAATTCTGTGATCCAGAGGAATATGATTATCCAGTAGTTAAAAAGGATATAGAATCAAGTGATATTCCTACTTTATATATAGAAGTAGATCAACAGACATCAAACAATGAGCAAGTAAGAACTCGTGTGCAAGCCTTCTCTGAGATGCTTAGCTTCGCCTAAAATTTATATTTGTAACAAGCGAAATCTTTATATTTAATAAACTAAATAGATGCATTGATTATAGGAATTATTTATAAGGATTTCGTTTTTAATAATATCTCATATCAAAAATTTTAGAATATAAAATGGAGGAGAATATGTTATTTAATAAAGAGAAAGAACTTTTAAGAAAAGCAGTAAGAGACTTCGTAAGTAGAGAATTGGCAACTTTACCAGAAGAAATTGATAAAACTGGGGAAATGCCAAGAGAATTATTAGACAAAATGGCTAAAACAAAATATACAAGCGTTACTGTACCTGAAGAATATGGGGGAGCAGGTTCAGATTACGTATCATATGCAATAATAATGGAAGAACTTAGTAGAAGATGTGCATCAACTGGAACTTATGCAACTGCGGCATCATCTCTAGTATCATTACCGATACTTAACTATGGAACTGAAGAACAAAAACAAAAATATTTAAGAGGTATCGCATCAGGTGAAATGATAGGAGCGTTTGGTCTTACAGAACCAGGAGCAGGATCTGATGCTTCAGCACAACAAACAACAGCAGAACTTGATGGAGATTATTATATATTAAATGGAAGAAAAACATTTATAACTAATGCTCCTATATGTGACGTTGCTATAGTAATTGCAGTTACAGATAGATCAAAAGGTCTAAAAGGAACATCTGCATTTATAGTAGAAAGTAAATGGGAAGGATTCTCTCACGGAGCTCATGAAGATAAAATGGGTATAAGAGGAACTCAAACTTCAGACCTAATATTTGAAAATGTAAAAGTACCAAAAGAAAACTTATTAGGAAAAGAAGGTATAGGATTTAAAATAGCTATGAATACTCTTGATGCTGGTAGAATAGGTGTTGCAGCTCAAGCATTAGGGATTGCACAAGGTGCACTTGATGAAGCTATAAAATATACAAAAGAAAGAGTACAATTTGGTAGAACACTTTCTAAATTCCAAAATACTCAATTTACTTTAGCTGATATGGAAACAAAAGTAAATGCAGCTAGATGGTTAGTTTATGATGCAGCTGAAAAGAAAGATGCAGGAGTAAATATGACTAAAGAATCTGCTATGGCTAAATACTATGCAGCTGAAATAGCAAATGAAGTTGCTTATAAAGCATTACAATTACATGGTGGATATGGATTTATAAAAGATTATCCAATCGAAAGAATATATAGAGATGCTAGAATAATGTCTATATATGAAGGTACATCAGAAGTTCAAAAAATGGTAATATCTTCAAGCATTTTAAAATAAATTAAACCTTTAAAAATATTTTATACTAGTTAAATGGAGGTAAAGACTTTGAAAATATTAGTTTGCGTTAAACAAGTTCCAGATACTAATGAAGTTAGAATAAATAAAGAAACAGGAACTCTTATAAGAGATGGTGTTCCAAGTATATTAAACCCTGATGATGCAAATGCATTAGAGCAGGCATTAAGATTAAAAGATGAACATGAAGGATCAAAAGTAACAGTAATAACTATGGGACCTCCTCAAGCAGACTTTATGCTTAGAGAGTGTTTAGCTATGGGTGCTGACGAAGCAATCCTTCTTAGTGATAGAGCATTTGGAGGAGCTGATACTTGGGCAACTTCAAATACAATAGCAGCAGGAATCAAAAAGGTAGGAGATTATGATATAGTATTTGCTGGAAGACAGGCTATAGATGGAGATACAGCTCAAGTTGGACCACAAATTGCTGAAAAACTTGATATACCTCAAGTTACATATGTGCAAGATTTCTCTATAGATGGAGATACAGTAACTGTACAAAGACAATTAGAGGATGGATACGAAGTAATTAAAGTAAAAAAACCTGTTCTTTTAACAGCTGTTAAAGAACTTAATGAACCAAGACATATGTCTGTTGATAAAATAGTAAAAGCATTTAAAACAGAAGTAAAAGTTTGGACTATAGACGATTTAGATGTAAATAGAGAAGAAGTAGGACTTAAAGCATCACCAACAAAAGTATTTAAATCATTTACACCAGATCCAAGAGGTAAAGGGGAAATACTTAAAGGTAATCCAGAAGATATTGTGAATACGGTACTAGTAGGACTAAAACAAAAGCACATTATATAAGTTGGAGGTTAAGATGAATACAAATATAAATGAAAATATAAAAGATTTTAGCTCATATAAAAATGTTTGGGTGTTTGCAGAGCAAAGAGATGGGGCAATAACACCAGTTGTAATAGAATTACTTGGAGAAGGTAGAAAATTAGCTGATGAAATAGGTGTTAACCTTTGTGCAATATTATTAGGTGAAAATGTAGATTCTATGGCTAAAGAATTAGTTGCTTATGGAGCAGATACAGTTTATACTGCAGATGATGAATTATTAGAAAAATTCACAACTGATGCTTATACAAAAGTTATAACTGATGCAATAAATGAGTTTAAACCAGAAATAGTACTTTATGGAGCTACACATATAGGAAGAGACTTAGCTCCAAGAATAGCTTCAAGAGTAAGTACTGGTCTTACTGCAGATTGTACAAAACTTGAAATAGATCCAGATGATAAAAAGTTAAAACAAACTCGTCCAGCGTTTGGTGGTAATATAATGGCTACAATTATATGCCCTAACACTAGACCTCAAATGTCTACAGTTAGACCTGGAGTTATGGAAAAAGCAGAGAAAAATGATTCTAGAAATGGAAAAATAGTTCCTATGTCATTTAACTTAAGCAAAGATGATATAAGAGTAGAAGTTATAAAAACTGTTAAGACTAAAAAAGATTTAGTATCTTTAACAGATGCAAATATAATAGTATCTGGAGGACTTGGAATGGGAAGTCCTGAAGGATTTGAAATGTTAAAACAATTAGCTGATAAATTAGGTGGAGTAGTAGGAGCATCACGTGCAGCTGTTGATGCTGGATGGATAGACCACTCTCATCAAGTTGGTCAAACAGGAACTACTGTTAAACCTAACCTTTATATAGCTTGTGGTATATCTGGAGCTATACAACATTTAGCAGGTATGCAAAACTCTGATTTTATTATAGCTATAAATAAAAATGAAACAGCTCCAATACTTGATATAGCAGATTATGGTATAGTAGGAGATGTTAAAGATATAGTTCCATTACTTACAGAAAAACTTGACAGTGTAGATGATTTAATCGAACTAGTTAATGCATAGATTTATAAAATTAATCTAGTCGTAAAAACTTATATATTATAGTAAACCTAACCAAAATAATCCTTGTGTATAATGTGATTCAATATTATATACAAGGATTATTTAATTTAGCGTCTAAGTATATAATTAGGGCTAAATTTAATTAGTACCAATTACATAAAAATATAAAAAAATATAGAAAATTAGACAAAATGACAAATTTAATAAAAAAATAACAATAAATTTATAATTAATACATTGTAGATGATATAATGTTCTTAGGTAGGAAAATGGTTTTTTATATTTAATAGGGGTGTAATTTACTAAATAAGGAAGGGCTGAATAGAGTGTATAATGATTTTAGGGGCTTTATTAATCACTTAGAAAATCCAGCAATTTTATGCAGTGAAACTGGGGAAATACTAGATTTTAATGCACAAATGAAAAAGATTTTTAATTTTGTCGATGTGGACAAGCCATCAAATATATCTGTTTTGGATAGTACATTTAATGAAAATGACTATTTTTCAAACAATAGAAAAAAAATACAGCTTAGAGATTTAAATATGTTTGTAGACGTTTATTCCATTAGAGATTATAAAAATGAATTACAGTATATTTATTTATTTGAAAAATCTATGATAACAGATAAGGTTGTAGAGGACATAATTGAACATATAGATGAAGTTGTAGTTATATTTAATAAAGATGGTGTTATTGAAAAGATGAACAGCTTATGTGATGAAATATTACCATTTAAAAGAAAAGAAGTTCTTGGGAGAAAAATTGACAAACTAGTTTATATGGGATTAGTAGAAGAACCGATAATACTAAATATGCTAGGAGTTAAGAAAAAAACTTATAAAAATATAGTTTATCCTGGAGGTAAAGTTATAGCATACACAGCAGTTCCTATATGGGATAACAAGGGAGAAGTAAAAGGGGGAGTATTAACTGGTAGAGATATTTCTAGAGTTATAAACTTAGATTCTCCTCACGCGAAAGATTGTACAACAGCCACTAACTCGGAATATATAAGCAAAAGTGAAGTTATGGATAATATAAAAAATGTAGTAAAGAGGGCAGCAGCATCTGATTCTTCCATTTTTATAACTGGAGAGTCTGGTGTAGGAAAAGAAATTATAGCTAGAAAAATATGTAAGTATAGTCATAGAAGGGATAAACCATTTATAGCAATTAACTGTGGTGCAATTCCTAATGAGCTCCTAGAATCAGAGTTTTTCGGATATGAAGAAGGTTCTTTTACTGGAGCTAAAAAGTCTGGGAAAAAAGGTCTTTTTGAGCAAGCAAATGGAGGTACTATATTTTTAGATGAAATAGGCGAATTGCCACTTCAAATGCAAAAAAAATTACTTAGAGTTATACAAGAAAATACGATTACTAGAGTTGGAGGAACTAAACCGATAAAAATTGATGTAAGGTATGTAAGTGCTACTAATATTTCAAATGAGGATTTACATGATAATTTGAAGTTTAGACAGGATTTATATTATAGACTTAGTGTTATACCTATAAAAATACCTCCATTAAGGGAAAGAAAAGAAGACATAATGCCTTTGGTTGAATATTTCTTAGATTTATACAACACTAAATATAATAGAGAAATAAGCATTTCTCCTAAGGTTATGGAATTGTTAAATAATCATTCATGGCCTGGAAACATAAGAGAACTGAAAAATATTATCGAAAGATTTGTTGTTTTATCAGTTAAAAATACGATAGGAGAAGATGAGTTTAATATGCTAATAAATTTAGATGATTTATCTAAGGAAAATGACTTAAAATCTCCAATAGTTGTAAATGGTATTGTAAATTTAAATGAAGCATATAAAATAGTAGATCAAATAATTATACCTAGAGCAATAGATAAGTATGGTTCTATTACACAAGCATCAAAACAAATAGGGATAGATTCTTCTACTATACATAGAAAAATAAAAAGTGGATATTTAAAGCTATAAAAATTCGCTTTGCTTGAGCGACTACGTCTGCGAACCACTTCATGTCGCTCAAATTTCATGTCGTCAACGGACACTCGGCAAGCTCGCGTCCCGTTACTCAAACGACTTCACCCGTTGCTTAAAAACTTTTTTACGCTCAAAATATAATATGTTTATATACTAATTTCTATAGAATATAAACCGATTTTTAATAAGCATAATTTTTAAAGCGTAAAAAATAATTATAGTAGTTGCGAAGCCTAAATGATTCTGCTATCATTATGGTATAAGTACATATGATTCAAAGAGGCCATGAAGGTTTTAAAACTTTCATGGTCTTTTTTGTTTTATTAGTACAAAAAAAACTCTATATAAAATAGATAGACTTTAACACTATCTATTCCCTTTTATAAGATGCTATATAGCATCTTTTTCTTTTTTAAAAAAACTTATTTCTAAATCATTATTGTAAATGGAGCTTGCAAAACTCTTACAAAAATATGATAGGAAAGTAGGGTCTTTAAATGCTACATCCTTTATAATTGACACAGGTATTCCTATAAAAATACATTCATCTAAAGCTCTTAAACTATATTCAAATTTATTTTCTGTAAATATTTCCAAAGAGCCAATAATATTTAAATTATTTATAGAAGATTTAAGTATATTATTATTATCAAAAGAATTTTCTAATTTAATAGTAGTTCCCTCCACGAGAAAATATAAGTAATCGGGAGTTGTATTTTTAAGAACTATAAGTTCATTTTTATTAAAACAATGAAGTTCCATATGAGAGTTCAAATTTACATCAAACATATTATTTATTTTATAATTTTCAATATAATATCTTAAACTATCGTCATGATGAAGTTTAAGCATAAAATCACCCCTTAAAAAATATTATCATATTGAAAGTATTAACTTATATTTGAAAATATAAACTATGATATATAAATAAAAAACAGGTCAATTGTTCAAATTTATAATTTGGAAATTATATACATCAAAAGCTTGTAATTCCTAAGAATTAAAAATTAAAAACTGGACAATATATTATTAAATAAATACACAAAACACCTCAGTGATGGCATTCTAATATATAGTGTATTTATATAAAATAGATTAAGTCCTTTAATTATTTAATAATTAAAGGACTTTTATTTTTAAGATAAAATATAATTAACTATTAGATATGGGAGGAGATACTTTATGAAATTATTAGTTACAAATAAATATGAGGATAATGAAATAAATAAATTGATAGATTTAGGATATGAAGTAATATATATGAAGGAATCTAAGGCTGAAGTAAATAATGAAAATAAAGATATTGAAGTACTAGTAGGTTATAATCCGTTTAACACACTTGATATATCGAAACTAGAAAATTTGAAACTAATTCAATTAAGTAGTGTTGGAATAGATCAAATACCAAAAGATGAAATTATAAAAAATAATATTACGGTATGTAATAACAAAGGAAATTATAGTATTCCTATGGCGGAATATATAGTTATGTATATTTTAAATGTATATAAAAACACAAAACAAATGTATGAAAACCAAGCACAAAAGAAGTGGAAATTAGATATAAACTTAGAAGAACTAACTGATAAAAAAGTAATGTTTATAGGAACTGGTACAATTGCAAAAAATGCTGCTGATAGGTTAAAAGCATTTGGAGTATATGTTTATGGAGTTAATACAGATGGTAGAGACGTTGTAGGATTTGATGAATGTATATCTATAGGAAACATAATCGAAGGGTTAAAAAAATGTGATGCAGTAGTTATTACTTTGCCATCAACAAAAGAAACTAGAGGAATGATTAATGATGAAAAATTAAAAACTATGAAAAATGGATCAGTGATTATAAATGTTGGTAGAGGAAACATAATAAATGAAAATGATTTAATCAATAATATAAACAAGTTTAAAGGTGTTTGTTTAGATGTATTTGAAAGTGAACCATTAAATAAAGAAAATAAACTTTGGGAATTTGAAAATGTAACTATAACCCCTCATAATTCATGGATATCTGATAAAAATAGAAGTAGAACATTTAATACTATATATGAAAATTTAAAGAATTACATAAACAAAAAAGAGCTTAAAAACGTTGTAAATATTCAAAAAGGATATTAATAGTTTAGTTGTAATTTTAAGAAGGAAATTATGGTATACTAAGATAGTATTGCATTGAAATTAGTACGATTTACATAGATTTTAAAAGAGGTGATTTATATGGACATAAAAACTAGAATGGATGAATTGATAGATCAAATAAACTATCATAGCAATAAATATTATAATGATGATGCTCCTGAGATATCAGATTATGAATATGATAATTTAATGAAAGAACTTATAAAAATAGAAGAAGAAAATCCTCAAATAAAAAGAGCTGATTCACCAAGTAGTAGGGTAGGAGGTAAGCCTTTAGATAAATTTACGCAAATAACACATAAAATACCTATGCTTAGTTTATCAAATGCTTACTCAGATAAGGATTTAAAAGATTTTGATAAAAGAGTAAGAGAATTAGCTGATGATAGTGTTGAATACGTAGTTGAATTTAAAATAGATGGATTATCAGTTGGATTAACATATAAAAATGGAGTTTTTGAAAAGGGAGCAACAAGAGGTAATGGAGTAGTTGGAGAAGATATAACAGAAAACTTAAGAACAGTAAAGACTATACCTTTAAAAATTAATGATACAGAAGAAGTTGTAGTAAGAGGAGAAGTATATATATCTAAGGAAAATTTCGAAAAAATAAATGAATTACAAGAAGAACAAGGCCTTCAATTATTTGCTAACCCTAGAAACTTAGCAGCAGGAACTTTAAGACAGTTAGATTCTAAGTTAACAGCTAAAAGACCTTTAGATATATTTATATTTAACCTAGAGTATATTGAAAATACAAATTTTAAAAGTCATAGTGAATCATTAGAATATCTTAAAAACTTAGGATTCAAGGTTAGTACAGATTACAAAGTTTGTTCAAATATAGAGGGAGTTATAAAGCATATTGAATATTGGACAGAAAATAGATCAAGACTACCGTTTGAAATAGATGGAATGGTTATTAAAGTTAATGATTTACAACAAAGAGATATTATGGGTTATACAGCTAAAAGTCCAAGATGGGCAATTGCATATAAATTCCCTGCAGAGCAAAAGAAAACGAAGCTTATAGATATTATAGTTGAAGTTGGTAGAACAGGAACTATAACGCCTACAGCTATACTTGAACCAGTTAGATTAGCTGGAACAACAGTTTCTCGTGCAACTTTACATAATGAAGATTATATAAATGAAAAAGACATAAAAATTGGAGATACAGTTTTAGTTCAAAAAGCCGGAGATATAATACCACAAGTAGTTCAAGTTGTTAAAGATGATAGAGATGGAAATGAAATAGAATTTAAATTCCCTGATAAATGTCCTGTATGCTCAGAACCTACTGTTAGATTAGAGGGAGAAGCTGCAGTAAAGTGCATTAATATTAGTTGTCCAGCTCAAATTAGAAGAGGAATAATACACTTTACTTCAAGAGATGCAATGAATATAGAAGGACTAGGAGAATCTATAGTTGGATTATTACTTGATAACAATATAATTAAAGATATAGCTGATCTTTATTACATAAAAAAAGAAGATGTAATAAACTTAGAAAGAATGGGTGAGAAATCAGCTGAAAATTTAATTAAAGCAATAGAAAAATCTAAACAAAATGAATTATATAGATTAATAAATGGATTAGGAAT
Organism: Paraclostridium sp.; assembly: GCF_051656405.1. Classification (GTDB taxonomy): domain Bacteria; phylum Bacillota; class Clostridia; order Peptostreptococcales; family Peptostreptococcaceae; genus Paraclostridium. The sequence goes on from NZ_JBOGBV010000067.1 coordinate 53,722, forward strand.
TAAATATATAGGAGTTAAAGGTGCAAAAGTTTTAGCTAAAAACTTTTATAGTTTAGATGAAATAATAAATGCAGATGCAGTTCAGTTAACTAATCTTGAAGAATTTGGAGATATAATGGCAAACAGTGTTGTTGAGTTCTTTAAAGAAGAAAAAAATATGACGGTTATAAATAAATTAAAAGAGGCTGGAGTTAATACAGAATCTATAAAAAATAAAGACGAGTCTATAGTTAATATTTTTGAAGGAATGAAGATTGTATTAACAGGTACTTTACCTACTTTGAAAAGAAATTATGCAAAAGAAATGATTGAGGCAAGAGGCGGAAAAGCAACTTCTAGTGTAAGTAAATCTACAACATTTGTTTTAGCTGGAGAAGAGGCAGGATCAAAGCTTACAAAGGCTAATGAATTAGGAGTAAAAGTTATTGATGAAGCTAAGTTTTTAGATATATTAAATTTAAGCTCAAAAGAAGAAGTTCAAGAAGTTATTAAGTAAAAATATTGGGGAAATTATATTAATAAATAACTACTATTTAGGATTAAATAATGCTAATATATTATAGTATATACAATATTTGAGTTACAGTTCGGGTAAGTTAATTAGTCTGAATTTGCTATAAAAAATGTTTGAAAGAGGTAATATAAATGACGAGAATTGATGGTAGAAAAAATGATGAAATAAGACCAGTTAAAATAACTAGAAACTTTACTAGATATGCAGAGGGATCTGTATTAATTGAAATGGGAGAAACTAAAGTTATCTGTACAGCTTCTATAGAAGATAAAGTACCTCCTTTCTTAAGAAATTCAGGAACTGGATGGATAAATGCAGAGTATTCTATGTTACCAAGATCTACACACCAAAGAAAAATAAGAGAGTCATCAAGAGGTAAAGTTGATGGAAGAACTCAAGAAATACAAAGATTAATAGGAAGAGCTATAAGATCAGTTATTGATTTATCTAAAATAGGAGAGAGGACTATATGGGTAGATTGTGATGTAATTCAAGCTGATGGAGGAACTAGAACAGCATCTATAACAGGAGCTTTTGTAGCAGTAGCAGAAGCTTTATATTCTTTATATGAAAATAAACAAATAAAAACTTTACCTATAAGAAACTTTGTATCAGCTATAAGTGTAGGACTAGTTAATGGAGAACATGTTTTAGATCTATGCTATGAAGAAGATTCAAATGCACATGTTGATATGAATGTTATAATGACAGACAAAGGTGAATTTGTAGAGGTTCAAGGAACAGGAGAAGAATCTCCATTTACTAGAAAAGATTTAAATGCATTGCTTGAATTAGGAGAAAAAGGAAATAAAGAGCTTATTAAAGTTCAAAGAAAAGCATTAGGTAAAATAGCAAGTGAAGTTCTTGGAGAAGAAATTCCAGATGAAGTTGTTATAGCTACAAATAATGCTCATAAATTAGAAGAAATTTCAGCTATATTAAATGATTTCGATTGTAAAATATATTCTCTTAAAGATGTAGATTTAGCAGGAATAGAAATAGTAGAAGATGGTCATACATTTGAGCACAATGCTCTTATAAAAGCTAGAACTATAGCTAAAGCTACAAATATGGTAGCAGTTGCAGATGACTCTGGTCTTGAAGTGGATGCTTTAGGTAAAAAGCCAGGTGTGTACTCAGCTAGATATGCAGGAGAAAATGCAACTGATGAGCAAAATAGAGAAAAGCTTGTAAAGGCTATGAAAAATGTACCTATGAGTCAAAGAACAGGAAGATTTGTATCAGCTATAGCTGTAGTATTCCCAAGTGGAAAAGAGTTTGTTGTAAGAGGAACTTGTGAAGGAACTATAGCATTTGAAGAAAAAGGTGAAAATGGATTTGGATATGATCCATTATTTATAGTAAATCAATACAATAAGACATTTGGAGAATTACCTAGTTCAATAAAAAATTCAATAAGTCATAGAGCAAATTCTTTAAAACTTATGAAAGATGAATTTAATAAAAGGATAGTGAAGTAATGAAAATTGGGGTAATAAGTGACACTCATAGAATGAATAGGTTTATAGATAAAACTCTTCCATATTTAAAAGAATGTGACTTAATTATACATGCAGGAGATAATTTTGTAGATTCAAAATATATTCATAAGATGACTGGAGTTTCGATGATGGCAGTTAGAGGGAACTGTGATTTTGAAAATACAGAAGGTGAATTAGAGTTTGAGATAGAAAATAAAAATATATTTGTTTGTCATGGGGATAAGTATGGCGTTAAATATGGGCTTGAACAATTACATGAAAAAGCTAAAAATATATGCGCAGATATTGTTATATTTGGGCATACGCATACACCAGTAATAAAAGAAAAAAATAACATACTATATATAAATCCAGGTAGCATATCATTACCAAGAGGAGTAAATTATAGAAGTTTTGTTATATTAAAAATATCTAGTGATAATGTGAGTATTGATGAGATAAGGTTATAAAATAATTTAGGGGGATTAGTAAATGGAATTTGTTTTGGGGTATTTACTCATATTTTTGGCTAAATGTTCAGATGTAACATTAGCAACAATTAGGACTATATTTGTAGTAAAAGGTAAAAAGAAACTTGCGTTTTGTATTGGGTTTCTTGAAATTTTGATATACCTATTTGCTATGGATAAAGTGTTAGGTGACATGGGTGACATAGTAAAAGTAATGTCATATGCGCTTGGATTTGCAACAGGTAACGTAGTCGGTATCACGCTTGAGGAAAAACTTGCAATAGGATTAATAACAGCTCAAGTTTTCACTGGTGAAGATGTAGATCAATTTGCAGAATACCTAAGACAACATGGTTTTGGAGTTACTGTCATAGAAGGTAGAGGGAGAGAAGGCGTAAAGTATATACTACAAGTTGTTTTAGATAGAAAGCACCTTCATAATTTCCAAAATACTATAAATAGTTATGATTCTAGGGCATTTGTAGCAGTATCTGAAATCAAGAACGTCAGAGGTGGATATTTTGGTCGAAATGCGATGAAATAAGGCGTTTTTCAAAGTCAGTTCATATCAATGCGGTACTTGTAAATAAAAAAAAGAATGTGTTATAATAAAATAGTAAAATTATAGTAACGAAATCTATTATACTATATATAAAAGAATACATAATCAATAGGAGGATTAATAATAATGAAAGCAGAATTACTTAAGAAAGAAGGTAACAAAGTTACTTTTAAACTAACAGTTGATAATGATAAATTTGAAGGTGCAGTAACAAAAGCTTACAACAAAAACAAAGGTAAATTTAATATACCAGGATTTAGAAAAGGTAAAGCACCTAAGCAAATAATAGAATCTCAATATGGAAAAGGAGTATTCTACAACGATGCTATAGATATGTTATTCCCAGAAATATATCCATCAGCTTTAGATGAGTTAAACATAGATCCAATAGATAGACCTGACTTAGACATAGAAGAAATAAGCAAAGATAACGGATTAGTAATGGTTGTTAATGTAGAAGTTAAGCCAGAGTTCGAACTTGGATCATACAAAGGTATAGAAATAGCAAAACCTGACTATACTGTAAATGAAGATGAAGTAACTTTAAGATTAGATGAAATGAGAAACAAAGCTTCAAGATTAGTAGATGTTGAAGGTAGAGCTATAGAAAATGGAGACAATACTGTTATAGACTTCGAAGGATTTGTAGATGGCGTTGCTTTTGAAGGTGGAAAAGGTGAAGACTATAGCTTAGCTATAGGATCAAACACATTCATACCAGGGTTTGAAGAGCAATTAATAGGTAAAAGCAAAGGTGAAGAAGTTGAAGTGAATGTTGAGTTCCCAGCTGATTACCATGCTGAAAACTTAGCAGGAAAGCCAGCTACTTTCAAAGTTGTTGTAAAGAATGTACAAAGCAAAGAATTACCAGAATTAAATGATGAATTTGCAGCTGATACAACAGAATTCAATACTTTAGAAGAATTAAAGAGTGATTTAAAAGCTAAAGTAGAAGAAGAAGCTAAAAATAGAGCAGATGCTGAAATGAGAAATTCTTTAGTTGAAAAGATATCTGAAGGTACAGAAGTAGAAGTTCCAAATGCAATGGTTGAAACTCAAATAGATAACATGTTAATGGAACTTAACTACCAATTACAATACCAAGGATTACAATTAGAGCAATTATTACAAATGACAGGAAGATCAATAGAAGATTTAAGAAATGAAAAGAGAGAAGAAGCTACAAAGTTAGTTAAATCATCTTTAATATTAGAAGCTATAGCTAAAGCTGAAAATGTAGAAGTTTCTGAAGCTGACGTTGAAACTGAAGTTGAAAAAATGGCTAAAATGTACAACATGGAAGTTGAAAAAATAAAATCAGTAATGAGACCAACTGACTTAGAAGATATAAAAGGTCAATTAAAAATAAGAAAAACAATAGATTCATTAGTTGATAGTGCTAAATTAGTTTAATCATTATAGGTATATTTCATACAGTAGCTGTTACAGCTACTGTATATTGTATATATAGATAATTATGATAGGGGGTATAATCCATGGCATTAGTACCTGTAGTAGTAGAACAAACAGGAAGAGGAGAAAGATCTTACGATATATATTCAAAACTTCTAAAAGATAGAATAATATTTTTGGGTGATGAAGTAAATGATGTTACAGCAGGACTTGTAGTAGCTCAGTTATTATTCCTAGAGGCAGAAGACCCAGATAAAGATATACATTTATACATAAACTCTCCAGGAGGAAGTATAACTGCTGGTATGGCAATATATGATACTATGCAATATATAAAACCAGATGTATCAACTATATGTATAGGAATGGCTGCATCTATGGGAGCATTCTTATTAGCAGCAGGAGAAAAAGGAAAAAGATATGCACTTCCAAATAGTGAAATAATGATACATCAACCGCTAGGAGGAACAAGAGGGCAAGCTACAGATATAGAGATACACGCAAATAGAATAGTAAAAATGAAACAAACATTAAATTCTATATTAGCTGAAAGAACAGGTCAGCCTATAGAAAAATTAAAAATGGATACTGAACGTGATAACTTCATGAGTGCTGAAGAAGCTAAACAATACGGCTTAATAGATGAAGTAATTACTAAAAGACCGTAGATAAGAGAGGTGTTAATATGTCAAAATATGAAGATAAGAGACAATTAAAATGTTCATTCTGCGGTAAAAACCAAGAACAAGTTAGAAGACTTATTGCAGGTCCAAATGTGTATATATGCGATGAATGTGTTGAATTATGTGATGAAATAATTCAAGAAGAAGTTGAAGAAACAACAGAAGAGGAAACTGTAAATTTACCGAAACCAAAAGAAATGATGAATACTCTTAATGATTATGTAATAGGACAAGAAAAAGCTAAAAAAGCTTTATCAGTAGCTGTTTACAATCATTATAAAAGAATCTATGGAAAAAACAAAGGAACTAACAAAGATGTTGAGATACAAAAAAGTAACATACTTTTATTAGGACCTACTGGATCAGGAAAAACGCTTCTTGCTCAAACACTAGCTAAAACTTTAAATGTTCCATTTGCAATGGCAGATGCAACATCACTGACTGAAGCTGGATATGTTGGAGAAGATGTTGAAAATATATTATTAAAGCTTATACAAGCAGCAGACTTTGATATAGAGAAAGCTGAAAGAGGTATAATATATATAGATGAGATAGATAAGATAGCTAGAAAATCAGAAAATCCATCTATAACTAGAGATGTTAGTGGAGAGGGTGTTCAACAGGCTCTACTAAAAATCCTAGAAGGAACTGTAGCTAATGTTCCACCACAAGGTGGAAGAAAGCATCCACACCAAGAGTTCTTAAAGCTAGATACTACTAATATACTATTTATATTAGGAGGAGCCTTTGATGGAATAGAAAGAATAATTCAAAAAAGAGGCGGCGAAAAAACACTAGGATTTGGCGCTAAGATAGAAAGTAAAAAAGATATAGACCTTGGGAAAATTTATGCACAAGTTCAAACAGAAGACTTACTTAAATTTGGTATAATACCGGAATTTATAGGTAGAATTCCTGTAGTTGCAACTTTAGAATTATTAGATGAAGATGCACTAGTAAGTATATTAAAAGAGCCTAAGAACTCTTTAGTAAAACAATTCCAAAAATTATTTGAATTAGATGGAGTTGAACTTGAATTTGAAGAGGCTGCACTTAGAGCAATAGCTAAAAAAGCTATTGAAAGAAATACAGGTGCAAGAGGTCTAAGAAGTATTGTTGAAAATATAATGATGGATATAATGTATGAAATACCATCTAGAGATGATATAAAGAAAATAATACTGACAGAAGAGTCTGTTAAACAAGATTCTGATCCAGTTATTGTTTTAAAAGATGAAGAAGAAAGTGCATAAAAAAAGGAGCTAATTAAGCTCCTTTTTATTTTAAAAAAAAGATAGCAAAACACCTATGCATCCATATATAAACACGATGGCTATTGAGCCAACTTTTTTTGTGTATAATAAGTAAAATGCTGATATAAAAGCTATAATATCATAAAGTCCCCAGGTTATTCCTGTAGCAGACGAAAATACTGCCGATAATATAAAACCTAAGGTTATTGGACGTAAAACAGAAAGAATTTTTTCAACTTTTTCATTATCTTTAAATTTATCAAATAGGCTTGCAATTATTGTAAGGCCTATTACTGAAAATAATACAACACCAATACTTGAAGCTAAAGATCCCCAAAAACCTCCTGCTTTAAATCCTATAAAGGTAGCACTATTTATAGCGATAGGACCTGGAGTAGATTGGGATAATGCCAATAAATCTAAAAATTCTTTGTTTGTAATAAAGTGGTATTTATCTATAAATTCTTGTTGAATAAATGGAAGCATAGCATAGCCTCCACCAAAACTAAAACTACCTATTTTAAAGAATATTAGGAATAACATTAAGACTTTTGACATAGAGCGTAAACACCTCCTAATATTATTAAATATATTGGACTGATATTAAATACACCTACACAAAAGAATGATATAATTAAAAATGATATATTTTTCTTAGATTTGGGTAATTTATTAAACATATTTACAAATGAGTAAAGTATTAAAGCTATAACGACTGGATTTACTCCAGAAAAGAACCCATTTAAAATACCTGAGCTTTGGTTGTTGAAATAAAAATATGATAATACTAATACTATACAAAATGATGGAAGTATTGAACCTAATGTACAAACTAAAACACCTGGAATTTTATAAAGCCTATAACCTAATAAAATAGAGATGTTTGCACCTAGTACACCTGGATAGCTTTGGGCGATAGATAGATAGTCAATAAACTCTTGTTGAGTTAATAGATTTTGCTTTGTGACAAGCTCATCTTCTATCAAAGGAACCATAGCATAACCACCACCAAAGGTAAATGCACCTATTTTTAAAAATGTTAAGAAAAGTTTAAACATAAAATCCTCCACATTAAAATTTGGTATATAAGTAATATTATTATAACATAATAGTAATAAATGGATGGAAATGATTAAGAAATAGCTAATGTTGTTGAAAATTCAATTATGTAAATATATAATAAATAAAGTGACGCAATCTAGCATTTGGAAGGAGTGATGTTAGCATGGATAAAAATTATACTATAATAGAACGTGAATTACCGTTAATCCCGCTAAGAGGATTGGCTATATTCCCATATATGATACTAAGTTTTGATGTAGGGAGAGAAATTTCTTTAAAGGCATTAGATGAAGCTATGGCTGATGATGAAATGATATTCTTAACAGCTCAAAAAGATTCATCAATAGATACACCTACAGAAGATGACTATTATCATACGGGTACTATATGTAAAGTAAAACAACTGGTAAAATTACCAGGAGAAGGGGTTAGAGTACTAGTTGAAGGTATATCTAGAGGAACTATAACAGAGTTTGTGCAAGACGAACCATATATAAAAGTTGCTATAGAAGAAGTTGTTTATGATGTTGAAAGCATAAATGAAGATAAAGAGGTACAAGCAACTGTTAGAAATGTATTTGATGCTTTTGAGGAGTATATAAATATAAGTAATAGAGTATCACCAGAAATTCTTATAAATCTAGCTGAAATGGATAATGAAAATAGATTTGTAGATACAATAGCTGCAAATATGTTCTTAAAGCCAGATCAAAAACAAGCAATATTAGATGAATTTGATATTCAAGCTAGACTAGAATTAATTCTAAGAACATTATTAGAAGAAATTGAGTTATTAAAAATAGAGAAAAAAATAGCTTTAAAAGTAAAGAAAAGTATGAATAAAGTTCAAAAAGAATATTATCTTAGAGAACAGTTAAAAGCTATACAAAAAGAATTAGGAGAAGATGAAGATATAGATTCTGAAACAGATGAATATAGAAAAAAACTTCATAAGATGAAAGCTTCTAAAGAAACTAAAGAAAAAATATTAAAAGAAATAGATAAGTTCTCTAAAATTTCTCCTATGGCTCCTGATTTAGCTGTAAGTAGAACTTACTTAGATACTATATTCTCATTACCTTGGAATAAAGAAACTAAAGATAAGTTAGATATAAAAAGAGCTGAAGAAATATTAAATGAAGAACATTATGGTTTAGATAAAGTAAAAGAAAGAATAATAGAATATTTAGCAATTAGACAATTATCTAAGAGTCTAAAAGGACCTATATTATGTTTAGTTGGACCTCCAGGTGTTGGTAAAACATCTATAGCTAAATCTATAGCAAATTCACTAGATAGAAAATTCGTTAGAATTTCTTTAGGTGGAGTTAGGGATGAAGCTGAAATAAGAGGACATAGAAGAACTTATGTAGGAGCTCTTCCAGGTAGAATAGTTAATGGGTTAAAAGAAGCAAAAACTAAAAATCCTGTAGTCTTATTAGATGAAATAGATAAAATGTCATCAGACTTTAAAGGAGACCCAGCAGCAGCAATGTTAGAGGTTTTAGACCCAGAACAAAACAAAGATTTTGTGGATCACTACTTAGAAGTTCCTTTTGATTTATCTAAGATACTATTTGTGACAACAGCAAATACATTAAGTACTATACCAAGACCATTACTTGATAGAATGGAAATAATAGAAATATCAGGTTATATTGAAGAAGAAAAATTAAATATAGCTAAAAAATATTTATTACCAAAACAAATAAAAGAACATGCTTTAAAAGAAGAGTTTATAAAAATAGATGATGAAACTATGCTTGAAATAATAAGTAGTTATACAAGAGAAGCAGGAGTTAGAGGATTAGAGAGAACTCTTGGAACAATATGTAGAAAAGCTGCTAGAAAATATGTAGAAGATGAAACTATAGAAGAGATAGTAGTAAATAAAGATAATTTAGAAGACTACTTAGGAAAACAAAAAGTAAGACATCAAGTTGCAGGTAAAGAGCCAGAGGTCGGAGTTGTTACAGGACTAGCATGGACATCTGTTGGAGGAGAAACTTTAACAACAGAAGTAAATGTGCTAAAAGGAAAAGGTCAAATAGTTTTAACAGGAAAACTAGGAGATGTAATGAAAGAATCTGCTCAAACTGGTATATCGTATATAAGATCTATAGCAGACAGATTTGATATAAATCCAAACTTCTATAAAGAAAATGATATACACATACATTTACCAGAAGGAGCAGTACCTAAGGATGGACCGTCTGCAGGTATAACTATGGCTCTAGGTGTTATATCAGCATTAACTAACATACCAGTTAGAAACAATGTTGCTATGACAGGAGAGATAACTTTAAGAGGTAGAGTCCTAGCAGTAGGAGGAGTTAAAGAAAAACTTCTTGCAGCACATAGAGCAGGTATAACTAAAGTTTTATTACCACAAGAATGTGAAGCAGACTTAGATGAAATACCTCAAAAGGTAAAAAATGAAATGGAATTTGTTTTAGTAAGCCATATGGACGAAGTATTAGAACATGCATTATTAAGGAACGGTGAAAAAAATGAAAATTAGAAGTGCTGAAATTACAATGAGCGCAGTTAACAAAAGCCAATATCCAGAAGAAGGTATACCAGAGATTGCATTAGTTGGAAGATCTAATGTTGGAAAATCATCAACAGTAAATACTTTATTAAATAGAAGAAATTTTGCAAGAACAAGTCAAACACCAGGAAAGACTAGAACTATAAATTTCTACTTAATAAATGAAGAATTTTACTTTGTAGACTTACCAGGATACGGATATGCAAAGCTATCTAAATCTGAAAAAGAAAAATGGGGAGTTATAATGGAAAGATATTTACAAGAAAGAGAAGAGCTATGTGCTATTTGCTTACTTGTAGATATAAGACATGAACCTTCAAATGAAGATAAGATGATGTATGATTGGATAAAACACTTTGGATATGATTGTGTAATAGTTGCAACTAAAGCAGATAAGATATCTAGAGGGCAATATCAAAAACATTTTAATATAATTAGAAAAAAATTAGAATTATCAAAAGAAGATAAAATCTTCCCTATATCTGCACTTAAGAAAACTGGTGTTGAAGAGTTATGGGCAGAGGTTATAAAACAATACACACAAAAAGGATATGAAATAAGAGTTGATTAATTTAAAAGCAACTAAACTCATTGAGTTTAGTTGCTTTTTTTGTGGTTTAAAAAACTTTTTTAAGTATTTTAATAAGCTATGGGTAAGTATGATGGTTGCTACATGTAGATATTTAAATGAAATGTATTTTTAATGTTAATAAAATTTGGGACAAACACAAATAATATAGAAGTTTAATAATTTAATAAAGGCAATAAATTTTTATTTGGAGGGAAGTTTACAATGGATGGTAAAGTAAGGAAAATGTTTCCAGGTGGAAATACATCAAAAGGATTTAAATCATTTTTTGATTATGCAATTCCTAAAGATGTAAACAGAATCTTTTGCATGAAGGGAGGACCTGGAGTAGGGAAATCATCATTAATGAAAAAAGTTGCACAAGATATGATTTCTAAAGGATATGATGTAGACTTATACCCATGTTCTTCTGATCCAGATTCATTAGATGTTATAGTTATAAAAAAATTAGGTGTTGTTATGCTAGATGCAACAGCTCCTCATATTGTAGATCCTAAAAATCCAGGAGCTATAGATGAAATTTTAGATTTAGGAAGATATTGGGATAGAAAAGCTATTGAATT
>NZ_JBOGBV010000068.1:0-80508 GCF_051656405.1 Paraclostridium sp.
TTTCTAATCCGTTCATGTCTTTGTATTTAGTAGTATCTAAAAGTGGCATATCTAAAATTACTATATCTACTTTTTTAACTTTAACTAATTCATTCCATTCATCTAATATCATTTGTTTATTTCTTCCAAGTCGGTCTAACGATTTTATGTATAGTACATCCCCTTCTCTAAGCATCCTTTTTAAAAGTTGATACTCAGGTCTTTTAAAATCTTTTCCACTAGCAACTTCTAAAAATATATAACTTTCATCAATTCCTAATTTTTTTGCTTCTACAATTTGTCTTTCTAAAGTTTGGTCTTTTGTACTTATCCTTGCATAAAAAAACTTTCTCATACAGGTTTATCCTTTCAAGTGTTATTTTCTCTTTCAATAAGTATACTATTGTTTTGAAATGTTGCAAATATAAAATTGTTTATTTTTTGAAATAAAATAACTCAAAAAAAGTAAGTATGTCAAAAAGTAGACTTTTTGACATGCTTACTTATTTTGTATTATTTGTATCTTTTATAGTTTAAATTCCTTGAGTAGCTCAAAGCAAATATAAAAGTTCAAATAGACTAATTTTCTTATACATATTATGTCTTTTAAAAAATCAAAAATATTTTACTTAACTAAAATATTTTTATCTATAGATCGAAGTTTTACTAATTCATAGTTTTTATCATATTCTTTTGTAAAAATATAGATCCAATTCATTTTTGTCTATTTATTTTAATATCTCAAAATCAACCTTGAAAAATTCTCTATTTTGTTTAATTTTATCCATATATATATCTGTTTTTAAAATTATATAATAATTTATATATTACAAAAATACTCTCCCATACAATATGTATAGGAGAGTATCTTATAATTTTATTGCTCTAAAAACATTTTTAAATCATCTTCAACGTTAGTTATTCCACCAATTCCAAAGTTTTCAATTAAAACTTTAGTAACATTTGGAGATAAGAATGCTGGTAGAGTTGGTCCTAAATGAATATTTTTAACTCCTAAGTATAATAGTGATAATAATACTATTACAGCTTTTTGCTCATACCAAGCTATGTTAAATGCTATTGGTAATTCATTTATATCTTGAAGTTCAAATACTTCTTTAAGTTTTAATGCTATTAAAGCTAATGAATAAGAGTCATTACATTGACCTGCATCTAATACTCTAGGTATTCCATTTATATCTCCTAAAGGTAATTTATTATATTTATATTTTGCACATCCTGCTGTTAATATTACAGTATCTTTTGGTAAGGCTTTTGCAAAATCAGTATAATAGTTTCTTGATTTTGCTCTTCCGTCACATCCTCCCATTACGAAGAATTTCTTTATTGCTCCTGTTTTTACTGCTTCTACAACTTTATCTGCAAGTGCAAACACTTGATTATGTGCAAATCCACCTATTATTTCTCCACTTTCAATTTCTGTTGGAGGATCACATTTTTTAGCTTGTTCTATTATTTCTGAGAAATCTTTATTATCTTCACTTATTCCTTTTATATGTCTAACTCCAGTAAATCCTGCTGCTCCAGTAGTGTATAATCTATTTTTATAGCTATCTTTTGGAGGTACTATACAGTTTGTAGTCATTAATATTGGACCATTGAAACTTTCAAACTCTTCTTTTTGCTTCCACCAAGCATTTCCGTAGTTTCCTGCAAAGTGAGAATACTTTTTAAATGCTGGATAGTAATGAGCTGGTAACATCTCTGAGTGAGTATAAACGTCAACTCCTGTTCCTTCTGTTTGCTTTAATAATAGCTCTAAATCTTTTAAGTCATGTCCTGATACAAGTATCCCTGGATTATTTCTTACACCTATATTTACTTTAGTTATCTCTGGATGACCGTAAGTTCCTGTATTTGCACTATCTAATAGCGCCATTCCATCAACTCCAACTTTACCAGTTTCTAAAGTTAATGCTATTAATTCATCAATAGTTAAACTATCATCTAAAGTTTTTGCTAATGTAGATTGCATAAATGCATTTACATCTTCATCGTCATATCCTAAAGCATTAGCATGCTTTATATATGCAGACATTCCTTTTAATCCATATATTATAAGTTCTCTTAAACTTCTTATATCTTCATCTTTAGTTGCAAGTACCCCTACCTTAGTTGACTTTTCATCTAATGCTTTAGTTATATCAGCTGATTCTTTTCCGCTTCCAAGTACAGCATCTTTTATTTTACTTAATATATTTACTTTAGCATCCATTTCTACATTTGAACTTGCATTCCATAATGCTGCTTCTGATAAATTCTTTTTATTACTTAATTTAGATAATAAAGACTCTTTAGTAGCTAAAGTTTCTTTAACTCTTTCATAAAATACAGCATCATCAAAGTTTGCATTTGTTATTGTAGTAAATAAGTTTATAGTTATTAAATGATTAACTTTTCCACTCACTTTTTTACCTTCTGCTCTAAGTCTTGTTGTAACTTCTGATAATCCTTTTGTTGTATATATTAATAAATCTTGCATTCTAGCTAAATCTGGTGACTTACCACATACTCCGAATTTTGTACATCCCGTGCATCCTGCTGTCTCTTGACATTGGAAACAAAACATTTTATTTTCCATCTGTATATCTCCTTTAAATGTGTATTTTATTTACTCTTTTTAAGTTAAAAAATAATATCTTTTATAATTGCTTAATCAATATAACTAAATTATATATAAAATAATCTAGTTGTTCTGTAACGCTCGTTACGAATTTAATTTTGATAAAACTTCTTCTAAACTTAAACCATGTACAAAGCATGCTTGTTCTAAAGTTTCCATTGTTGCAGATGGACATCCTAAGCATCCCATACCAAATCCCATTAAAACTTCTGCTGCACCTTGTTTTATTTTTAATATTTCTCCTATTGTATAATCTTTGTTTATCATTTAATTCATCTCCTTATTATTTTTATTTAAATTAATCTTCAAATATTTCATGATCATGATGATCATCATCTATAACTACGCCCTCTAATTCAGGTATGTTTACATTATTTTTTTTAGAATAATCAATTAATGCAGATTTTACTGCTTGCTCTGCCAATACAGAACAATGCATCTTTACTGGTGGAAGACCGTCAAGAGCTTGTGCAACTGCTTTATTAGTTAACTTTAATGCCTCCTGTATAGTTTTTCCTTTTATCATTTCTGTCGCCATTGATGAGCTAGCTATTGCTGATCCACATCCAAATGTTTTGAATTTAACATCCTTTATTATATCATCTTCTATATCAAGATACATTCTCATAATATCTCCACATTTTGCATTTCCAACTTCACCTATACCACTTGCATTCTCTATCTCTCCTACATTTTTAGGATTCATAAAGTGTTCCATAACTTTATCACTATATTGCATTGTAATTACTCCTTTTAATTAATCTTTATAACTTTCATAAATTATCATTTTTATGAAAGTTTTTTTAATCTATATATACTTACGTTCTAATTTTTCTAAAACAGATATACATCTGTCTTTTTCTTGTAAATTATTTGCTTCGTATTCTCTACATTCTTTGTCTATTAAATTTAAGACTTCTTCATTAAGTTCTCTTTGTGCAAATTTATATATAACCCTATCTTCTTTGTCGATGTGTCTTTCTAATAAGTGTGTATATGATATAGCATTTGATATTACATCTAGTTTAGCCTCTTCATCTCCTGACTTTAATCTAACTAAAGCCTGTTCCAAATCTCTCATATATAACCTTCCAAAATCATGCTCCACAAGCATTCCTTGTTTTACAAACTTTTCTGCAATTTCACCTATATGTTCTATCATCTTATTAAAAAGTATATCTTCTTCTTTTTTATGATGATGTCTATCTGCATAATTTGATATAAAATCAATTATTGAATTAAAATCATCATAATTTACATCTTCTCCTTTTAAGATCCTAAAACTTACTTTTCTAACTACTTTTAACATACGCGTTATATATCTATGTTCTTCATTCATTATTTCTATAGCATTCATATTATTTCTCCTTATAAATTAAGCTCTACTTTTTTATGCTTATATAATACTCTCCATCATTCTTTTCGATATATTCAAAATCACTATTTACTTCGTTGACAAAAGCTTTTATCCATAAATTCCTTAAATCATAGAACACTTTAACATTTAGCCCTTTTTCTTCCCATATAACTTTATGAACACAAATTCTTCTTTTCCATTTTACAAGTTCATCTTCTAAAGTAATAATATCATTTACACTATCGCAAGGCATCCCATCTAATATATAATCATTTATGCTATTATATAATTCCTTAGCACTTGAAATACTGCGGTTTGATTTCACTTCCTTCGCAGCTTTAATACCTTGATAAATATATATTTTTTCTAACTTTGTTAATTTATTTCTGTCACTTGATAGTATAAAATATGTCCATGATGCCATTCTTCCTTCAGAGGAATGTATTTTATTTTGTAACCAACCATGTATATTGCTTGTATCTATAATTTCTTCTAAATTTTTATTTGATAATTTAGCTCCATGTTTTAAATTAATTTCATGTTCTATATTTTCTATATCTAAGCACTCTTCTTTTGCCAATTTAATAATTTCATCCTCTAAATTCTCAAACCATAAAATTTTATTAAATAGCCAATAATGTATTTTGCCTAAAAATAAACTCATTTTTATTTCTCCTTTTTAATGTGTATTTTATATACCCTTTTAAAAGTATTATTTAACTTAAATTCATTGCATCAGTATCAATGATTACCATATCTCAAGTATATAACAATATTTTTAAATTTTATGTACCATACGTTACAATTTTATAAATAAATAATAAAAACTTAATTTTTGACACTGTATTTATAACTATATAATTTATATAATAATATGCCATAAATAAAAATTTACTGACTATAACTTTAAAATATTAATTTATTTATAAAATCATGTTATTTTTCAACTCTATTGGCAATCATATTATTGACTAATGAAAAAGGAGTGATTTATATGGATTATCCAATGTTTTGTTATCAATGTGAACAAACAGCAGGTGGGAAAGGTTGTACTAAGATAGGGGTTTGTGGTAAAACTCCAGAAATAGCAGCTCTTCAAGATTTGCTTATATACCAAATCAAAGGAATAAGCTGTTATGCTAATAAGTTGATAAAAAAAGGTGAAAATATAGATAAAGATATAGTTAGCTTTGTTGAAAATTCTTTATTTACAACACTTACAAATGTTAACTTTGATGGTGATGTTCATGAAAAAATGTTAAATCAATCTCAAGAAATAAAACAAGCCTTAAGAAGCAAAGTATCAACTTGTGCAAGTTGTTTTGAGCAAGCTACATATAATTTAAGTGCTACTAGAAATCAAATGTTAGAAGATGCTAAACGTGCAGGTATAATGTATGATCAGAACTTAGATCCAGATATACGTTCTTTAAGACAAACTATAATATATGGGTTAAAAGGAATTGCTGCATATGGTCATCAAGCTAGAGAACTAGGATATTATAACAATCAAGTTGATGAGTTTTATTTTAGAGCATTAGCTGCAACTTGTGACGATAAATTAACAACAGAAGATTTAATAACATGGACTTTAAAAACAGGTGACATGAGTGTTGCTGTTATGCAAAAGCTAGACGAGGCAAACACTACTATTTACAAAAACCCAGCTCCACATAAAGTAAATATTCATATTAAAAAAGGTCCATTTATAATAGTTTCTGGACATGACTTAAAAGATTTAGAAATGCTTTTAAAACAAACGGAAGGAAAAGGAATAAATATATACACTCATGGTGAAATGATTCCTTGTCATGGATATCCAGAGCTTAATAAGTATCCTCATTTAGCAGGAAACTTTGGAGGTGCTTGGCAAGATCAACAAAAAGAATTTGATAATATTCCAGGATGTATACTAATGACTACAAACTGTCTTATGAAACCTAGAGATTCATACAAAGACAGAATATTTACAACTAGTGTAGTTGGATGGGATGGAGTAAAATATATAGGAAAAACTGAAAATGGTGAAAAAGATTTCAGTGAAATAATAGATAAATCTTTAGAACTTGGAGGATTTAAAGAAGACCAAGAACCTAAAGAAATCTTAGTTGGATTTGGTCACAATGCTACACTAAGTAATGCTCCTGCTATAATAGATGCAGTTAAGTCTGGTAAATTAAGACATTTCTTCTTAATAGGAGGATGTGATGGTGCAAGATCTGGAAGAAATTATTATACAAAATTTGCTGAACAAGTTCCAAAAGATTGTATAATACTTACTCTAGCTTGTGGTAAATATAGATTTAATAAACTAGAGTTTGGAGAAGTGGCTGGGCTTCCAAGACTTTTAGACGTAGGTCAATGTAATGATGCTTATTCAGCTGTAAGAATAGCTTTAGCTTTAGCAGATGCTTTTGATACAAATGTAAATAGCTTACCACTTTCTATAATATTATCATGGTATGAACAAAAAGCAGTTGCTGATTTATTAGCACTTTTATCATTAGGAATAAAAGGAATATATCTTGGACCTACATTACCAGCATTTTTAAGCCCAAATGTACTTCAATATTTAGTTGATACATTTGATATAAAACCTATAAGTACACCAGAAAAAGATTTAGCATCTTGTCTAGAAGTACCTATAAAATAAATAACTTAGGAATAATTACTATGTTAGATATAAATAGTAAAAATTTAAACCTAGTAAACATTAATAAATTAATAACTAAGAGATAAATATTAGTTCAAAATGAAAAATAACTACATATTTATGTAGTTATTTTTCATTAAAATATATTTTCAAAATATGTTAAATAGTTATATACGTAACCTTCGTTACAGAAATTAACTGGGAGAAAATGTATTATATACATATCAATAAACCATACATAATTATATTTATTGAAATAAAATTAAAAGATTTTTACTAAGGAGAAAACGATAAATGAAAGCTTTTGTAGACAGAGATACTTGTATAGGATGTGGCGCATGCGAAGGTATTTGCCCAGATGTATTTAGTATAGACGATGAAGGAAAATCTGTTCCTATAACTGAAGATATTACTGCGGATACGTTAGACTCAGCTCAAGACGCTAAAGAAAGCTGTCCAGTTTCAGCTATAAGTATTGATTAATACTAAAAATAAAAACAATGATTAACCAAAATATAATCATTGTTTTATTTATTTAATAAAACAATTTAAGGAGAAAGAAATGATCCATCAAAATTTAACAAGACAACACAAAGAACTTTATAAATTATTATCTGATATGAAACATCTTAGGTATAATATAGAGTCTAATGCTGACAAGATTGCATTAAACATTAATTTATTAGCAGGAAAAATAAATATTCATTTACAATCAGAGGATAAATATTTATATTCATTACTTTTAAATTCTGATAACCCAGAGGTAAGAAAAATTGCAAAAATTTTCATTACAGAAATGGGACACATATCTAAAACATTCAATGATTTTAAATTGAAATTTAATACTAAAAATAAAATTTTAAACAACATAAATGAATTTAACTTAGAATATTCTAAAATAATTGATGCTATTTCTAATAGACTTAATAAAGAAGATAAAAATTTATACATATTATTAAATACAAAAAAAGATACGCACCTATAATTAGATGTGTATCCTTTTTTGTATTTAATAATTAGCCTTTTATGAGAGTATTGCTTAATAACTAAATGGATCTTCCCACCATAAATAGCTATATATAATTTTAATATTTCTATTAATATTATACTTTTACCAATACATTAAATAATTTAGCATTAGTTAAAGCTTTTACTCCATAATCTGTATTAGCTTCTAATGCAACTATATCACCTTTATTTATTACAACTTCATCATCCTCATTGTATAAAATCTTAACACTCCCTTCTATCATTACAAACAACGTTTCCATTTCATAATATTCTTTATCTATATCTTCTCCACTAGCAAAAGAAAAAAATCTTATTTCTATATTATCATTATCTATTAATGCTTTACTTGCTATTGTATTTCCTGTATGACTTATAATATCAGTCATGGAAATAGCTTCAAAGGGTTTTATATTTCTTAAAAACTTCATAGTTTAATCCTCCTTAACAACGACTAAAAGCATCTTCATGTCTTCCTTTGCAGTTACTTGGTGTGGTATATTAGCTGGCATCACTACTAATTGTCCTTTTTTTGCTTCGATTGTTTCTTCTCCTATTTTTACACTAGCAACACCTTGATGAATATATATTAAAGCATCTCCTTTAGCTGCATGAGGACCCACTCCTTCTCCTTTTCCAAACGCTAGTACCGTTATTCCTACTCCCTTTTTCTGAGCCATAGTTACAGTTTCTATTTGTCCTTCTTTACAACTTACTAAACTATCGAAGTCTATTGATTTTGATTTTTCTATATTTCTTATTAATTCTTGCATTTTATTTTCTCCTTATCCTGTTTGTTATTTATAATAATTAAATTTAATTTAATAAATTTATTATCTCTTTTTTATATTTGACAAATTCATCAGAATTTATATCTCTATTACCAATACTTTCTTTATCCAATATTATTTCCTTAGCAACTCCAGTTGGTCTTTTTTTTAATACTATAATCCTATTAGCAACAGTTATTGCTTCATCAATTTCATGTGTTATAAATAAAATTGATTTTTTACTTTTATTCCATAATTTTATTAAAGTATTTAGCATTTCTATTCTTAAGTTATAATCTAAGGATTTAAAGGGTTCATCCATTAATAGTAAATCACAATCATAGTTAAAGCCTCTAGCTATTGCGCATCTTTGTCTCATTCCACCGCTTAAAGTGTCTGGATATGACTTTTCAAAGTTCTTTAATCCTACTTCTTCTATTATTCTTAAAGCATGTACTTCTTTTGAATTATCATTTACTATTTTTACATTTTCAAGAACATTCATCCAAGGTAATAATCTATCTTCTTGAAATACATATCCTATAGTAGGTTTTGATGTATGAATTTGTCCTTCGTACTTTTTTACTATTCCTGAAATTATATTTAAAAGTGTGGATTTTCCACATCCTGATGGCCCTATAATAGCCACTATTTCATTTTTTTCGATATTTAAATTTAAATTTTCTATGACTTTAAGTTTATCAAAGCTCTTAGTTAAATTTTCTATCTTTAAAAGCATATCTATCACCTTTTACCTTTTTATTAAACATATAATAGATAACATTATTAGTTATATAAAATAATATTACTATTATTATCGTCCAAGCAAATACATATTCTGTTTCTATATTTACTCTTGAGTTCGTAAGTTCTCCACCAATTCCATTATTACAACTTAACACCTCTCCCATAACTATTATCTTCCATCCAAGACCTATTACTACTTGTAAAGCTCCTTGAAAATAAGGAATTATTGAAGGTATTATTATTTTTTTTAACATCTTAGTCTTAGAAAAACAATATATTTCTCCCATTTCTACTAGTTGATGATCTATATTTTTTATACTTTCCACTAAATTGATTATTACTAATGGAAGTGTAGATATTACTGCTATAAATATACTCGCCTTACCATCAAGTCCAAACCAAATTATTGCTAAAACTAGCCACGATATTGGAGGTACTGATTGCATAAATCCAATTATAGGTGTTAGCAATAGTTCTATTTTTTTATTGCAACCTATAATTATTCCTAAAGCACTTCCAAGAGAAATTGATATAGCTAAAGCTATAATCAATCTCTTAGCTGTTATAAATATATTTACTAAAATTTCTTTTGTCGTAAATATATCAACTAATGCTCTTAATACTTCATTTATGCTAGGAACAATTATTGGAGAATATATATTTGACATAAACTCCCATAATATCAAAATAAATATTATGGATATTAATCTATATTTATTTTGTACTATAATAGAATTCTTCACCTGGAACATTACCTCCAATTGTGCTTGGATCAAATTCAAATAATAGTTTGTAGAAACTGTCTAAACTCTCTTTAGAATCTTTTCCATCTTTGTACATTAATCCTAATCTAGGCATAGATTTTATAACTATTTCTTTATTCAATCCAAAATGTTTTTCTCCTAATTCTCCAGCTACCTCTGGATTTTCAATTAAATAATTTAATGCCTTTTCATATTCTTTTTCAAATTTTTTCATAACCTCTTCATTTTCTTTTATAAATGTAGTTGTAGCTCCTATTCCCGCATTAGGGAAGTTTTTTTCTTCTCCCATTAATTTCTTCCACTCTGTATCATAGCTAAAAGCTATTCTTGCATTTTTATTTCCAGCTAAAGCATTAGTTACTTGCGGTTCTAAGCTTACTCCATGTTCAATTTTTCCTGCTTTTAAAAGTTGTGTTATCTCACTTGGAGTGCTATATTTTATCTCTACATCTTTACCTACTTTTACTCCATTTTTTTCTAAAAAGTATTGAGCAAATATATCTGCTGGAGATGACTTTAATGGTACATATATTGTTTTACCTTTTAAATCTGACCACTCTTTTATATTTTTATCTGTAGTTATAAAGTATACAACTCCCCAAGTGTTTACATTAGTTAACTTTATATCTATACCTTTATTATGAAGTTTAGCTCCTACTGTAAGTGGAAGTGCAAACATATCATGTTTATTATCTTGGGTCATTGCTATCAATTGTTCTGGAGAATTCCAATAATCTAAATTTAGTTCTACATTATCACCCATTACACCCGTTTCTATCATTTGTAGTATAGGTAATGTTGGTGGTGCCTTTGGTACTCCTAAATTTATGCTTGTTTTTTTAGTTTCAGTCTTCTCAACTGGCGTTGATTTGCTACTACAACCTACTACTACCAAACTAAGTATGCATAAGCATATTGTTAAAAATTTCTTTTTCATTTTTTATCCTCCAATAAAATATTTAATTAAACATATTTACTATCTATATTTTTATAAATAAGCTGTAAAAGTTTCTATTAATTCATCATTATTTTTATTCATATTACTATCAAAATATAAATCTAGAATAGGTACATTTATACAACTCTTATATTTATCTCTAATTATTTTTAAGATTGTAGCTGTATTTTCATACATAGAACTTACCAAAATCACTCCATCAACATTATTTACAGTAAGTAATTTACCTAGTCTATATCTTCCTGCTCCACCTTGATACAGAGGTAATTTGTCTTCTAGTTTTTCTAGCATAAAATCTATATCTTTATTAAATGGAGATTCACTTTCTAATATTGAATTAATAATTTCAAATAATGACTTACCTTCTTTTAATAAATTTATATATTTCTTATTTCTTTTATTTTTTTTGGTACTAAAATCTTTCCATAATACATATAAAACTTCTGATAAAGGTTGCTTTATAATTGTATTATTTTCCTTTAATTTTTCTAATTTATTATTAGTAAGGTAGTCTTTATAGACAACTAGTGGCTCTCCTATAATTAATAACTTTTTCTTATTGTTATCTTTTTTAATATTTAATTTTATTTGTTTAGCTAAATTCTCAAAATTCACATTAGATAAATCATTTATTTCTAAATAATTTATTAATTTGTTTAAGTATAATTGACTCTCATTATCATCAAGTAGGGTAAGTAAATCTCCAATAATTATAGCTTTAAAGAATTCTAATCCAAATAATTTATCTCCTAGTAAATCCTCTATAAAAGGTGAATCTAGATTAAGATTTTTATCTATTTCTAAAGCTTTATCTCTTATAAGCTTTCCATATTGTCCAAAAGTCTCACTACCCTCATTAGTTGGTAAATATAGAGTATATTCTTTATCACTATCTTTTACTTTATTAATTACCTCTGCTATTAATGATGTAAGAGAAAAATACTCTTTGCTCATTGAAAATTGTTTGCCATATTCAATAGATTTTTCATTTACTTCATCTAATATAGTTACATTTTTGCCTTGTTTTTCTAAGAAAACTTTAAATATATTACTATATGGATACACATTAGGGATTAATACTTCATTATTAACTTTATTTTCTATGATAATTTCTTCTTTGTTTTCATTTCTAGAAACATTATTATTTAAAGAGTGAACAAAAGCCTCTACCCTAGTTATAACCCCAACTTTAGATGAATGCTCATCTACCTCTATATGAAGATATGGCTTATCTCCTATTTCTTTTTTAAAATAATGACTAAGTATAGTATCGGGCCCACATCCATGATTTGTAATATATATAGGATATAAATTTTTATTGGCTTTTATTATTTCTACACCTGTTAAAGTATGTTGACCAAAAGGCCAGTACATATTTTCGTACTCTTTCTTTATTTTTATTTCTCCTGCTTCAAGATGAGATAAATAAAGTACTTTATATCCAAGCTGTTTTAACTTTTTCTCTATTCCCATATTTAAAATTGGATCCACTATATTATATACTCTACTTAGAATTACAAATACTTTTTCATCTTCATCAATATTTTTTAATACTTCTGACCCTAAATTTTCTAAGTGTTTTTCATAATCAATAAATTTCTTCATTCCAAGCATTACTGCCTTAGTAGTTTCAAGTTTATTTTTACCTAATTGCGCCCCTATAGATAATAAGGTTTTAATCATATATTCCTTGCCAAAATTAAAAGATATAGTTGGACATATTAATTCAACATTTCTTTCTTTTAAATTAAAGACATTGTCTATTATCTTTGGTGAAGTTTGCATATAAACGCAGGAATAGTCTTCTCTAACAGTAGAACCTGCATGTTTCATAGTGTGTAAATGAGGTAAGAAAATATAGTCAACATTTTTTTCTAATAATGACGCTACATGCCCATTTATTAATTTTACAGGTAAGCATGTTTCTTCAAATGAATGTTCTTGACTTAATCTTATTATCTCTTCATTACTTATATCTGAGAGAATAACATTGTATCCTAGATTTCTAAATATAGCATTAAATAAAGGAAACATCTTATTTATAAATAGTACCCTTGGTATTCCAACCGTTTTTTTATTAGGATCTAAATTTTTATCATATCCATCTAAAAACTGTTTTTTATCTTCCTTTTCTAAATAATCATTAGTATTATCTTTTTTTAATTCTACTATTTTTCTTTTACTCTCTTCTTTCGTTAAAACAGCTACTCCTAATGCTCCTGTTACACTAAAAAAGTTTGGAACTATTATTTCTTTGTTCAATATACTTCTAAAAGCATTAACAACAGCTTGGTTGTAAGCTATCCCACCTTGTAAAAATATTGTTTCACCTATCTTTTTATTACCAACTACTCTATTTAAGTAATTTTTTACTATAGAATAAGCAAGCCCTGCAGATATATTTTCTACACTTTCACCTTCAGCTATTGCCTTGCCTATATTGCCTTCAATAAATACTGTACACCTATCACCTAAATTACTTGGGTCATCTCCTTGTAATGCTAAATCTCCAAAATCGGATAATTCTATTCCAAGCTTTTTTATTTGCTCTTCTATAAAAGCTCCCGTTCCTGCTGCACAAATTTTATTCATCTCAAAATCTTTTATAACTGCATTATCTATACTTATATACTTAGAGTCCTGACCACCTATTTCAAATATTGTATCTATATTGTCATTTGCTATTACTGAACCTTTTGCTTGAGCTGTAATTTCATTGACCACTACATCTGCATTTACTAATTTTGCTATATACTCTCTTGCAGAACCTGTTGTTCCTATTCCTTTAATTTTAAAATTCGCTCCTAACCTTTCTTTTAATATTTCTATAGAACTTTCCACAACTTCTTTAGGTTTACCCATAGTTTTTGTGTATATATAATCAATTACTTCATTTTCATCATTTACTACAACGAGATTTGTACTAGTCGATCCTATATCAATACCTAAGTATCCTTCTTTAGAATCTTTGCCTGTACATTTATGCTTGTTTAAACTATCTTTTTGTCCAAATTTATCTAATTTCTTATATATAGATTTGGATTTATTCATGCATTTTATTTTTTTACTTTTAGATAACGTATCATATTTTATAGTTAAATTCTTTTTAGTAGCAGCTTTACATGCCCCAAAACATGATATATATTCAAAATTTTCATCTATTATAATATCTTTGTCTTCAATGCTCAAAACTTCTTTTAAAGCCCTTAAAACACCAATATTATTTATAACTCCCCCTGTTAAAATTACAGGAGTTGTTACACTATTTTTTTGGATAACATTTGCCTTATAGTTTCTAACAAGGGCATAGCACAACCCTAATAATATATCTTCTATCTTAGTTCCATCTTGCTGGTGATGAATCATATCTGTTTTTGAAAATACACTACACCTTCCTGCTATTCGAGGTATTTTAGTAGCCTTTTCTATATATGATGATATATTTTTTATATCTACAGATAATCTAGATGCTTGTTCCTCTAAAAAAGAACCTGTCCCTGATGCACAGCTACTATTCATAAAAAATTTAATATTAGAATTATTAGTACTATCAATATTAGTTATAAACTTTGTTTCCTGTGCACCCAATTCTATAATAGATTTAATATCTTTATTTTTATAAATAGATCCTTCTACCAATGCAATACTATTATTAATATAATAATTTTTACTTATATCAATCCTAGATGCTAAACTTCCTGTTATACCCAATATTAATTCTTCATTAGTATCTGATTTAATTTTATTTATTAATTCATTGTAGTATTTTTCTATATTTCCTTTGTGAAAGTTATATCCTTTTTCAATTACTTCATCTTCGCTATTTGTATAAATATATTTAAATGTCGAATATCCTATATCTATCCCTAATTTATTCATATTTCACCTCTTATTGAAATTAATTATCGTTTACCATTGATATTGATTATAGTATAATGTCAGTAATAAATCAGTCTCACATGAGACACTTATGGAGGTTTTATGAGAAATTTAATAAAAGATTTAAAAAAATCATCCCTTTTTGAAAATAAATCTAATGAAGAACTAGAAAACTTAATTAATTCTATAAATTATAAAATCATTAAGTTAAAAAAAAACGAGACAGTTTTTGATGTATTTACCTTGACTAATTCTATTGGTTTAGTTTTATCTGGTGAATTAACAGTCGAAAAAATTTTACCTTGCGGAAAGCTTATAGTTTTATTTAATAAATTATCTGGTGAGATTTTTGGAGAAGTTGCAGTATTTTCAAATGCAAACGAATACCCTTGCAATGTTATAGCTAAAACTGAGTGTAAAGTTATTTTATTTACTAGAGAAGAATTATTTAAACTTATTACACTTGATAATATAGTTCTAAACAACTTTTTATATTTAATATCTAGTAAGGCATATTATTTAAATTCAAAAGTAGAATCTTTATCCTTCACTTCAGTAAGACAAAAAATTGCACATTCTCTTATACGAGATTTTAATGTTTGCAAGAATAATGATTTTGTAAAATTACCTTTTTCAAAGAAAGTTTGGTCGGATAATTTAAATATATCTAGAGCATCTCTATATCGCGAACTAGATTCATTATGTAGTGATTCAATTATCACTATTTCTGATACTTCTATAATTAAGATTTTAGATTTTGATAGATTAAATTCAGTTTTATTGGAATAAGTTTTTTATTAAGGTGGATTTATAATATATTCTACTACTTTTTTCAATTTCTAGTTTTCAAAATATTGTTCAATTAATAATTTGAACTTACTTATTTATCCTATTGTACTAGACTTTATACAGTAGACAATCCTATACTTGTAAAAAACCATTAACCTTATAAGTCCACATTTTCGTGATGTTACTCTTATTGTTATTTATCTTGCTAATCTAATTGAAGTAAAAAAGAGCTCAATATCTAAAAATAGATTATAGAGCTCTTTTTATTAGTATTTTGTTAAAAATATGAAATTTTATTTAAGACATAATGATACAATTAAATTTACAAATTTTCAATACTTTCATGTCTCCAATGACTTTGTAAGTTGCTCAAAATATGGAGGTTAATCCATCCATCTTTAGTTTGAAAACACCTAATACTAATTGCCACTTAAATATTTCATTTTAACTGATATAAATCTTAATAAATAATCCATTAAGAAAAATGTAGCTATGTAATAACATGTAAAAATACTTATACTGTTAATAGTCATTACACTCTCAAAAACTAGTAAATAACGAACTATATATTATATATATCAAAAATATGTAAATTCAATAAAAAACCTCCAAAAAAATTAATAATTTAGTTCGTAAATAAGTGCATAGTTTTGCGAACCTTTATGTTATAATTATGCTATAAAATAGAAAGGTTTTAAAAATATGTTAATAGGATATTGTAGAGTTTCCACAAATGAACAAAATTTAGATAGACAAATAGAAAGTTTAAAAAAATATGGTTGCGAAAAAATATATTGCGATAAAGCAACAGGCAAAAACTTTAATAGACCTGAGTATATAAAATTAAAAGATGCTATTAGATCAGGTGACACTTTAGTCGTTCATGAGTTTGATAGGCTAGGTCGTAATAAAAGATTAACATTAAAAGAGATTCAATATTTTAAAGACAATCAAATTAGATTAGTAGCATTAAACCTACCAACTACTCAATTAGATACAGACGATAATTTAATGCTAGAAACTATAAATAATATAATTATTGAACTCTATACAATGATGGCTCAAGATGAAATTGAGAAAAGAGAGAAAAGGCAAAGGGAAGGAATAGAACTAGCTTTAAAAAAGGGAGTACGCTTTGGTAGACGTACAGTATCATATCCTAAAGAGTGGGATAGTGTTATAGAGTTAGTTAATAAAAAAGCTATAAGTAATGTAAGAGCTATGGAGATATTAGGACTTAAAAAAACTACATATTATAAATTATTGAAAGAATATAAAAATATTAATTCTTTAAAATATACAAATTCTTAATTAAATAAATCATAAGCTTTAAAAAATTAATTTATTAACCTCTTAAATAAAAAAAGCTAGTTTACCTAGCTTTTTTATTTAGAAAGGTAGATTCAAAAAAACTTATAAAAACAAATACTTATAAAATAAGTAAGGTAAAAATTACCTTACTTATCCCCCTAATTAATAGCTTATGGAGCTGGTGTTTTATTTAAAACAATTATTGAGTTGAAAAAAGAAATTACGATCCGAAACCGATTAAAGTATATTTCAACAAAATCAAGCATTAGTCTTGATGAATTTAAAGATCTCTTAAGTATAAGAGTATAATCCTTAAATTATAATCTAAACTAAAAATTAAATAATTTGGAACTCCATCATATTATGTCTTGACTATAAAACTTTCTCAATATTTTCTCTAAACTCAGTTTCAAATATATTATAGTATCTTGAAGCACCTAGATTTAAAATTACTTTAATACTTTTTTTATCTTGAGTAGCTTGTAATGCTCCAACTTCTCTAATAAGTAAATATTGGTCAACCTGTGCTCCTTCACTCATTAAGCAGTATGGATTTTTCACATTAGATTTAACATAATTGAAAAGCATATACTCTTTAGTTCTGTTGCTTAAACTTTCATTGTCTAAAATTTCTAAAATTGCTCTCTTCATAAATCCCCATCCTATTCCATAGTTATATAGAAAAAGCTGCTATAAAAGCAGCTTATCTTAATTAGCTAAAGCTATCATAGCTGTAACTAATATTAATGCTTGTATAATTAAGCTACAAACATTATATGTTTTATTACTCATAATACTTTTCTCCTTTATAGTTTAATTAACCCAACTGTTATTGGGCTTACTATAGAGAAAACAAATAGCAACCTAAAAAAGATTAATATTTGTTTTCCCTATAGTAAAGGAGAAGTACAAGAGAACTACAATTAAGCAGACTCTAATTATTTAGTTATAGCAACTATGATTGCTACAACTAAAGTTAATACTTGTATCAATAAAGAACAAGCGTTGTAAACTTTGGTGTTCATAAAACTCTCCAATCTGTAATTTAATACATATTGATTGACTAAATTTTATGTTGTTCATATAAGCATTTTTCATACTATATGTAGTAAGCACATAATTAATTTTATACTATATGTAGTATATATTCAAGTTGATTAATACCTTTATTTTACAATTTATATAATTTTTTACAAAAAAAATTCTAATACAACTAAGAAAGTCAAAACTATTAATCATTTCAATACACCAGTTTTTAAAACTAATGTTAAAGAATTTAGACTATTAAAGAAGATGCTCTATAGTTGGCAAAGAAGGACTTTGAAGAATGTATATAAAATAAAAAAGAGCATGAGGATTATAAATAGATCATAATTGTAAAAATATGTAATTTACTATATACTTAAATAGAAAATCTAACCATAAAAGAAAAGGGGAAAAATAAATTGGAAAGAAATATAAATGAAATAGGAATCAATCAAATTCTACCATTATTTATTTGTAAAAGTTTAAGTGATTCTATGAGACAAGATATACTAGAAAATACTTATACTTATAAGTATTTAGCTGATGATATTAGAGGAATTTATTATTATACTTTTTTAACTCAAAATAAACATGAATTAGCTGAGATTGTTTCAAGAAATGAATTGTCTGCAATGATTATGGGATTTGATGATACAAATACTTTTGAGTTAACAAAATATGATAAACCAAAACATCTAATAGTTTCATCTAAAATTAAGAACAAAATAAAAGAGATAGATAAAGAGAGATACCTTGAATTACAAGAAATATTATTAATTATGAAAAATCTTTTAAATGATGAATTTTATGAAAGAACTAAGCAATTTGCATATTTTACAACAAGTTGGAAAACACCAAAGAAGCATCTTGTTTTTTCAAAGCATCATGAGAGACTTATTACTATTCAGTTTTGTGAGGATACTTCTTCATATAAAGTTGTCTATTTAAACAAAGAATTTTATAAAGATTTAATTTAATTTATAGCAAAAGAACAGTTTTTAATAGTTTAACTGTTCTTTTTTATTTATACTTTAATAAAAATTAATTCTATATATATTTTTTTATAAAATGTATTATTTATAACATTTTATGACCCAGCAAGAATAGATATAAATTTTTATGAGTTTTTAATTTATTTTTCTAAATTATTGGAACTATAAAAAACATTATCAATATTAAAATTACTATCAATATTTCTATACTTAGATCTTTCTTACATTCACTTTTTAATAATCCACTATAATATAATCTTCCTTCAAGCTCTTCCTCATTTTCTAATTGTTTTAAAATATTATATTTTTTTAATTCATCAATAAAAATAATACAGCTTATAAACCCTGAAATTTGTATTAAAAACAAATTTATAGCTACATCACTTTTAAATACTAAAGTTAGACCTAATTCCAATAAAGTAATGATACTTGATATAAGTGTTAATTCAAAATTTAGTATTTTATTTTTTTTCCTATTAAATCTATTCATATTTTAATATCCCCCATAGAAAAATTAGCTTATACATACACTATTAATACGGCTAATTTTTCATTTTTAATTGCAATTTATATTTTAAATTCATAGTTTAAAGTACATATTTTATATTAGAAGGGGTTTACCCCTTCTAATTTTTTATTATTTATATAGCTTTCTAACTACTTTATATTCTCCATCTATATCAATTTTATCTATTCCTAACTCTAAGTATGTAAAATTCCCTTCTATCATTTTTTTATTAAATAATTTATTTCCTTCTCCTAAATCATTTATTTCATTTACTTCATATTTTCCATTATTCGCAACATATAGTATTATTTTTTTCATGATTGAAACCTCCTAAATTTTTATGTTTAACTTGTATTTTTTATTTTTTAGGAGTATACTCATACTTAAGTTATGGGTAGTATTCATATACTCCTATATTGTGTGCTGTAGATTGCCTTCTATAGCACTTTTTTAATGCTTACCATGCACATTCCCTCTGTTCCTCTATAGCTTTTTTAAGTCCATGTAATAAGTTCTCATTATCATTAATTTCTTCAATTGTAAGACCTAAAGTATCAAGTGTTTCGTCTAATTCCCAAGTTATACAGTATTCGTGGTTTACTAATTCATAATTAAACATATTATATATAAAGCCTTCGCCTGTTAAATCTTCATTTATAGCCTTTTTAAACTCTTCCTTATGTCTAGCAAGCATATCATCTAATGCTTTTTCATCTGATTTTCTTATATATCCACCAGCTCCAATTGATAAAATCTTATTAGTTTCATTTTCTTTCAATCCTAATTTTGTCATACCTTCTGCGAATTGCTTCTTACTAAATGCAAATATCATTGGAAACTCATTTATTTCCTTTCCTTGTTTTTCTTTTAATTTTCTGTACTTATTCATATTAAAACCCTCCTGAAATTTATTTAACTTCCGAGTTCAGGTTGCCCCACCTCGAATGTTTCTTGTTGCCATAAAGCATTCTTTTACGAGTGCTTTGTCAATAAAATGGAATAAATTTTTTTATGCTGCATCACTTGTTTATGCATCATAAAAAAATTTATGGAGTGGAATTGATAAAGTAAGGGAGTAAGAGATATGCTATTGGGGGCAAGAAACTGACTTTTAATAGCAAATTAAAAATATGGGCCTTGTTCCAAACTTGCTTTGGACCATAGCCTATATTTTTATATTTGCTTTCCTTTCTGATATGTTTTTAATGTCTTTAGCTTTTATCTTTTGCAACCCTTCGGGTACCCAAAATAGCAACGAGAGGACATTAATTGTTTAACTGTAGGTGGTTGCTCGGTAGATGAAACGCCTACAGTTAATACAATTAATAGACCTCTCTAAGCGTTATTTTAGGGTGAAGGATATAGTTGCCCAATAAGTTTTTAATCTTAGATAAATAATAAAATATATCGTAGATTTATAAAATCAAAAAATAAAAATCTAATTGGATTTATAAAAGTTTAATTTTTAAAAATGCTCAATCAGGTAAAACAAATTCTTCTTATTTAGAGATATTATAAAAGAAAATAATATAAATAAAAAAAGATAGTAAATGCTATTCCAACTCGTTTGGATCATAGCATTTACTATCTCTTTTTATTTTAACCATAGTATTACAATTGTAATACTATGGTATCATCTAATTCTTAATTCAATTATAAAAAAATTAGTCGATACCTCTACCGACTAATTCCAAAGTATATTTTGTTTAAACTTACAGTGTAATCAATATTGTACTATATTTATATTTATATTTATATTTATATTCAATCCTTTAAAAGTTGAATTTAATTTTCCTTATTATATTATTTTGTTAGTAATAAACATTTGTTATTGTAATCCACTAATATTTTATAACTTTTACAATGTTCATAATACCCGCTTGGATAACTATTTTTCATAGGTGAAACAGTCATTATGGATTTATCGTTTTTATGTAGGAAAAATTTTGTGTATTCCTCTATATATTTATTAATATTTCTTTTTACCTCTTTATTAAAATTACAAATCTTATATAGTTCAAATCCTTTTAATTGATAGTGGTTATATTCTTCTGTTTCTTCTCTTGTACGACTTTTAAATTGAGTATTTTTTATATAATCTATATTCATAGGTTTTAACATTTTTATTCCACCCTTATATTTATTAATTAGGGTATTACTTAAGTAATACCCTGATATATTTTTATGTGCTAGCAAATTAAATTATATTATTTTCTTTAAAACTGTAATAATACCCATCCCCAATTATTATATGGTCTAAAACTCCAATTCCTAAAATCTCGCCACATTGTATAAGCCTATTAGTTATGTTCTTATCCTCTTGTGATGGTTCTATATGCCCTGATGGATGATTATGTGCTATTATAATTTTACTAGCATTACTCAAAATAGCACTTTTAAAAACCTCTCTCGGATGAACCATTGCACTATTCAATGTTCCAATTGAAACTGTTATTATACTATTTATTTCATTTTTAGTATTAAGTGTTAATGCTAAAAAATGTTCCCTATCTTCATATTCCAATAAATCTCTTAAAACTTTATAACAGTCCCAAGGATTAGTTATTTTAATTTTATATTTTTTTTCAGTTTCCTTATCTTTAACCATTTTTATTCTTACTATATCTATATTTTCCATAATTAAAAACCTCCAATAAATTTAACTTTCAGAGGTCGGTTGCCCCCTCCCTCATGATGTTTCTTGATGCCATAAAGCATCCTTTTGCGAGTGCTTTGTCAATAAAGTGAAAAAATTATTTTTACTGCAGTTAAACTTGTTTTGCAGCAGTAAAAATAATTTTGGAACGGAATTGATAAAGTAAGGGAGTAAGAGGTATGCTATTGGGGGCAAGAAACTAATTTTAAATAGCAAATATAAAAAGATGGGCCATGCTTCCAACTCGCTTGGATCATAGCCCATCTTTTTATATTTGCTTTCCTCTTTGGTTCCTTTTGTTTTTGTTTTTTGAGTTAAGGATTGTAGAGGAAATAATATATATATAAGTACAATAAAATATTAATTTAGTTGGTTGAGGTACGAAAACAGATAAATTAATTAATTTTATTAGTGCTTATATGTTTATTATTGGAGCGTAAAGCCTGGTTGCTTTAGCAAAACTTCATCTTTATTAAAATAATACTTAACTTCTGATTTATTAATAACTTTTAATTATTCTTCTGATTTAGTTTTTTTTGAAATTTCATACTCACCTGAATCTTCATCTGTATTATCTACTAATATTTTTTCTTCATCTTCATTATAAATTATTTTCATTTGTATGCTCCTTTTTAAAAGTTTTAAGCTCATACTATTTATCATACTTATTTATGTATTCTTCCAATGCCATACTAAGAAGGTCTTGCTTACTATACTGCTTATACTTATCACAAAACTTATTCCAAGCATCTAAGGATTCATTATGTAGTTTTATAGTAGTTGCTTTAATGTCATCTTGAAACTCTCTTATAGTTATTCCCTCTTGCTGTATTACTTCTATTACATCAGTATTACCTTTGTAATACCCTTGCTTGTAAGCCCTTATAACCTCTTTTATATCATCTTCTATATACATCATACTATTTTTAAACTTAATTAATTCAGTCCATTGTTGTTCAAAATTATTAGGTATTACTAAAGTATTATCTTGCTCTTGGATATCAGTTATTAAATCAATTTTAATTTCATCACTAGCAGTTTCATTTTTAAGTATAACTTTAGTAATACTATTGTTATCTACTACATATTGTCTTACTTTTTGATTATACTTATAACCTATTTCCTTTATAACCTTTTGTAGCTTTTTTTCTCCAATACCTAAATCTTCTCTTATTCTGATTACTGTTTGACCTTCATTTAATTTGTCATTTAAATATGTAATCATATCACTCTTATCTAGCTTTAAAAATTCATCCTTAGTCATGAGAACAACCTCCTATAACTAAATAGTATCACACTTGAATTACTTAAGTATTACAAAAGTAATACTTAAGCTTATATCTACTTATCATCATCCATAAGAGCCATTAACTTTTTCTTAGAACTTTCACTTAATTCAAGTTTAGGTTTCTCATTAGATTCCTCTTTAACCTCAACTTTAACTTCATTAACTGTTCCTTGTGGTGGTATTGAAAACGTAATATTTTTCATATCTTTAGCAATTAGCATCTTTAAATAATCTGCTGGATTTGGTTGTTCATTTAAAAAAGCTTTTAAATCTTCTTCGTCTCTTTTAAATGTAACACTTATAACATCTTTTATTTTTCTACCCCAACTATTTGTTTGTGCCATATTTTATATCACATACCTTTCCATAACCTATAGCATTAGCATTAATTTTATCTACTTTTATGGCATTTGGTTGAACTACTTTACATAAGTCATAAAAGTGCTTTGCACCTCCACCACAAACTACCATTTTAGCAGATTTAAATTCTCTTCCGATTTCTTGCTTTATATCTCCTATAATTTCTGTAAGTGTAGTCACTTTATCATCAGTTATAAAACTTAAATCAGTTTCTTTTCCATATACACTATGTTTTTGTCTACCTTCTACTATTTCCTCTGCTGTTTCTTGTGATATTCTATCTTCTGTTTCTCTTTTTATTGACCCTCTTACTAGATTGTATAAATGATGCATACCAACAGGTACAGAATCATGATTAATTATATCTCTGTCTAAACCAGTTCCTCTTAGTAATACCCAGTCTGTTGTTGATCCTCCAATATCCATAATTAAGATATCGTGTCCCTCTAACTCTTTTAATTGTTCTTCTGTTAAAGAATATAAAACTCCTAATCCTTCGGGGAATATATCAACATTATTTATGACTACACGACGTTGCTCTTCATCTTTTCCTTTTAACTTTATATTAAATTCTTTGTTGCTTATTGTTTTTATAAAATCTTTATATTCTTTTTTGTGTTTTTTATATTGGTCTACAGGTAGTCCTAATATTATATTATTTTCAATATCATCTGTAGAATGTACTATAGTTGAAAAAAATAAATGTTCAAAATGATTTTGCTTGAATTTTAAGTCTTTATCTCTTTCATAAGAACCTATTCCGATTGCCCTAGAATCTCCATTTATTGTTACTATTTCATTATCTCCAACTAGTGTTGATTGTACCTTAACAGTTTTACTTGGTATTACAACTCCTGTTATATTAGATTTACAATTTACTGCTCCAAAATCTATTCCTAAATTAGCCATTTCTTACCTCCGTTATTTTAAATTTATTAATTTTATTAAATTTATTAAGTCTATACTATAATTATAGTACAAATAACAATAAAATGCAAGTTTTAATCTAATAGATTTATTAGATTTATTAAATTTATTAGATTTATTAAATTAAAAAAGAGAAATGAAGTTAATTATTAAAACATATTAATTAAATTCATTTCTCTTTTTAATTTAAATATTTATTTTACCAAAACATATCGAGTTCTCTTTGGTGTTTCATTTCTTCTTCATATTCTTTATCGTATTCTATAATTTTATTATTTAATGTTCCCTTAAAAAATTTATAGGAACTAGCTTTTATTTGCTCTATTTCATCTCTTTCTAGCGTTATCATCACAGCATCTTCAAATGCATTCAAGTAACGTTTAACATGAAAATCATAATTTGAAAAATCATTTTTAAAAGCTCTTAAAGTCCCAATTGTAAATACAGTTTCATCAGGTATATAAAAATCTTTCTTTTCACTCTTAATAATCTCTTTTTCTTTAATATCTATGTTATTATCCTTGTTAACAACT
This sequence comes from Paraclostridium sp., assembly GCF_051656405.1. GTDB lineage: Bacteria > Bacillota > Clostridia > Peptostreptococcales > Peptostreptococcaceae > Paraclostridium. The sequence continues at coordinate 25,150 of NZ_JBOGBV010000068.1, forward strand.
TCTAATTCTCTATTTTCTTCTGTTTTACATTCCAATTCTTCCTTAATTACTTGCTTTTCAAAATATCTTCTAGGCTCATGATCTATAACTCCAAATACTATAGTGTCTACTTTTCTACCTTTTCTTATTTCTTCTTTAATCTCAACTTGCATATTGCCTTTTTCATTAATTTCGTCTAATGCCCTTTTTATAACTTTTTGTTTAAAAGCCTTGTACTGTGGATATACATCGGGTTTTAATTTTAAAAGATTTCTTAGTTCCTCTAAAGAGTGTTTTATTTCAACCTCTTTACCTTCTCTGCTCCATAATCTCATTAAAGTGTAAAATCTTTGAGTGTACGCTCCTTTAAAAGTAAATAGTAACGACATATTTAATGCTGTGTATCCCCTACCTTGCATTGATATAAAATCTGTTATATGCTTATATAATATTTCATGCATTGTTATTTCATATGAGTTAGTTGCATGGTTAAAATCATATGTATTTATTAATCCACTACCAAAAGTTTTTAAATGTCCATCATCATTTATGTAATCAAATTCAAGTATACTTTGTTGAAATAAATTCAACATAGCTCTTATATTTTCCTCGGTACAATCGTTTCTATGTCTTATAAATTCTTTAAATTCTTCTGTTTTTATTACCGCATGATATATAGGCTTATTGTTAGACTGCTTTTGTGCATTATATAGTATTTTATAAAACAATTTATTCTCTATATTTGTAAAATCGTACTTACTTTTTATTAAGTTATTCGGTTGTAATAAAATTTCTTTTTTACTCATTATATACTCCTTTTAAGGTACCTCACTTTAAAATCCTTTATACCTTTACATTGAATAAGTAAATTTTAGCAGACAAAATCACAAAAGGCAACCAATTTATTTTATTTTTATACCTTTTTGCGTATCAATCTGGGTACCTTTGCGTATCATTTTGGGTACCTTTGAGTATCAATCTGGGTACCTTTGCGTATCATTTTGGGTACCTTTGAGTATCAATCTGGGTACCTTTGCGTATCATTTTGGGTACCTTTAACCTCTGTATGCTAGTAATTTCAACATGTATAGCCTGTCTAAATACTTTAAATACTATTAAATACTATTTAAATACTAGTAAAGACTAGTAAAGAGTTTAATCTATTATTCTTTACTATCCTTTACTTTTATATTCAAAATAAAACAAAAATCCTATTAACTTGGTATAATATTATTTTTAAAAAAGTAAATTTACACTAAAAATTACTAGTTGGTAAAATTTACAAATAATGATATAATAACCTACGAAATAGAAAAGTACTTCTAATATTGTATATCAGAAGTACTTTTCAACACTAATAATTTATAGCAACACACTACACATAGACGGCAATCTATGTGCAAAGAGACGGCAATCTCTCTGCTAGTAACATGTTTGTTAACATTTTTTCATGTATAGTAAAAAGAGTTAAAAACTCTTTACTTATACAATGAATATTATACAAAACTATAGTCTATACGTCAATAATAGCAAACAATTTAAAACTTTGAAATATCAGTGTGTTGCTCCTATTTGGAGGGCATAATATGAAGGTCGAAAAGTTAAAAGAAAACATGGTAATCAAAAACTATAAAATGCTATGTGAGATTTTAGAAATTCCACACTTAAAAACAGGTAGTAATTCATATCAATCACAAATTTCAGAATTAAAAAGATACATAGAATATAATAAGCAAGGTCATAAATTTATAATTAATAAAATTTTAAAAGAACCAAAAGAAAAGCTAGATCGTAGAGTTAATAATAAAGGTGGTTACTATAACGTGTATAAAGATGATTTTAGAAGGTTAATGTTACATATGCTATATAACGATAAAAGTGAAAATAAACTAATCTCAAAAGGATCACTTTATGAAGCAATGAATTTAGTAAATCCTAATTATAAATTAGGAAAGCAAGATATAGAGAGACTATCTAAAGTGATAGAAATTCCAATTGATTATATTTCTGATTTTTACAATGAAAACAATAAAAAAATAAGAGAAAATACAGAAAGAAATCTTAGAGCAATGAGAAGTGAATCGTTAGTAATGTTTGACATAGTAACAGCAATAGCCTTAACAAATGTTACTATACCACAAAATCAACTTGGGACTGCAATGTTAGATGAACATGATAATATAATGTGTAATAAAAAATTAGAATATAGAAAAGCTACAAAAGAAGAAAAACAGGTTATACTTCAATGCGAATCTTTTGCTAAAAAAGAACTAGGATTTAAAACAGATAAAGAAGTTTTTACAAATGGAGCTTGGAATAAGTATAATCAATTAGTTAGTCAAAAACTAAAAGAAACATATACTAATATAAGATTTTACTATAATGCTTATGAAATTACTTGGAATAATGAAAAAATAGAAGAAGAGTACAATAGTTTAAATGAGTATGAAAGCTATGAAAAAGTAAGTGATAATATTAATAAGAATATTATAAATTCAATCAAAAAAGGTGCTGAAAAAAGATATAAGAAATCATTAAAAATAGACAAGTCTAATTTGAAAAATTATAAAGTTAAAAAGTTTGAAATTCAATCAGATTCTAAGTATACAAAACAACATAATAAAATAGCTAATTTATTAATAGACACTAAAGCTCATGATTTAGAATTAAAATTAAAAAATATTCATTCAGGACAAATAGAATTTGATATATAATAAAAAAAGAACCATAATCAAAAACGTATTATACTAATAGGATAAAGTACTAATATATGTTTTTGATTATGGTTCTTTTTTATTGAAACATATTTAAAAACTTGAAAAATATTAGTTATAAGGCTTACAGCGAACCACAAGGGGTCTCGTCTACCGCATTCAAAATTTAACGAAAAACCATGTTAAACTTTGAATTTTGGTCTATCTTATTAGTTTATTTTAAAAAACTATTTTGTACAGTAATAATAAAATGAGTTGATTTATAGAGTTAAGTAATAGAATGTAACAACCGAGGAATATAACACGATTTTTTGTTATATCCACAGGGCGTTAGCTAGTATAGAGTTTTAATTTTAAAAGAAAGATATAGAAAAGCTAGTACTTTCAAAGTATAGGAGGAACTAAAAAGCGAATAAAAAATAATAATATAGTGCTAAATATTTAAAATATTTAGCACTATATTTATTTTTTAAAACGAGTGTTTATTAAATTTAATATCATGTTTACTTCTTTTAGTTTTTCACTAATGTCTTTAGTTTGCTGAACTAACTGCTCTTTAGTTGATATAAGAGCATTAATCAAATCATCATTATTAATTAATGCATCTAAATCATCATTATGAGCAGTTAATTTGTTTAACTTGCTTATATCGATAGGAGTTCCACTAAATACTAATTCATCTATGGAACATTCAAAGTATAATGCTAATTTTATAATATTCTCAAACTCAGGTAATCTGTTTCCATTTTCATAATGAGATAATGTTGCACGAGACAATCCAATCTCATCAGCTAATTGTTGCATAGAAATTTTTTTGCTTTTTCTTAAATAAGTAAGATTTTTAGCAAAGTTAGCGGCAAAGTCATAATTCTTTTCGTTCATTTAAATTTTAGCTCCTTTAAAAAATTTATATTAATATTGCACACTTTATAGTCAAATAGATTTTTTTGTTAACAATTGTAACGATAAATTTTGTTAACAGTTGTTTACATAGGGTTATATTTGTGTTATAGTAGTACTTGTAATAAATTAAAGCATCAATTATAAAATTGCAGATTAATATGTAAAAAAGTAAAAAAATGTAATAATAATTATCCTCTAAATTTCATTATACTCGTTATTAGAGGAGTTATAAATAAAGTAATTTAAACATATACTAACTAAATTCAATAAAAAATGACAATTTAAAGCAACGAACAATAAAAAACGACATACTAATTATTGTTCAAAAAAACAATTTAGAGTTTAATGATTTGACTATGTAAAACATTGTATCATAAAATGACTAACATTAATGTAAATGATTGTTGACAAAAATTTACATTAATGTTAGTATTTGATTGAATCATGTGAATAACTTAATAATTTTAATTAAGATAAAAAATAATGAAAAAAATTTTTGGTGAATTCACTGAAAAGATCAGAGGAAGTTATAATGGAAAATTTAAAATCATTAAGAGAAAGTAAGGGTTATTCAAAAGTAGAGGTATCTAAATACTTAGGAGTAACACCCGAAGCCATTGGATATATGGAGAAAGTCAACAGAATAAATATAAAATATTTATATGAATTGAGTAATTTATATTCAATAACTAGAGACGAAATTGTAAACATCTGTGAAATTAAAATCTAAACAAATGTCACAAAAAACGAAAATTTGTGTAAGTGTATCTAATTAACAGTTCATAGAAATGTCACAAAAAACGAAAATTTGTATAAATATATCATCTTAAGGAATTGACTTCATTAAATATCAAATTAGAAGGAGTTGTTAAGATTGCAAAACAGTAAATTATCACGAAAAGAAAAATTACAAAAAATAGGTAAATATTATGAACAAGGTTATACTTCTAAAGAGATAGCGAATATATTACAAGTAACCGACTGCTCTATAAGGCAAACTATATGTAGAAATTTTAGTCACCTTAAAGAAATTCATAATAATAACAAAAAGCTTAATCATGAAAGTAGAATGTTAATTGAAAAAAGATGTAAAAAATTTATTAGTGATACTGCTTTATTAAAACAAAATAGACAAAGCTATAATTATGATAAAGATTATAATTTAGTTTTTAACGAAAAAAGAGGAGAGATACCAAATGGGTTACCAAGTAAATATATGAGAACCAATTAGTTTTATTAAAAATAAAATTAAGATGGTTCTTTTATTTTGCAAAAATTTATGTGGAGGGGAAGGAATTAATTGACTTTAAATATAAAAAAAGCTTTAGTAGGAATTAAAAATACATCTTCTAAATCAAGAGTTACAGCAGATATCGATTCAGATATTGCATCTAACTTGATTAGATATGCAAAAGAAAATGGATATTCAACTAGATCAAACTTAATAAAGTGCATACTTTATAGCTGGTTGGATAATTCAGACTTTCATAATTGGATAGAAGAGCATAATTAAAAAAGTCTACTATTATTCTTTAGTAGACTTTAAAAATTGTTCTATAAGAGTATCAAGAATTTTAGACATTGGTACTTTAGTTTTTTCAGAATATGCTTTTAGTTCATTATATAAGTTAGTATCAATTGCTGAACCAAGCGGAGTTCTGTTTTTTAAATCTTTTCTAGCCATATTATCACCTCAACTATATTATAAAAAATTTACAAACTGATTGCAACTGATATCAGTTTGTAGTACAATGTAATTAAGAAATGACAATATAATATAAATCAATATCAAAATAGGTTTGTTAAAATATGGTAAAATATATAGGGTTGCGTTAAAAACAATAGGAGGGGACAATTATGAAAAGAAAGATAATAGCAGGAAGTATAGCTTTAGCGGTGATATGTGGTGGAAGTGGAATAGCTTATAATAATCACATACAGGCTCAAGAAGCAAAACAAAAAGTAAATAAAGAAGTTACTAAAGTAAAAAAAGATGAAAAGGTCGATAAAAAAGATGCTAAATTATCAAAAGATGAAAGTAAAGATAACGAAGTAGCTAAAGGAGCAAGTGATTCAAGCAGCGAAAAGAAAGATAATACTTCATCAAATGATTTAAAAGATAATAAACAAACTACTGAGTCAAAGAAAAGTTCAAATGAGAGCAATGAAAACAAGGAATCAACAAGTAGTTCAAATAGCAAAAAGAAAGAGACTAGCTCAACAAGTAACTCAAATAGTAATAGAGAAACTACTAAATCAACAAGTAATTCAAGTAGTAGTAAGAAGCAATCAAATGATACGAGCAGTTCAAGCAGTAATAAGCCATCAAAGAACACAAGTAGTTCAAATAGCTCAAGTAGCAATAAACCATCAAATAATACAAGTAGCTCAAACAGTTCAAGCAGTAATAAGCCATCATCTAAAGATGATGCATATACAGATGCAACAGATTGGGATAAGATAGGAAATGAACTTGAAAACACAGAATGGACTCATACTGGTTCAGGAGAAATAGACCCAGGAGGAAATACTTGGGATCATTGGGAAGGAAATTAATATAAAGAAAAGAGTTATTCAAAAAACTGAATGGCTCTTTTTTTTATATTAAAAATTCATGGAGGGAAAATATGAAAATATATAAAAAAATATTTATTACTTTATTAGTAATATTATTAAATTTTAATACAGTAATGGCTCTTGAAGGAAATACTAGAGTAGAATACTTAGGTAAAGTAAAATATAGCTATTATACAGTTGGTAGATTTAAAGTTAATGGACAATGGGCTTTTTGTGTAGACCATGAAAAACCTACTCCACCAACAGGTGAATCATATGATAATGGAGCAAGATATGATGATGAATCCATAAAAGCTATTTTATATTATGGATTCAGTGGAGCTGGAAATATTATAGGGAATAGTGATGCTTCTTTAGTTGCTACATCATTAGCATTAGATTCAATTATGAATAATAATTATTCATCAGGTAGACATTCTGTTCCAGGATATTCCGTTTTAATGGAGCATGCACAGAAAAAAGATGCACCTAGTTCTTCTGCAACATTTAGTAAAAATAATGTAGATAGCAATGTATCAGGAAACAATCAAGTATCAGAAACTATAACATTTAATGCGGATTATAGGAACTCGATTAATTTGACTGTAAGACCACGTACTACAATAGTAGTTGATGGACATTCATATACAAGTGGAAATGTAAATATTAAAGGCGGGCAATCATTTTATTTTACGGCTCCTTTAGATTATACTGATGATGTTGTTTATGAAAATATTATGCCATCTTTAAGAGCTTACCAACCTATGATATATATGCCAACTAATAGCAGATTACAAAGGTTAAGCAAAGCTTTAGATGGTGACCCCCAACCAATACAAAGATTAAGTATTGATTTTAAAGCTAGAAAAAGGAATGTAAATGTTTTACATAAAGATAGATATGATGGAAGGCTTTTATTGGAAGAACATAATGAACAAGATATAGGCTCATGGTATAGTTATTCGCCTAAAAATCCGTTGAATAAAGATGGTAATACATTTATTCCTGAATCAACTAATAGTCAAACAGGAACTATGCCAAACAATGATTTAACATTAACTTTTTGGTATAACCTACATAGAAATATAACTGTTCAACATATAGATGCTAGGGATGGCTCTTTAATAAAGCAAGAAATTGAAAAGAAACTTAGAGGGCAAAATTATAGATATTCACCTAGAAATGATTTGAAAAAAGGGAATTTCACATATAGACCTATTTCAAATGAGGTACAATCAGGGACAGTCGGAAATAATGATATAACAGTTAAATTTTATTATGATGTACCTTTAATACAAACAGGATTAAAAAAGATTCAGATATACACTGATTTAGCAAACAATGGACTACCTGTAAAGGTAGAACTAGATAAGAGATTTATATATGATGAATCCGTAGCTGATATGACAAAAGAAAAAGTTAAATTAAGCTTATATGATGGGAATAATGCAGTAGCATCAAAAGAATATACGGCTAAAGGATTACCTGAAAAATTTGATATGACTATTCCTTCAACAAATTTAACTAAGGATTCAAAGAAAGCATACACTCTAAAAATAGAGGGTTATAATAAAAATGCAGTAGATATAATACCAAATGCTGATACTTTAACTACTGATGGTTATTCAGCAAGTCAGAAAACAGTTAAAGCGGATTCTTCAAAGGAAAAACAATTAACTTATAAAGCAGTTGTAATGACCGAAAGAGAAGTAGGTAAGTCCATGAATGTTTATTATGAAACATTAAATATTCCTTTGGATAAAATAAAAAGAATGAGAACAGGCTATGGATTTAAAATGCCTGTTGATTTAATTTACACAAATGAGATAGGAACGTCTGATCTAGACTTTTCATTAGATATGAAAGTTCCTGATAAGTTAGTAGATAAGAGCTATATTGATTATGAAAGCAAAGATAGTACATCTACAGTTAACTTAGAGAAAACTTATAATAATTCATCTACTAATAATAATTTAACTACATCAAAACAAAAATTTGAATTACAACATATAAATGTTGAAAAAAGAACAGGACATTTATTTAGTAATGACCAAGTTAAAAATAAAGATGAAAGAATTAAATATGAGTTAAGAAATGGGGATAGAAAATTCTATTTACCAATTTGGGGAAGAATAGGGGACTATAAGGTTAAAGTAGAAAGCCCTAGAGCTATGGGAGTTAATAGATTCAATGTAGAGTTAGGATATGATGTAAATGTATATGCACATATGTACGCTCATATGGATTCAGAAACTATTTCAGAAGATGCAATTATACTAGAACCTGTAAATGCAGACGACCCATTCCCTAATGGAATACCAAAAGGCTGGACAGGTGAAGATGTAAAAGCATTAAAGGAAATGTTAAGTGAAAAACTTAATAAAGGTGATTTAAACATGGATGATATTATTCATAAAAAATAATTCAATAAAAAGGACTTGAAATTAATTAATTTTAAGTTCTTTTTTATTGTAGTTTTATTAAGTTTAGAGAATAAGTGGAAGAGGTGAGAGGGTGAGAGGTTTTATTTTAACTATGGTTATGATATTCATAGCCTTCTACTTAACAGTAACACAAATGTTTATTTCTATGGAAAGCTTTAAAAGAGATTCTATAATTCATACAATGATTGAATCTGCAAAGATAGCAAGTGTTGTTAATTTAGATGATAGTGCTAGAGTTGAGGAAAACTATGTAGATATAACAGATGTATCTTTTGAAGAGGGATTTGAAAAGTTATTTCATAAAAATTTAAATATAAAAGTTGGTATAAAGGATATCTCATATAAATATTTGAGAGATCAAAACGGTAAGATTAAAGCTGTAAAGGTTAAGGTTACAGATAGTCATAATGCAGAATACCAAACAGTTTTAAAAGAAAATACAACAGATATAAAAGACTAAATTATTAAGAAAGGATATGTAGAAAGTATGGCAGTAGTAAGTGAGAATATTTTAGATGGTATAAAGAAAGATTTAAAAGAGAACTACCCTGAATTATATTTAGATGCTTTCTTAAATATAGAAGCAAGAGAGATATTAAAAGATGTGTTAAGAAAGAAACATCAGGCACTTTTAAGTGATAATGAAAGACTAGAATATGTAATACAAGAAGTTGTAGGACTTGGGGTAGTTGATGATATCTTAAAGAAAGATTCATTAGTCACAGATATTTCATATAATGCAACGGATTTAACCATAGAAAGTCCTGAAGATAAGTATACTTATGAAGAAGGTATTGAAGAAGATTATATTATTAAAATGATTCAAAAATTTGCAAATGCAGTCGGAAAAGAGTTTACTCCTAAAGAACCTATATTAGATGCGTCTTTTAGCAATTTGAGACTAAATGCAGTACATAAAGTAAATTCACCGTATGGAACAACAATGTCTATAAGAGCAACAAAACCACGATTAGCTTTGAATAGGGATAACTTTAAAAACTTTGCTCCAATGTATATATTAGATTTATTTAAGGCAATGGTTGAAGTTAAAAGTAATATTGTTATTACAGGTGAAGTTGGAACTGGTAAAACAGAGCTACAAAAACTGTTAGTTAGCTTTATTCCATTTGAACAAAAAATGGTAACAATAGAAGATACACTAGAAGGACATTATAAAACTTTATTCCCTGATAAAGATATAATGAGTTGGATAACTAGCAATAGTGTATCTTTTACTGATTTAATTAAAGCATCATTAAGAAATAATCCTAATTGGATTATTATATCTGAGGTTAGAGGTAAGGAAGCATACGAAATGATTCAATCTGTTTTATCAGGGCATAGTACAATATCAACAGCTCATACAGTAAATGCAAAAGCAACACCAACTCGTCTTGTAAATATGTCGAAACAAGGTTATCAATTTGATGAACAAGCACTTAGAGAGGATATTTATAGATACTTTAATTTTGGGGTTCATATAAAGAAGAAAAGAATTAAAGGAAAGATGGTTAGATATCTTTCAGAAATTGTTGAGTACTTAGAAGGTGAAAAAACAAGCACTGTATTTGAAATGAAAGTTGAAGGGGATAAGCTTATACCACAAATAGGAGTACTTAGTGATGATTTTAAAAATAGATTAATTGAAGTTGGTTCAGATTATGAAGGATTGCCAAAAGAGGATTTTTTAGAAACTATAGTGTAAGGAGGACAAAGTAGTGTTTTTAAAAAAGAAAAAAATATTAAGCATTGATGAATTAAATGCTTATAGACTAGCTTATGGAAAGCCGATTGAGAAAAAGGAATTATTCTTATCTCTTGGAGTTCCTTTTGTAGTAGCATTTTTCTATATATTTATTTTATTTTATTGTTGGTGGTTAGCTCTTATAGCTGGATTTGTAGCTATGGGATATGGATATGCTTTTATAGTTCCCCAGCAAGTAAAAAGGGTTTATGAAAATAATGCTTTTAGAGAAAAGAATAACTTTGTAAATAACATGACACAAATTTTAACTAATAATGATAAAACTGTTTTACAAGCATTAAAGACAGTTGCAGATAGGTCAAATGGAGAATTTAAAGAAGATTTATTGAAACTGCAAGCTAAGATAGTTGATGGGACAGACGACGATGTTCAAAATTCTTTCTTATGGTTAGCAGAAAAATATGAAAGTGATGTAATATTCTCTTTGTATGTAGAGCAGTTAACTACTCTTATAGTTGAAGGTAGAACTAATATAGAAACATTAAAAGATATAAAGACATATCATAATGAAATCAAAAAAAGACAAGAAACGTTCTTTAATCAAAAGCAACAGAAGGAACGAGATTTCAAATTTATGTGTAAAGTAGGAGTTCTTTTTATTATAACTATGACCGTTTCATTCGGATTTAAACAGTTTATTGAAGTATATGCACATAATCCTATAGGATGGGTGTCTAGTTTAATTTACTTGCTACTTTTAGCCCAAACTTATCATACATTCTTAAAGAGAATGGGTGATGATAGTATTATGGAGGTGAAAATATAAATATGGAGATAATAGAAGAGCATAAAGGTATATGGTATAAATTAGCAGAAAAAGATTTATACAAAATGTTCAAAGAGCTAAGATATACTGATGAAATGTTTATTAAATTTCAAAAAAATAGATTTAGAAAATGTGCCTTATTTTTACTAGCTGGTTTATTATTAGGACTTATAGATGTAAAGCTAATAGTAATAGGATTTGTTTTAGCTTTAATTCAATGGACTAGCCAATATAAGAAAGCAAAAAGTTACTATAATAATTCAATATTTCAAAAGCAATTAACTTTTTCTAAATTTACTAGAATGTTAATACCTTATTTATTACAATCTAATGCTACACTATACAATGTTTTTAATAAAATGCTAGTTAGACTAGAGGATGGATATGTAAAAAGTTGTTTGGAGAATCTTATAATTGAAATGAATAATAATCCAAATTCAGAAGAACCATTTAAAGAATTTGCATTAAATGCATCAGGGACAGATCAAGCAGTTTTATTTATGACAACTCTTTATGATTACCAACAAAATACGTTTGATAGCTCCGTTATTACTGAACTTGGTAAAATGGCTAGTGAACAATTATTCAATGGAGTTGATGATATTATAGATTTTAAGTTAAGGAAATTTAATATGTTCCCTACTAAAATAACAATGCTTAGTATAATAATTACCTTTGGGTATATGATTTCAACTTTCATTCATTTATTTAAAGATTTTTTATTAGGAAGTGCATAGTAATATTTAAAATAAATATGGCTTAAAAGAGGTGGTATTTTGTTAGAAGGAAGTATAATGGCGAGTGTAAAGTTATATATATTTGCTATTTTAATTACATTTATAGTTGCTATATCTATATTTTGCTTTGAAGTACAACAAGTAAATAGCTTTAGAGGATATGTTGATACTCAAATTGAAAGAAACGGTGGATTAACTGCTAACGCTATAACAAATATAAATACATATAACCAAAAAAACTATAAAGGTAAATTTACTATAAACAGTGACCAAATGAATCAAAAATTTGCATATGGTTCTATCGTTAATTATCAAATAGTAGGTAAATATAAAATGTTATTTTTAGATTTTGATACTCAAAGTTATCCAATTAATGGGTCATCAATTTCACTTATAAGATAAATTGAAACAAATAAAAGACATAACTAATATGTCTTATTTTTATGCAGAAAATTAAGGCTTAAATAAGTTCTTAAATATAAATAAAAAAGGAGAGATGTAAAATGTTAGACCAAAATACAGATAGGGGTTCTTGGGCTATGATAACTCTAGTGTTTGCTGGAATTGCATTAACATTAGTTAAACTAGGGGGAAATGACATAGGGAATTTAGTTTTAAAAAGTATAAAGGATTTATTTGTAGGTTAAGTTTAAATAAATTTTAAAAATTAAGAACTAAATAGTTCTTAAATATAAATAAAAAAGGAGAGATAAAGAATATGTTAGACCAAAATACAGACAGAGGTTCTTGGGCTATGATAACTCTAGTGTTTGCTGGAATTGCATTAGCATTAGTTAAAACAGGTGGAAATGATATAGGAAATTTAGTTTTAAATAGTATCAAAGCACTATTTGTATAGGGCAATTAAATATAAATAAAAAAGGAGAGATATAAAATGTTAGACCAAAATACAGATAGGGGTTCTTGGGCTATGATAACTCTAGTGTTCGCTGGAATTGCATTAGCATTAGTTAAAACAGGTGGAAATGATATAGGAAATTTAGTTTTAAAGAGCATAAAAGCATTGTTTGTAGGTTAATTAAAGCTAATTTTTAAGATGGAAAAGAGATTAAAAAATAATCTCTTTTTTATCTTTTTGAAATTACTGACATAAGAAAGGAATTAATAAAATGGCAAAACCAAATAAAAATGAATTAAAAAGAGCAAAAGATTTAGCTGAAAAGCTATTAGAAGCAAAAGGGATAGACCCTGATGAATGGGTGTATGAACAATACCTTAAAGTGCAAAGTGAAAATGCAGATGTTATTGAAAATGCTATTAATTTTTACTTATCACATCAAAATCAGGAAACTCAACCATTTATAGCTAATCAATTAGCAAATGAAGAAAATTAATTAAAAGAAAAGGTGGTATTTTTTTATGACACAAATTGTAAACATTATTACTTATTGTATTAAAGCAGTTCAGGTAATTGCGATAGCATGGGCTGGATTTAAGCTATGCGTATATGGGACAGCGTACATGAGAAAGAACGCTCAAAAGGTTGAAGAAGCAAAAGATGGTATGAAGAATGTTGTTGGTGGTTTAGTTGTTGTTTTAGGATGCCAAGCAATAGTACAGTTCCTAAAAAATGGAATGAACTTCTAATCCAATAAGGAGTAAAGTGAATGATCTATGTTAAATTTAAATTAGATAGAAAGTTAAAAAAACTTATATCCCCCAACAAAAAATACTCATTACAAGAAGCATCAAAATTATTATCTGACTTAGAAACTCATGCCAAAGAAAATAATTACATAGGAGAAATAGAGTATTCTATTTTAGAAAATAATAATTTATTATTTAGGGATAGTTATACGGCTCAAGAGGGAAAGCCGACTAATATTATTTTGCTTGTTAGAGAAACTTTAAATACTGTTTTTAAAGACCATCCTCAATCTCAAAAAGATTCATTACTTGAAAAACTCGCTAAATCAATAACTGATAATGCATCAGGATATGATTTAGAAAAACAACATCAATTAGATTTAAAACTTGAACAGGAAGAGCAAGAAAAAAAGAAACAACTAGAGTTGAAACTTAAACAGGAAGAAGAAGATAAAAAGAAGAAACTAGAGTTGAAACTTAAACAAGAAGAAGAAGATAAAAAGAAGAAACTAGAGTTGAAACTTAAACAAGAAGAAGAAGATAAAAAGAAGAAACTAGAGTTGAAACTTAAACAGGAAGAAGAAGATAAAAAGAAGAAACTAGAGTTGAAACTTAAGCAAGAAGAGGAAAGAAAGAAAGAAGAAGAGCCACTGCCTAATCAGGTAGTGGTTAAAAATGAAGTACAAGAAGAGCCAGCACCTAGTCAGGTAGTGGTTAAAAAAGAGCCAGCACCTAGTCAGGTAGTGGTTGAAAAGAAAGTACAAGAAGAGCCACTGCCTAATCAGGTAGTGGTTAAAAAGGAAGTACAAGAAGAGCTAGCACCTAGTCAGGTAGTGGTTGAAAAGGAAGTACAAGAAGAGCCAGCACCTAGTCAGGTAGTGGCTGAAAAGGAAGTACAAGAAGAGCCAGCACCTAGTCAGGTAGTGGTTAAAAAGGAAGTACAAGAAGAGCCAGCACCTAGTCAGGTAGTGGTTAAAAAAGAAGTACAAGAAGATATAGAAATAAAAAAGAAAATTAACAAAGTGAACATAGAAAAAAAACAAGCTGAATTAAAGGTGTTAAAGGAGCAAAGGAAAGTAGAGAAAGCTAAAAAAGAGCTGATAAATGATATTAAGAATGACTTAAAAACAGAAGTTAAAAAAGACAAGTTATTGAAAAAATATATTAAATCAAATAAAAGCATGAAAAAATCAATGTACAGACAATGTAATAGTGGATTTAGTATTAGTAAAGCTTGCTTTATAGTTTGTTTTCTTTTAATAAGTTATTCCCTTTGTAATTCCTACATAATAAATAACAGTCAGGCACCTGTTTGGGTCATTGAAATTAATAGTAAATTTGAAGCAATTAAATCTATAATATTTAACTAGATAAACAGACTACTAATTTATTAGTAGTCTGAATTCATAAAATAGATAAAAGGTATTATTGTATAGAGGTGATAATTTGAATATAGAGTTCAATCAATGGAGAAAAAAAATTATAAATAAACATGTATTTTTAAGTATATATTTTATTATAGTTATAGCTACAACGTTAGTACTTAACTTTGTGTTAAATGCAGTTAACAGTATACCAATTCTAATAAATACTCTTAAAAACTTTACAGTAGAAAATCAGGTAAATCCTCTTTCAGTAATTTCTTGGAAGTGGATTTTTATTTTTCAATTAAAATTTTGGTTTATTTATATATTAGCATTTGCAATTATTACTGTTTCTGTATTTTTAAAGCTATATAAAGTTAATTCAGCATTTAAAGATATAAATAAAGGTACTAAGGGTACTGCTAGATGGACATCAATAGAAGAAATTAAGGAAACTTATAAAGCAATTCCAGACAATGACGAAGAGTATGAGGGAGAATCAGGAATACCAATCACTCACTATGAAAATAAACTTTATGTAGATACGAACAATACTAATGCAATAGTAGTAGCATCTACTCAATCAGGAAAAACGGAAATGTACTCATATCCTTTAATGGATGTAACAATGAGAGCAAAGGTAAAAGATTCAATAATAATTACTGATATAAAAGGCGACATGCTTAAAAATACTAAGGATGAGTTTATTAAACATGGTTACAAGGTACATGTTTTAAACTTAATTAATCCATATCTAAGTATAGGATATAACCCACTTGAACTTATAAAACAAAAATATATTGAGGGAGATACTGATAAAGCTCAAACGCTTTGTAATACATTTTCTTATTCAATTTTCCATAATCCAAATGCGAAAGACCCTATATGGGAAAATAGTGCTATAGCTTTAGTAAATGCTTTAATATTAGCCGTTTGTGATATAAATATTAAGGCTAATACACCTGAGAAAATAACTTTATATACTGTAACAGTTATGTTATCTGAATTAGGTAGTAATCCTGATGAAAATGGATATACAAAATTAGACCATTACTTTGGGACATTACCTCCTAATCATCCTGCTAAGTTACAATATTCAACTATTCAATTTTCTCAAGGGGTTACGAGAAGTGGTATATTTACAACAACAATGGCGCAGTTAAAAAATTATGCTTATTCTAGTATAGCAAGAATGACAGCAGTTAACACATTTAATATAGAAGATTTAGCATATGGAGAAAAGCCTATTGCTTTGTTTATAGTATATCCTGATTGGGACGATTCAAATTACAGTGTTATCTCAACATTTTTATCCCAAGTATCAGCGGTACTTTCTGAAAAAGCTACACTTTCTAGGGAATCTAAATTACCAAGAAGAGTAAGACATCTATTTGAAGAGGTAGCTAATATTCCTCCTATTGAGGGATTAGACAGAGCATTAGCAGTTGGATTAAGTAGAGGGCTTGTATATAGCTTAGTTGTACAAAATACGTCACAACTTGGATGCAAGTATGGTAAAGAAATGGCACTAAACATGACAGGAAACTGCGGAAATCAAATTTATATTTTATCAGATGAAATGGAAGATGCTGAGAAGTTTAGTTCTAAATTAGGAGTAACTACAGTTGTTACAGAAGATCGTTCAGGTCATGAACTTAGTTTAGAAAAAAGTATAGCTGAAAAAGAAGAGCAAGTACCTTTAATGAAGCCTGATGATCTTAGAAAGATAAGACCAGGTGAATGGGTTGTAGTAAGAACAAAAAAAAGAATGGATTTAAATAAAAATAGGGTTACACCAAATCCAATATTTTCATCGATTGAAAATGGTACACATATGTTACATAGACATGAGTATTTAATGCACCGTTTTGACCATGAAATGACATTTGAAGAGTTAGGTATTGAAGCAGACCATAAATATATAGACTTAGATAAATTAATTATTAATTTTGGTAACGAAGATAAGTATAAAGAGGAAGAAATTTATAATAGTAAAAATAGTGAAAAAGAGGACTTCAATATTAATGAAAATGAAAATATTGAGGTTGAATATAAAACTTTAATTACTGATTTAATTTCAACCGATAAATACGATTATATAAAAATGGTAGCAGAAAAATACTTATCGGATGAAGATTATCAAAACTTTATACAAATAAAATATATAGGAGAATTACAGGAGTTTTTTAATGCTCCTGATAAGATAGATATTTATAACAAAATAGAAAAACACCTTAGTTAAATAAAAGGGGGAGGAAACAACTTTGTCTGATGCACAAGTTATTGAAATACTAAAATCATTTGATGTACTTAACCGATCCTCAATATGGGCGGATGCTTTTAGATTTATTATGTGGCACATAAACTTAGGATTATCAAAAGTGGTAGATTTACTTTCAAATAGTTTAAGTGAAATTTATAGCGTGATGAACTTCTTTAATAGTAAGTATGTAAATGATTTTATAGATAAATATATAGTAGTGATTTTTGCTTTTGCATCCATTGCATTAGCAATATTAGGATGGAAAATTATAATTAAGAAAGAAAATGATTATAACAAAATTATTACAAATGCTTTAATTGCAATTACTATATTTGTTGTATTACCTTGGGGTATGCAACAAGGAGAGAGTTTAGTTAAAGCGGGAGTTAATTTGTTAGATGGGAATGTAAGCAAATCAACTAAAATTTTCAGTTCAAATATAACTGATTTATATTTAATTGATAAAAACGGATGGAAAAATCAGAATCCCCAACCTAAGAATTATATAAAAGATGATTCAAGTTTATCATTTTTAAGCATAACAGAAATAATGGATACAGGGGGACTTTTTACATCTACAAAACTATCAGATGATGGTACTAAAATTTTAAAACATAAAATTAGTGATGCATCAGGTGAGTATAAATTAGAAGAATTAAAATCCCATCTTGTTTATGAAGATGAAGGATATTATCGTTACTCATGGCATCCATTTTTTATTTTGATAGAATTAGGAACTATGGCTCTAGTTCTATTTTTTACATGCTTTAAAACGGCACAATTAATACAAGAACTAGGAATACTTAAAATTATTGTGCAAGGTACGGCTTTAACTGATATTGAAACAGGACAAAGGAATAAAAAACTTATAGAAAAGGTAAAAAATACTTTTATTATTTTATATATAATAATGCTTTTATTAAATATATATCTTCTATTCGTAGATTTTGTAACGGCATCTAAAATTTCAAAAGCAACTCAATTAGTTATGATTTTAGCATCAGGAATACTTGTGATAGATGGTCCAAACTTCATAGAAGAGATGTTTGGTATAGATGCTGGACTAAAAAGTATTAGTAGGTCAATAATAGCTACGGCTCAAGGGGCTAAAGGTATTAAGGATTTTGCTAGTGCTATTGGAAAGGGTGCATCAGCAGTAGGAAAAGCATCAGTAGGAGCATCAAAAGTTTTAGGAAAAACAGCTATAAATACATCAGCTGGAATTAAAGGTGCTCTTGATGGGTTTAAAGAAAGTGGAAATAGTTCTAAGGAAGGAAATTCAAGTGCTTCACCATTAGGAGGTATGTCAAATGGGAATGCATCACAAGATGATAAAGCAAATAGTCCATTATCAGATATTTCTAAGAGTAATGTATCACAAGGAGATACAGAAACTACAGGAGATGCACCATTAGGAGGTATGTCAAATGGTAGCACATCAAATGATATTGGAGCTACAGGAGATACACCATTAGGTAGTATGTCAAATAGTAGTACATCAAATGATATGGAAACTACAGGAGATACACCATTAGGAGGTATGTCAAATAGTAGTACATCAAATGATATGGAAACTACAGGAGATACACCATTAGGAGGTATGTCAAATGGTAGTACATCAAATGATATTGGAACTACAGGAGATACACCATTAGGTAGTATGTCAAATGGTAGTACATCAAATGATATTGGAACTACAGGAGATACACCATTAGGGGGTATGTCAAATGGTAGTACATCAAATGATATTGGAACTACAGGAAATACACCATTAGGTAGTATGTCAAATGGTAGTACATCAAATGATATTGGAACTACAGGAAATACACCATTAGGTAGTATGTCAAATGGTAGTACATCAAATGATATTGGAGCTACAGGAAATACACCATTAGGTAGTGCATCAGGAGCTAATAGATCTAAAGGTAGTACAGGAACAAATACACCATTAGGAAGTGCATCAGGTTCTAGTGTATCTAAAGGTAGTGTAGGAGTAACTACTCCAATAGGAAATGCATCAGGTTCTAGTGTATCTAAGGGTAGTGTAGGAGTAACTACTCCAATAGGAAATGCATCAGGTTCTAGTGTATCTAAGGGTAGTGTAGGAGTAACTGCTCCAATAGGAAATACATCAGGTTCTAGTGTATCTAAAGGTAGTGTAGGAGTAACTACTCCAATAGGAAATGTATCAGGCTCTAGTATATCTAAAGGTAGTGTAGAAGTAACTACTCCAATAGGAAATGTATCAGGCTCTAGTATATCTAAAGGTAGTGTAGGAGCAACTGCTCCAATAGGAAATACATCAGGCTCTAGTATATCTAAAGGTAGTGTAGGAGCAACTGCTCCAATAGGAAATACATCAGGCTCTAGTATATCTAAAGGTAGTGTAGGAGTAACTACTCCAATAGGAAATGTATCAGGTTCTAGTGTATCTAAAGGTAGTGTAGGAGCAACTGCTCCAATAGGAAATGTATCAGGTTCTAGTGTATCTAAAGGTAGTGTAGGAGCAACTGCTCCAATACCAAGTTCACTAAGACCTAATACATCTAAAATATATAAACCAAGTACAGTTAAATTACCAAAAGATGTAGAAATTAAACAGATAGAAAAACCTACAAGTAAGACTATTACTGATATTGCTGTTTCAAAATATGCAAATATGGCTGAAAAAATATATAATTCACCTACATTAAAAGGTGCAAGAAATACATATCAAGTATCTAAAAACTCTGCAATGGCTTTAAAAAATAATAAGGAGAAGGATGATAATGAGAAGAGAGATTAGAGTACCTGAAGAAATACAAGCAACTGCCAAATGGTCTAAATTAACTGTTTTAGACGGTATAATTATAACCTGTAGTTTTGGTATAGGGTTTTTAAGTAAAGGGATTGTATTCCCTTTACTACAAATTCCTTATGTAGCTTTTTTCCCTATTGCACTTTATATATTATTATTACCAAGCATGGATGTTCCTGGTAGGAAAAACTATCAAGTTGCTTTAACCGTATTAAAAAAAGATAGAAATGTATATAAATCAATAGATATAAACAGTTTTATTAATGAAATAGAGGGGGAAGAAGATGCAATTTGATGCTATTAAAGTAAAAAATTCAAGTAGTAAAGATAAATCAAGAAAAAATAGAAAAATTGAAAAAGAAATTAATAAAATAAATAAAGTTTATCCAATAGTAGGGGTAACGGATGAAGGATATATAAAAACAAAAATAGGATTATATGAAGCCGTATTTGAAATATTTGACGTAAGGAAATATGACCTTTTTTTATTGGATAATTCGGAGATCGACTTTGTTACTGAAAATAATTGGAGGATGCAAAAATTATATCCATATCCATTAAAAGAAGTATATATGAACTTTCAAGAAGAAAATAAAGAGCAACAAAAATATTTTAAATATAAGATTGATAAAACAGAATCTATAAGTCAATTAGAAGTGCTAAATAATGAACTTGAAAAACTTAAATTTATTGAAAAAACATATGAAATGAGAGATACATATTTATTTGTGTTTGGAGATAATGAATCAGACTTAAATAAAAAAATTGATATTTTATATAGGTTTGATAATTTTTTAGAACTAAAAAAAACATCTGTAGATAAAAAGAAAAAGATAATAGATAAACTAAACAATAGAGATTAGGGGGTAATATATTCATGGATTTAAACAAGGATTTAATGTTTATAAATGATACTCAACCTATGGGGGGAATTTCATTTAAAGATGAATTCTATAATAGAAAAGGTGATGGCTACGAAGCCTGTTTACATATTTATCGCTTTCCAAATGTTCTTACTACATTTTGGCTAGATAGAATAACTAGCTTAGAAAATACTATTGTAACAGTAGATACTTTTACTTCACAAGATATAGAGTATGGAGAGAAAATAAAAAACTCAACAGAAGAGATGCGACAAAGGATGCATAGTGCTCAAAATACAAGTGAAGCAGATATTGCAAGCGTGGAATATGATACATTAAGAGCTTTAGGATATGCTTTAAACAAAGAAGGAGAAGTAATAAAAAAAATTCATGTAAGAATATTTGTAAGTGCTAAAACACAAGTTGAATTAGAAACTAGAATTAGTGAAATAAAGAAAGAAATAGATAGTGATGGATATAAAAGTATTGTTTACTTAGATGAACAAAAAGAAGAGTGGCAATCTAAATTTTTAGATTATAAAACTCAAAGTAATCTACCAAATAAAAGAGAAGGAAATGACCTTCCATCCGAAGCAATAGGACTAGGATTCGCACATAATCAAACAAGCCTTAAAGACCCTACAGGAGCATATTATGGATATACAAGAACAAGGGGTACTGTATATTGGGATATATTCCATAAAACAGCAAAAAGATTATATTATAATTTATTTGTATCAGGTGATATGGGTTCAGGGAAATCTACTTTATTAAAAAGGCTTCTAAGAGATAATGCTTCTAAAGGAAATTTCATTAGAGGATTTGATAAATCAGGAGAATTTTTCTCGGTTATCAAGGATCAGGGAGGAAAGACTATAAATTTAGATGGGACAAGCGGAAGAATAAATTTATTACAAGTGTTTCCTACAGTTACAAAAGAAGGAGAAAACGAAGTAGACGTTGACGAATCTGCTTCATTTAGACAACATGTATCAAAATTAAATATGTGCTATAGGATATTAAATCCTAATTGTTCTGATTCAGAACACCAACAATTTGATGAATTAGTATATGATTTTTATGTATCAAAAGACCTATGGGATTATTCAGGAACTAAAAGTATTACTAATTTAAAAGTAGAAGATTATCCAATACTTTCAGATTTTTATGAGTATTGTGTTTCAAGATATAATGCTGAAAAGGATGAAAGATTTAAAGGAAGAATCGGAGATATTTCTAAATCTATTGGTAACTTAGTTAGACAATACAGTGATATGTTTAATGGTATTACAACTATCCCTGATCTTGGAAATGAACAAATAGTTTTCTATGATATAGGTAATCTTTCACAATTAAAATCTGAAATATTTGATATTCAAGTATTTAATGCTTTAACTCAAATTTGGGCTAATATGATGGTACTTGGAAGAAAAGAAAAGGAAGCATATGACAATGGATTAAAACATTGGTGGGATATAAAAAGATTTTTAGTAATGGTTGATGAATGTCATAATATATTAAATATACAAAAGGCATTTTCAGCAGATTATTTCGTAACATTTATGTCCGAAGCAAGAAAGTTTTTCGGTGGTTTAGTGTTAGCTACACAACGTTTAGAGCGTATGTTTCCTAAAGCCACTAATGTTTCAGACCCTAAAATGGTGCTAGCGGCTAACAAATTATCTGAAATATTTGGACTAACCCAATATAAAGCAATATTTAAACAAGACCAAACTTCTATGGATTTAATTAAAGATATTTTCGGAAAACAAATGACCGAAAATGAATACTCAATCATACCTAATTTTAATCAAGGTGATTGCCTACTTTCTATTTCAGGAGATAAAAATTTAGTGATGCACTTTGAGGTAACGGAAGAAGAATTGAAGTTATTTAAAGGTGGTGCATAAGATGAAAAAAGATAATTTAAAAAGAGAAAAAAAGATATATTTTTTAATAGTATCAGTATTTGTAATTGCTGGTACTATTTTTATTTTCAATAAGTTTCATAATCATAAGACCCTTGAAAAAGATAGCAATTTAATAATAAAGGATAGTATAAATTCAGAGGACAATTCAATTGATTTTAATAGTAAAGAACAAGAGAATCTAAAGAATTTAGTTAAAGAATTTATAAACACATATTATTCCTATGATAAAAATAACCCTCAAATAAACATAACAAATTCACAAAAATTTTTAACTGATGATTTCTATAAAGAGTTATTAGCAGTTGATGATGAAAATACTAAAGTTCCAGCATATGCATATCGTAAAGTAACAGATATTGAATTAACTGATGCTGAAAAAGATGGAGCAAATTTTAGATATACGGCTTTAGTTAAATGTGATTTATTAGATGAAAATAATAAAAAAATTAGTAAGTTAAGAGTTGAATTTTGTATTGACTTAACCAAAGTAAATAACGAATGGAAGATACCTTATTTTACATTAATAGGACAAGGAATAGAAAAGTATGAGTAGTGCAGATTCCTTAGTACAACGTCATATAAAGAGAAAATTAAATAAAAAATTATTAGCTTTTATTTTCTCTTCTTTTGGTTTAAGTTTAATACTTGCAGTACTACTTTTAGCTATAGTAGTAGGGATTATTAGTAGCTCTAATAGTACAAGTAATGATATAGATTACATACCAAGTTTGAATATTCCACCACAAGTTGAGAAGTATCGTTCAGTGGTTGAAATGGAATGTAATAAGAATGGAATACCTGAATTAGTAGATGTAATTTTAGCATTAATTACACAAGAAAGTTACGGAGAGTTAGCAGATATTATGCAATCTAGTGAATCGCAAGGCTTACCCCCTGGAACAATAACAGACCCTAATTTATCAATACAAGTTGGTGTAAAATATGTTGCTGGAGTATATATGGAAGCAAAAGAAAAGGCAACTAAAAATTTAATTGAAACAACTCTTCAAGGTTATAATTTTGGGAAGGGATTTGTAAATTGGGCTATAAAAAGAGATGGTGGATGGACACAAGAAAATGCAATAGAATTTTCTCGTATACATAGTAATGGAAGTCAACGACCTAATGGAACTTATAGGTACGGAGATCAACTTTATGTTCAGCATGTGTATAGATATTTAGCTCCAAATGATGGAAGCATTAGTAATGGAGGGACTAATACAGGTAGCCCTAGTGGTAGTGCAGTTATAGAAAAAGCAATTGCTACGGGAAGTACTCTTGTAGGTAAATCACCTTATGTATGGGGTGGTGGTAGAACTCCTTCGGACATAGCAAGCCACCGATTTGATTGTAGTTCATTTGTTCATTGGTGTTATGCTAGTGGTGGATTAAACTTAGGAAATTATCAATCTGTAGTCACTGATAGTTTAGTTACATTAGGAAAAAAAATAGAACCTAGTAAAATAGCTAGAGGTGATATAATTTTCTTCAATACTTATAAATATAATGGTCATGTAGGTATCTATCTAGGTGGAGGTAAATTCTTACATGATGGTTCTTCTCATGGAGTTTCTATTAATAGTTTAGATGAATCTTATTGGAAAAAAGTATTTAATGGAAACATAAGAAGGGTTGCATAGAGAATGTAATTAAAGGTGAAAAAGGTGATAAAATAATGTTAAAAGAATCAAAATTTAAAAAGAAAAAGGGAAGAAAATATAAACAAATGATATATATATTATCATTTGTTTTTTTATTTTTTATATCAAGTAGAATCATATTTAATGACCCTCAAAAGAATGAAGATACTCCATTAAGGAAGCCTGTTTCTTTTGATAACTTAACCGCAGAAATCGCAAATAAAAGATTTTATACAGATAAAAATTTACTTCAAGTAGGTTTAATAGTGAAGGAAACGAATAGTGATATGCCTTCAAATATTAAAGTTAATATCAAAGAAAAAACTAAGCAAGATGAAAAATTCAAAACAGAAATAGTAAAAGTAGTTGATGAATATTATGTTGTATTTGTACATGACCTACCAAAAAAATGGAAGAGTGTATCATTAGAAGTAATCAATAAAAATGGAACTCAATCAACAATGAATTTGAATAGCAAACTGTATGTGGCACATGAAAAATCAGAAGCAAAAAATAATTTTAAAAAGCAAAATTTAAGTGTTTATGAATCAGAATATATAAATATTTTGATAGAAGATACTCAAAAAAATATTAAAACTAATGAAGATTTAATCAAAAATAATAATAAAGATATAGATAAAATTAAAGAAAAAATTAGTAGTTTAAAATCAGATTTAGATTACGAAACAAAACAAGAACAAGACGTTACTAATCAAGAGATCAGTGAGAAAAATTCAAAAGTTGATAGTCTAAATAAGGAAATTTTTGAAAAAGAAAAAGAAATAAAAGAGTTAAAAGATAGAATAGAAAATCTAAGATTAAAGCAAAAAAAATTATAAATTAATCTAAGATTTTTATAAAAAATGGTTGAAAAAGGGGTGGCAAAAAGCCCAAAAAGTGAGGCATCATTGCCAAAAAGTGGAGGTACCTCAAAACAAGTCGCACTGCGACTTTAACTTGCAAAAGTTACAGATTCCCCTTATGCTCTTAATTTTATGTGGGGAGATTCATCTTTAGTGAAGATTCCTACATAAAATTAACAAAAATAAATCAGTTTTACATACAAAAGGAGTTTAATCTAATGAAAAAAACAATGACTTTAACAGTAAATGATTTTCCTGTAGATATAAATAATATTTTAATTAATAAAGCTAAAAAAGCTAAGCTTTCAAAAAATGAATACTTAACTAATTTATTAAGAACACACACTATGTCAGATGAAATTAATGAGGTTAAAAATAGTTATGAAGAATTATTAAAACATACGCTTGTTATTCTTAAAGATAATACAGAAGTAATGAAGCAGATTATAGAAATGATTGAGGGGTAGTTTTTATGGAAAAAAAAAGTGTTAAATTAGCTGGCTATTCAGTTGATTATTTAGAAAAAGAAATGCAAATTTCAAATAAAAGTGCATCAAAAACTATTGAAAAAATATTTAAAGAACATGAACAATTTAAGCAGTTAATAATAGATAGAAATTCATTAGTAGAACAAATTTATGATAGGTTTAAAAAAGATATAAGTACTATTTTAGCTCGTACAGGTCATACAGTAAAAAATTCAAATGTAGCTATGGAATTATGGAATGGTTTTTTATTTGCTAATAATCAATCTGAATATGTAACTACAGATGAATTTGTTTCTACACCTTTAAAAAAAGCTACGGAAAAAGTTAATAATGAAATTGCAGGTCTTAGACAAAAGAAACTTGAAAAGAAATAAAAATATAAATGGAGAGAATTAAAAATATATGAGTAAAACATCACCAGGAATTGTATTAGTTTCAAAATATGTAAGTGGAAAATCTTCTAAGTTTGGAAAGTATATTGATTACATTAATAGGGAAGAAGCAGTAAGGTCAAAACACTTTAAAGTATTTAATATCAATAAGCTTGATGGATATAATAACTACATGGAAAATCCTGAAAAAAGTAAAGGGATCTTTACTCAAAATAAATCAGAACTTACAAAATCAGAAAGAGAAGAATTGAAAAATATATTCTCTCTTGCACAAAAAAATAATTCGATTATGTGGCAAGATGTTATTAGTTTTAATAATGAATGGCTTGAAAAAAACGGATTATATAAATCTGAAACAGGATGGATAAATGAAGGAGCTATTCAGGATTCAGTTAGAAGAGGGATGGCTCTTGTACTTAAAGAGGAATGTATGGAACAAAGTGGAGTTTGGTCAGCATCAATGCATTTTAATACCGATAATATTCATGTTCATATAGCATTAGTCGAACCACACCCAACAAAGCCTTATAAAAGATTTACTGATAAAAAAACAGGGAAAGAATATACGGCTAGAGTTGGTAATAGAAAAGCAAAAACATTAGATAAATTTAAAAGTAAAGTAGCTAATAATTTGCTAGAAAGAGATAAAGAACTAGCAAAGATTTCTGAATTAATACATAAAAAAATAGCCCCAAAAACTTTAAAACTAAAACCTTCTTTAGATATGCAGATGTTAAAAGTATATAATGAAATTTATAAAAGCCTACCTAATGATATGAGGTTATGGAAATATAATAATAACGCTATGGCACAATTACGACCTCAAATTAATTCTGTTATAGATATGTATTTAAAAAATAATCACCCTGAAGATTTTAAAGAGTTAGATAAAGCCTTAATTGAAGAAATGAGATTTAGAGAAGATATATACGGTACAGGGGATAAAGATTATAAAAGATATGAAGATTATCGTACCAATAAACATCAAGAATTATATGCTAAACTAGGTAATGCTATACTAAGAGAAATGCAAGAAATTAGAAAGGGTCATATACAAAATAATATCTATAGTAAAGACTTAGAAATCCTAAATGACGATAATACAAGCAAAGAAAATATATCCAATATTAACAATCAAATCAACAAGGATTTTAAAGAGCCTATTGATAGTGGTAATACTAAAACTCAAACAGAACAATCAAATGACCTTACAATAGATAATACAGAGTTGGAAAAAAATAATGATATTATTTTAGAAGAAAATACCACTAATTCTGATTCAGAAAATAAATCAACTAATAAAAAAGAATTTGAAAAAAATTCTTATACAATGCATGATAATAATTATAATTACAAAGATCATTTTGATAAATATAATAAAACATTTTATAATCAATGGGAGAATACAAATATAGAAAAAGATAAAGAAAATTATTCTAATCAAAATAATTTTAAAAAAGGTTTATTTATAAATAAAGCTAGTTTAAATAAAATTAAAAAGGCTTTAGATAATGACTATCAAAGCATGAAGAATAAACAAAAATATAAACAAATGGAAAATGAATATGAATACGAATAAATTAAATTAAGTACTAAAAAAATGATACAAATGAATATAGGATTAATTAATAAAACTGTTGAAGATGCAATATCAGCAGTTAATTTTTTGTGTAAAAATGAACTATCATATTTTGAATTGAATTTAGAATTAAAATCCCTCAATGAAAAAATTAATAACCTTCAAACCCTAATTTTATTTTCAGAGGATAATCAATTTATAAAAAAAGTTTGTGCTATTCAGCTCATAACAAACAATATTAATAATGAAATATCCAAAAAAGAATTTAGCGGAATTTTATCTAAAAAATTTAGAAGCAATCAAATTTATTGTTTAAAAAACTTAGCTCAAACTTTCAATATAACAATGTAGATTTATTAATAAAAATAACTTGCTATAATCACAATATAAGTCAAACTTTTTATATATGGATATATATGGTAAAATATTCATATATAATTAAAGGAGTTGTAATTTATGGCTATAAAAATAGGTGATAATAACAAAATTAAGAAGTCTAATATTATAGATAATAGCAATAATTTCAATAGAAATGAAGATGTCCCTAGCCAAACTTTTGCAAACAAACATCCAATATTAACAGGGGTTGGATGTTCTGTAATAGCTAGTATAATAATGATGTTTGCTTTTTGGGACAAGGTTTCAATATTTATAAAAAATTTATTTTAAAGAGGAGATAAAACATTGGCGAGAAGTAATCTAATAAAAAATTTTATAAATTCAAATATGGACATAAGTACAGCTCTTCAAAATCTAATAGCTATATTTTACTGTTTAGATGATCAACATTTAATTAATTGGGCAAGCAAAGAGTTATCTGGTTACCAATCAGGGGATGAGCTACCTACATATAGAAAGTTAAAAGGACGAGTTTTAGCTAGCTTTATAGTTGGTAATTTTGAATACTCTAAAAGACAATTTGGTATAGGACACTTAGACAAAGACATCCAAAAAAAATTATTAAGTGTAAATATAAACTCTAGTATTCCTACAATTGTAACAATGTTAGATAAAGAAGGGACAGGTATAGGTAAACCAATACAACCTGAATTATATTCTTTATTACAAGAAAGCAGCAATGCACATATAACTGATGCTATGGTAGAAGTTGATTCAGGTAGCCTTAATGATATAGTATCTAAAGTAAGAACCAAAATTTTAGAAACGTTATTGTTCCTTGAAAAAGAATTTGGGAATCTTGATGACCTCGACATTGATATAACAACTAAAACACAAGAAGAAATGAAAAATATAATCCAATATATACAAGTTAACTTATATGACCATAGCATAAGTATCGGAGATAACAATAAAATAAAAAAATCTAACATAGTAACTAACAAATGAACTCCAATAACTAAATTTAAAAAACTAAGTCTTTTTAGAAAAAAATAAAGAGGTGGCTAAATTAGCCACCTCTTTATTTTTTTCAATTTAGAATTTTATTATAATATCTAATGCCCACTTAGCAACTCCTGCCCATCCTATACATACCATACAAATTATCCCCAATGCTAATAGAGTTGTTATTGCTAAAACTAAAAGTGCTACCACTGTTCCTGTCATACCTTCTTTCCTTTCTACCATTTCTAATATCTCTAAAAAATCGATTAACATAAAAATATCCTCCTTGTAATTTCTTGTATTTTTTTAAATTTAGGAGTATACTTATATGCAGATGTTCGAAAATCTAAATATAAGTATACTAACTTGTATTTGGTGCTATAGACCCTTAATCTATAGCACTTTTTTATTGTCTTTTTTTAGATATATATTCCAAAGTAACTGCTACTAAAGTAGCTGGAACACATATTAAATTCAAAAATTTAATTAAACTCATATCATTAAAATTTAAGTTCAGGAAAAATATAAAAGCTACAATTAAAAATAATTTTCTACTTTTCATAATTACGATTTTATGGTAAAATTATATCTATAAGGTAGGAATGCACTCCTACCTTATAGCTTTAAAAAAAATTTTGAGTTTAGAAGTTTCTTCTTTTTTTAGAAGAAACTTTTTTTTGTTTCTTTTTATTTTTCTTCTTTTTACTTTTTTGTCTTTGAACATCAACAAAATTGTAAATAGTAATAATAAGAATCAAAAATTGTAAAATTTCTTTTAAAGTCTTATATATAGATATAAAACTCACCATTACAACCTCCTTTTAAATTTTTACAAGAAACTAGGTTCAAACCTATTGCCCCCCTGTCGGGATGTTTCTTGATGCCAAAAAGCATCCTTTTACGAGCGCTTTGTCAATAAAACGGAGGAAATATTTTTATGCTGCATCACTTGTTTATGCATCATAAAAATATTTATGGAGTGGAATTGATAAAGTAAGGGAGTAAGAGGTATGCTGTTGGGGGCAAGAAACAAGACTTTAAATAGCAAATAAAAAAATATGGTCATTGTTCCAAACTTGTTTTGGATCAATGACCATATTTCTTTTATTTGGTTTCCTCTTTTATATGTTTTTAATATCTTTAGGTTTTATATTTTGAAACCCTTCGGGTACCCAAAATAGCAACGAGAGGACATTAATTGTTTAACTGTAGGTGGTTGCTCGGTAGATGAAACGCCTAGAGTTAATACAATTAATAGCCCTCTCTAAGTATTATTTTAGGGTGAAGGATAAGTTGCCCAAGCTTTATATTTAAAAGCCTTTAAAATAGCTCCTATAAAACAAATCTTTAAACTATTTATACAATTTTTAAAAGGGATTTTAATTCAAATGAAGAATTAGTTTCTTAGTATATGAAACAACTTTTAGGAGGTGTTTAATTGCTTAAGAAACTAAAAAAAAATGAATACAATTGGACTTTTCAATACATAAAAGAATATAATGATATGGTTTCATATTATGAAAAACAACTAGAGGAAAAAAATAAAACTATAGACCTATTAAAAGCTGAAAATCTTGAGCTTAAAAAGTCTATTAAATTCCAATCAAAAACAAAACAAATTTCAGATAAAGATATTCTCAAAATAAAAAAATTAAAAAATGAAGGCAAAAGTTATAGTTACATTTCAAGAGAAACAGGGTGGAGCAAGGCTACTATAAGTAGAGTTATTAATAATAAAAATAATATCTACTAATCTTTAAA
Source organism: Paraclostridium sp. (assembly GCF_051656405.1). Taxonomy (GTDB): domain Bacteria; phylum Bacillota; class Clostridia; order Peptostreptococcales; family Peptostreptococcaceae; genus Paraclostridium. The sequence goes on from NZ_JBOGBV010000068.1 coordinate 55,907, forward strand.
ATAGTTATAAGGGCAAAGTCTTGTATGGTATAATTTGTATATTAACTTATTGATAATTTAAATCTATATTTATTAAGTTGGTAATTAATTATTAGGAGGGATATTATGAATAAAGATACAAGGGTATGCACTAATTGCAAAGCAGAATTTGAAGTGGAAGTTTATGGAACAGTATATCCAGGATGTAAAGAGAGAGAAGAAATTATATGCCCATATTGTTCGGCAGAGAATGGTGGTATAATGACAAGTCAATTTGTAAAAACAAGTAAGATTAAATAGATATAATATTTATTAGGTCTATCAATTATTCAAATATTATATTTATTTTAATTATGACAGGGGGTATCATTAATGCTTAAAAGCGAAGAACTAATGTTAATAGCAAATAAATTTAACAATATATATGAAGTTGTTAGTACTTTTGGAGATGATTTTTATGACACCTTATTTAAAGATCATATTGATTTAGAAATCAAAATTTATTTGCAATTGATGAATGAAAACGAAAATAATTTACCTAAATGCAACAAATGTAATAGAATTATATCTCATAATGATTCATATGCAATTCAAGAATATTTAGAGAAATTGATAATAAAACAATTAGAATCTATTAATTTAAAAAATTCAAAATTAGAAGAAGATTTAATTGAAAATACATTATGCGAGCTATTTTTAATTCCTGATTTTGTTAAATATATGTGTAATTGTGAAAATTTTTTCGATGAATATATGATTGGTTATACGTATGGAAATGAATTATTTAAAGAGAAGAATATTAAAAATCAGAATATAGATATAGACTATTATAATAATGTTTTAAATGAAGTTATCCTAAATTTAAAAAGTAGAGCTGAAAAGTTGAATGAATTTGTTAATACTTTATAAATTATAATTAACTTTTATATAGGAAACTATTAATTCAATAGTTTCCTATATAAAAGTTAGATTAAAAAGAAACAACATCAATATATATATCAAACATTAATGTATTTGTATATCTAAAGTAAAAAAGGAACTTTAGCATATTATGTGGAATTATATATATTGAAAGGTGGTGTTCATGTGGATAAAGAGAAACTAAATGCTATATTTAATGAATCACGAGAGTGCTTAGTAGAAAACATTAATTCAGGAGATTTGATAAAAAAAATGAAAGTCTATAGTGATGAAAATGGTAAAATTAGTATGGAAAAATTAGCAATGTTTTCTTTAATAGAAAGTATGCATATCTCTATGGAATACATAGAAATAGTCTTATCTAAAGTATTATTAGATGAAAATAAATAATATTTAAAACTATTGAACATATTCTAATAAAGAATTATTATATATATAATCATTAGTGTTAAACGTCTTTAGAGTTTAAATTGAAAAAATGAGTCGTGCCTCTAACACGACTCATTTTTTGTACTCTAAAACTAAAATTTAAAGTATAAATTAATCTAAATCAGGGCATATAAACTGATTGATAATCCAGCTATCTGTATTATCATCGATTCTAGTGGCCTTATGTTTTTTTACTGTATGAGATGGTTCTATGTTTTCTTGTACAATATATTTTTCACCATAGCTATTTATAACTCTATCTCCTTTTTTATAGTTTACTGTTTTTACATAAGCCCATATATCTTTTCTAATATTTTTTTCTACTGTTTTATCAAACTCAGCACTAACTACAAGCTCTAATGTATTACTATCATATTCATAGAAAAATTGTATCAATATTTTTTCACCTATTAATTCTACACCTAAATTTCTTTCAGCATAATTGAATTCAGAGATTTTAGATAAATGTAACTTGTATTTTTGGCATAGAAAGTACACAAATTGAATAAACTGAGTCGGTTTATCTGATAAGTTATTAAAGTTATCTAACTCATGTTTTGAATATATATTTTTCCCTTTTACTGTTATAATTTCCATTTTGAGTATTCTCCTTTATTTATGTTATTAGGTCGCTAGTCTTATTGGATAATTTTAACATATTTTCTAATTATTTATAATAAAGATGCTTGTTTTATATAAAGGTATCATAACTTAACGATATCCATACTTTTTTATTATTTTCACTTGAAATTTTCATTTTACATACTCTTATTTTGTTCTATAAAATATAAATACTTGGATAAAATAAATAGCTATAGTATACTTATTTTTTACTAGTAAATATTAAGATCAATTGATATTAGGAGGAGTATTTATGAAAATTATTGATTATGAAGATACATTTAAAGCTTTATCAGATGAAAAAAGACTTAGCATACTTGCTTTTTTAAATAAAAATGGACACACATGTGTTTGTAATCTTTCAGAAGTTTTTGAACTATCTCAATCTAAATTATCGTATCACTTAAAATTGTTACTAAATGCAAATTTAATAAGCAAAACATCTGAAGGAAAATGGAATTTCTATGATGTAAATAAAGAGCAATTAAATAAAATATTATCTGGAAAAGTTATACAGGATCTATTTACTAAATAAAAAATAGATTCTGTATTTTTTTTATATATATAAATCAATTTTTTTTGATTTATATGTTGCCTAATCAAAAAAAATTGATATAATAAATAATATAAAATATTTCTACGTTAATAGATATATATTTATTATCAATTTTTTATTTTTATATAAATATATATCAAAACATACTTTTACATTTTTATATTTTTAACATCAAATTTTTTAGATGTATTTAGGGGAGGTTGTTATGAACATATTTAATTTTTTCACAGAACAAATTCTAGGTATGAAGTGGCTATCTGATTTAATCACATTATTTGTTGAAAATGTATTAAATCTAGATGTAGCCTCTAGAATGGGTGGTAGTATTCAGTTTTTTATATATGATACTATAAAAATATTTATACTTTTAGGAGTTTTAATATTCTTTATCTCATATATACAAAGTTACTTCCCTCCAGAAAGAACTAAAAGGATATTAACGAAGTTTAAAGGTATATCAGGGGCAACAATTTCAGCACTTCTAGGAACTGTAACTCCATTTTGTTCTTGTTCTAGTATTCCAATATTTATAGGTTTTAGTAATGCAGGATTGCCACTTGGAGTTACATTTTCATTCTTAATTTCTTCACCTATGGTTGATATTGCATCATTGTTGTTACTTGCTGGATTCTTTGGTATGAATGTATCTATTTTATATGTTGTGTTAGGTCTTATAATTGCAATTATAGGTGGTACTATAATAAGTAAACTTAATTTAGAAAGTGAAATTCAAACATATACTGAGCATACTAGAGAGCTTTATGATGAGTCTGAGGGATTTAATCAAAAACAAAGATTAAACTATGCAAAAGAAGACACTCTAGCTATTGTAAAAAATGTTTACAAATATGTTTTAATTGGAGTGGGTATAGGAGCTTTAATACACAACTGGATACCACAAGAAGCAATACTTGCAGTACTTGGGCATGATAATCCATTCTCAGTTATTATAGCTACTGTAATAGGTATTCCAATGTATGCAGATATATTTGGAACTATTCCAATAGCTGAGGCTTTATTTATGGCTGGAGTACCTATAGGAACTGTACTTGCATTTATGATGGGTGTTACTGCACTTTCACTTCCATCTATGATAATGTTAAGCAAGGTTGTTAAGCCTAAATTATTAGCTATATTCATAGGAATTGTAACTGTAGGTATAATTATAACAGGTTACTTATTTAATGCTATTGGCCCATTTTTAATGTAATTTGAAGAATTAAGGAGCTGAAATTTAGCTCCTTTTTTATTATCTTATATATTTCTGATATCCATAATAATTGGCAAAATTATAGGTTTTCTACGAATTTCTTTATATATATTCACCTATTTTATTTTTAAGATTATACCTAATAAATATTTTTCTATCTCAGAACTAGATATATATTTAATCTAATTTAGGTAATAAAAATAATTTTTTTAATAATAAAATAAAAAAACATTGTAATATCAAAATAATTTGATATAATAAATAATAAATCAATTTATTTTGATATGAACGAGCTCTTTAAATCAAATCGGTTAATTAAATTACATAGTGAGAATAATATCACTATGTAATAACAGTACTACAAAGGAGAAATTTAAATGAAAAAAGTGGATTTGACACAAGGAAATGTATTATCAGTAATAACCGCATTAGCGATACCTATAATGGGAAGTTCACTTTTACAATTTGCCTATAACTTAGTAGATATGCTATGGGTTGGAGGGCTTGGTAGTGATGCCGTGGCAAGTATTGGATCAGCAAGCTTTTTTATAGGATTAGGATATTCCATAAATACATTAGTGGTTATAGGAACTGGAATAAAGGTAGCTCATGCTTTAGGTGAAAACAAAGAAAAAGAGTCTAAAGGATATATAAATTCAGGGTCTTTTATAAACCTAGTTCTTGGAGTTATATATGCATTAGTACTTATATTTTTAGGAAAACAACTTATAGGATTTTTAAAGTTAGGAAATGAAGTCGTTGAAAAAGATGCAATTTTATATTTGGCGATAAGTGCACCAATGATGTTTTTCTCATTTTTTAACTCAATGTATACAAGAATACTTGGAAGTTATGGACACAATTCAGGGGCTTTAAAGATAAGTGCAATAGGAATAATCATAAATATAGTTTTAGATCCTATATTTATATATACATTTAACTTTGGAGTATTAGGAGCAGCAATTGCAACTTTAATAGGAAATTTAGTAATGTTTATTTTATTTAAAATAACATCAAAAGATTTATTTAAGTTTGATTTTAATATAGGTGTAGACAAGCAAAAAAGTATAGAAATAATAAAGCTAGGGTTTCCTATGGCATTTCAAAGAATATTATTTACATTAGTAAATATAGCTTTAGCTAGGATAATAGCTATATTTGGATCAGATGCTATAGCAGGTCAAAAGATAGGACTTCAGGTAGAATCTGTAACATATATGGTAATAGGTGGATTGAATGGAGCTATAGCAAGCTTTACAGGTCAAAACTTTGGAGCTAAGAAGTACGATAGGATAATTAAGGGATATAAAACTTCTCTAAAAATAGGAATTGCTTACTCAATTATAACTAGTGTAGCCTTTATCTTTGTACCAGATAAAATAGCCATGTTATTTATAAGAGATGCACAAACTATAGATATAACTAGTATGTACCTTATGATAATTGGATACTCTCAGATATTTAGTGCAATAGAGATGGTATCAAATGGAATGTTTACAGGTCTTGGAATGCCAAATATTCCAGCTAGTATAAGTATCATATTTACTGTGCTTAGAATACCGTTGGCTTTAATCTTTATAAAATATTTAGGTGTAAATGGAGTATGGGTAAGTATTTCCATATCAAGTGTTTTAAAAGGAATAGCATTATACATGATGTATATAGTTAAGGTTAGAAAGGATGACAGATATGCTTAATACAATGAAAAATTTATTTACTAAACAAGAACTACTAAAAGGAAACTTTGGAATTGAAAGAGAGGGTCTTAGAGTAGATTCTAAAGGAAACTTATCAGAAAAACCACATCCAAAAGCATTTGGATATAAAATGTGTAATCCATATATAACAACAGATTTTTCTGAGAGCCAATTAGAATTAATAACTCCGACATTTTCAACGACAGAGGAAACTTATAAATTTTTAAATGCTCTTTATGATATAGCAGCTATGGAAATTAAAGATGAATATTTATGGCCACAATCTATGCCTTCAATAATACCAAATGATAAAGATATTCCAATAGCGGAATTTTGTGGATGCGAAGAAGGCAAAATTGCAAGAGAGTATAGAGAAGAATTACTATTAAAATATGGTGGTAAAAAACAGTTGATATCAGGAATTCACTATAATTTTTCATTCAATGAAAACATAATTAAAAAACTTTATGAAAATAGCAATAAAGCAGATGATTATAAAACATTTAAAGATAATATATACTTAAAAGTTACTAGAAACTATCTTCGTTATAGATGGCTTCTTGTATATCTTCTAGGATGTACAGGTGTTGTACACGAAAGCTATCAAGAAGAATGTGTTCAACAGCTTAAAGAAATCTCTAAAGATAGTTACTCTAATGAAGGTGCGCTATCTTATAGAAATAGTAATTGTGGTTATAAAAATAAAATAGATTTATTCCCAAATTACAATAGCGTTAACGAATATGTAGAAAGTATTAAAAAATTCATAGATGAAGATTTAATAGATAGTCATAAGGAATTGTATGCTCCAATAAGATTAAAAGCAAAAGATCCTAAATATTTATTAAACTCATTACTTAATGATGGAATAAGCTACTTAGAGTATAGAAGTATAGATATAAATCCATTTGAAAAAGGTGGAATAAGCTTAACTGATTTAAATTTTATAAATTTATTTAATTTATTTCTTTTAACTGAAGATGAAAGTGGATATGAAAATTGGCAACAAGATGCCCTTGAAAATCAAAATATAATAGCAACTAATGGTCAAAGTAATATAAACCTAATAAAAGATGGAGAGTCTATCTCTAAGGAAATTTGGGCATTTGAGATTTTAAATAAAATTAAATTTATAAACGATGAACTAAAATTAGGAAAAGAAAAAATATTAGAAGATATAAGTAAAAGAATAGAGGACTATAAAGAAACGTATACCTACAAAATTATTGAGAAAGTAAAAAAAGAAGGTTATATAAAAGCTCATTTAAATCTTGCCAAAAAATATAAAGATTTAGCCTATGATAATAGATTTAAATTAGAAGGGTATGAAGATTTAGAATTATCAACTCAAATTTTAATGAAAGAATCAATTAAAAGAGGAATTAAAACCGAATTAATAGATAGAAGTGATAATTTTATATCTATTAGCAAAGATGATAAAACTGAGTATATAAAGCAAGCAACAAAAACATCAAAAGACAATTATATAACTGTACTTGCAATGGAAAATAAAGTAGTAACAAAAAAAATACTACAGAAAAATAATATAAAAGTTCCAGATGGAAGTGAATTTAACTGTATAGAAGATGCTATAAGTGAAATTAATAATTTTATAAATAAGCCAATAGTAATAAAACCAAAATCAACTAACTTTGGAACAGGAATAAGCATATTCCCTCAAGGAGCTAACCAAGAAGATGTAATAAGTGCTTTTGAAATTGCATTTAAATATGATAACACTGTATTGGTTGAAGAGTTTATAAGTGGTAAAGAATATAGATTTTTAGTTATTGGAGATAAGGTTGTTGGTATACTTCATAGAGTACCTGCAAATGCAACAGGTGATGGAGAAAAATCAATTAGAGAGTTGATAGAAATTAAAAATCAAAGTCCATTAAGAGGAAAGGGATATAAAACGCCTTTAGAGAAAATAGACTTAGATGAAAATGCAAAATTATTTTTAAAGCATAGAGGATTAGATTTTGACTATATTCCTAAAAAAGATGAAGTAGTTTATTTAAGAGAAAACTCAAATATTAGTACTGGAGGAGATAGCATTGATTATACAGATGATATACATCAAAAATTTAAAGATATAGCTGTTAAATCTTCTCAAGCTATTGGAGCTAATATTTGTGGTGTAGATATGATGATAGATGATTATAGTGATGAAAACTCATCATATGCAATAATTGAACTTAATTTTAATCCTGCAATTCATATTCATTCATATCCTTATATAGGAACAGAAAGAGAAATTGCTAAAGAAATATTAAAATTATTAGAATTTATAGATTAAAAAATAAAGTAGTTATGCTATAAAAGGCTGATTTCTTATTTAATAAAAATCAGTCTTTTATAATTAAATGGAAATAATTGTATTATTTGTAATAAATATTAAATATGACATTGACATTCATCTATATGAGGCCTATATTAAATTATATAGATAACTATCTATATGATTTAAAGATTATTAATAAAAAATATTTACAATATGAGGGGTAGCAATGATATATTCATATGCAGAATATGTTCTGCTTTTTAAAGCATTAGCGGATGAGACACGCTTAAAGATACTTGAAACACTATCTTGTGATGAAATGTGTGCTTGTAAGATTTTAGAGGGATTTGAAATAACTCAACCAACTCTTTCTTACCACATGAAAATATTAACTGACTGTGGGCTTGTAGACTCACGTCGTGATGGTTCATGGATGAAGTATAAAATCAATAAAGAACGTTTTGACCAAGTTAATGAGTTTTGGGATACTTTTTCTGTACATCTTGAAGAATGTATTTCTAATAAACTGAAGTAAAACTATAATAAAAAAGCATCGTAGAGTTCGATGCATTTTTTATCAATAGCATATAGATAACTCTCTATATCATTTTATTTAAAGTAAAAGAAAACCTTTTTTCAAAAAGCGAAATCAATATTAAGGAGGTTGTATATGCACAAAAATAAAATACAAAGTGAGATTGCTGTTTTAGGAGGAGGACCAGCAGGTTATGTAGCTGCTATTAGAGCGTCCCAGCTTGGAGCCAAGGTTGTTTTAATTGAAGAAAAGGAGCTTGGAGGAGTTTGTATGAATATTGGGTGTATTCCAACTAAATCTTTGTTGAAAACATCTGAAATACTTACTACTATAAAAAAATCTAAAGAATTTGGAGTTCAAAGTAAAACTGAAAAGTTATCTTGGAGTACAGCCGTTATTCGTAAGGATAGAATTGTAAAAAATCTTGGAATTGGGATTGAACAACTCATGGTTGCAAACAATGTATCCATTATAAAAGGGCGTGGTATAGTAGTTAACCCAAATAAACTACTGGTAAAGAAAGAAAATGAAGAAATTGAGATTAATTGTAATAAGCTAATTATTGCAACAGGTTCTGAGCCACTAATTCCAAGTTTTATTAAAGGGATTAAAAATGATGGGGTTATTACTAGCACAGATGCATTGTCTCTACAAGAACCACCAGAAAGTATTGTCATTATAGGTGGTGGAGTAATTGGAGTTGAATTTGCAACTATGTTTTCATCTCTAGGAACAAAGGTAACTGTTATTGAGGCACAAGATCGAATTATAAGTCATGAGGATGAAGAAATTTCAACTGAATTATTAAAGATATTAAAACGTAAAGGGATAAAATTCAAACTATCTTCAAAACTTACAGAGATTATAGAAAATGATGAAGGGTTAATTGTATCTTATGAACTAAATGGAAAAAGTTCTTCTACAACTTGTAAAAAGGTTCTCTTAGCAGTTGGAAGACAATTAAATAGTGACATTGCATCTTCAATTTCTCCTAAAACAGAGAATGGAAGGATTGTAGTAGATGAATATATGCAAACTTCAGTCCCTAATGTTTATGCTGCTGGTGATGTAATTGGCGGTAAGTTACTTGCTCACTTAGCTTTTATGGAAGGTAGAGTTGCCGCAGAAAATGCAGTTGGAATGCAAAGCAAAGTTAATTATAATGCAGTGCCTTCATGTATTTATACTTTGCCTGAAAGTGCATCTGTTGGGTTGACAGAAAGGGAGGCTATTGAAAAAGGGATAAAACCTAAAGTTGGTAGTTTTGCTATGCGTCACAATGGTAGAGCTCTTACACTAGGGGAGCGTGAAGGATTTGTAAAAATCATTGCAGATGAAAATGGTGTAATTATAGGTGGCCAAATTTTAGGAGCAAATGCTTCTGAAATGATTTCCCAAATCACACTGGCTATTACTGTTGGGGCAACTGCTGAAATTATCTCTGATATGATTCATCCTCATCCAAGTATTAGTGAGGCTATTTGGGAGGCTTGTGGAGAAATAGCTAAAAAATCGATTCATAAAGTTTAATACATAATATAAGTATTATTAAAATAGTCGATTACATTAATTTTATGCTTTCACAGAATTTCATTCATATTTATATTATTTAAGAAATTCTTTGAAATATATAACTTAAAAATTTATTATCAAAATTAAATTGGAGGGAATTAAAATGGAAAAGGAACGTTATGGTTTTATTATGTGTGTTTGTACAGGTAAATGCCCTGGATTTCAAGCAATGGATATTTGGGATTTTATAAATCAGGTTAGAGTAGAGTTACCTGTGGAATATGGATTTATTCATCCGCAGCTTTGTGAGGAAGATGGGGATAGATTTCTTGCTGATTTCTTAAAGTCAAATCGTAAAGTAATTATAGGTGCATGTGCGCCTAACATGCAGAAAAAGATGTTCCGTACAGCTTTTAAAGAAGCAGGTTTGGATGTTGAAAAAGACTGTGTAATGCTTGATATTAGAGATATGACAAATGAAAAAGCATTAGATATTGTTAAAAATTCACTTAAAGAACTTGGTTATGAGGAGGAAATATAATATGAGCGAAAGTACATTCATGGGTGTCTCAAGAGAAAAAATTGATTGGAGCCCTCGTATTGACTATACAAAGTGTAACGACTGTATGGAATGTGTTGATTTTTGTCCTCATCAGGTATACGAAATTCGTGAAGACGAATCTCCAAAATTAATTGTAAAAAATCCTACTAACTGTGTTGTTTTCTGCCGTGCTTGTGGAAAGACATGTGGCGTTGATGCTATTGATTTTCCAAGTAAGAGTGAAACAACTGCTCATATTAAACAAATTCGTAAGGAGGAATCTAAAAATGAGTAAATCCTATGCTATTTTACCATGTAATGGACTTGATAAATGTGCAGGATGCATAACACATGAGATTGCTATTAATTTAAGTGAAATAAGTGATAGCGAAATTATTTGTCCTGTATTTTATCGTGTAGCTGATGCCAAGTATAATCGTATTGCACAAGAGAAACCTGTTCTTGTACTTGATGGATGTGCAACACGCTGTGCTAGTAAATTGGCTTCTGAAAAAGGTCTGAAAATCGCTGAAAAAATCAATATAAGTGAAGAAGCAAAAACAAGAAATATTAATCTTGGAACAAGTCTACGCATAAATGATGAAGGTATGAAACTATCTAAATTAATATCTGAAAAACTTTTATATGAAACTGAGGAAATGGATGAAAATGCAGGTGAATCTGTAGATTTTCCAACTGAACTATCTTATCAAGTATACAAAAAAGATAAATTTGTTTTCCGTGTACCTGACAATAAAGGTTTTTATTTCAATGAAAATGATGTGTGGGTGTATATTGACGGGAATAAAGCAAGACTTGGTGTAACTGATTTTGTTCAAAAAAGTTTATCTGACATTATGTTTTTTACACCTCCTAATATCGGCACTGAAGTTGAACAATTTGAAGAGGTTGGAGATATTGAATCAGGTAAAGCCGTATTTGAAATTGTAAGTCCAGTTAGTGGTACTATTACGGCAATAAATGAAAATCTAATAAATGCACCAGAAATGATAAATCAAAATCCTTATGAACAAGGATGGATTGCTGAAATAGAACTTTCAGACTTTGAAGATGATAAAGATTTAATTCATGATTTTGATGGATATTTCTCAGTATTAAAAAGAAAGGTGGATGAGTTCCATGTCTAAGGTAAAGGTTATCCCTTGTAGTGGGATTGGAAAGGTATTTGGTTTAATGGCAAGAGAGTCAGCTTTACGAGTAACTAATGTATTGGAGCCTGATATTTGTGAGACTGCTTGTCTTGCGCATATTGTAACTGGAGATGAAGATGCTCGTGCTAAGGTAGAAGGCATTTCCTGCGTTTCTGTTGATGGATGTCCAGCACTTTGTGCTGCTAAAAGTATTGAAGATGCAGGAGGAATTGTAAAAGCTCAATTTCGTGCAGTAGATATAATGAGAAACCATCGAGGTAAAAATGCAGGTACAGGTACAGAATTAACTGAAGATGGCTGGATGATTACAGAGGAATTAGCTGAAAAAATCGCTGAAAAAGTCTCAGAAATTGCAAAGGAGGATGAATAATATGTCTGCTTTACAAATTGGTGTTATATCTTGTAGCGGAGAAGAAATGCTTGGTGGAACGATTGCTAGAATGGCTACAAGAAAAGTAATGGAGAATCTTCGTGTCGGAAAAGTAGTTTCACTTTGCTTACCTCTTTATATTGCAGGAGGAGAAGAAGAACGTAACTTTGCAAAAGAGTTTCCTGTTATAGCGGTAGATGGTTGCGACAAAGCTTGTGCTAAGAGGGCGACACTTAAGTATTCAGGTGAGGTAAAAGATATTATTGTTATTTCAGATTTATTAGGCGAGAATGTAGTTCTTTCTAAAACAGTATCAGCAAGGGATCTAACAGAAGAACACTATAAAATGGCGGATATCGTTGCAGAGGAAATTTGTAAAAAAGTTGATGCGATTATTGGTGAGTAAACACAGAATTATTTAAAAATTTTATCAGAAGGGAGAGTCCACTTGCTTAAGATTATAAATGAATCAAACGATCCAGCCTTCAATTTAGCAGTTGAAGAGTATTTCTTGAAAAAATCGGATTTAAAAGATGATATTATGATTCTTTGGATAAATAAGCCTACAATAGTTATTGGGAAAAATCAAAATGCTTTTGCAGAACTTAATTTAAATTATGTTAAAGAAAATAATATAAATGTAGTTAGAAGATTGTCTGGTGGTGGAGCGGTCTATCATGATTTAGGAAATCTAAATTTTACAATTATAAAAACTGATGCCTCATTGAAAAAAAATGATTTTTCTTTTTTTACATCTCCGATTATTCAATGCCTGAAAGAACTAGGTGTCGATGCAGTATTTAGTGGTAGAAATGATGTCCTTGTGGATGGTAAAAAGATTTCAGGAAATGCACAGTATTTTTATAAAGATAAAGTATTGCATCATGGGACATTGCTTTTTAATAGCGATTTATCGGTTTTGACAAAAGCTCTTGCTCCTAGAAATATAAAGCTTATTTCTAAAGGAATTTCATCTGTTCGTAGTCGTGTTGGAACAATCTTAGATTCGTTGCCAGCAAACATGACAATTGATGATTTTAAAAAAGCCTTAGAAAAATCATTTAAAAAAGCATATAAGGAAGAATTGTATGATTATCATTTAATAGAAAAAGACATTGAATATATAAACGAACTTGCAGATAAAAAGTATCGTACTTGGGAATGGACTTACGGAAAATCGTTAAGTATGAAACTATGGAATGAGAAAAAATTTGACAGTGGTACATTTTCTCTTTATATGGAAGTTAAAAAAGGAATAATTCAAGCTTTTCGCTTATATGGAGATTTCTTTGAAATACGTCCTGTAGAAGAACTTGAGGCTAACTTTATAGGTATATCATTATCAATGACTGAAATTTCAAAAGTAATGGATCGTATTGATTGTTTGACATATATTAAAAACTTTTCAAATAATGAACTTCTTAATTTAATTTTTGAAGTTGAATAAAAATAAAGTTAATACATCTTTAAAATTTTAATTAAAAAGCATCCTATGTATATGACAATTTTAAGTTCATAATGTAGGATGTTTTTTAATTAAAATATTTAGTTATTGATAATACTATAAAAGAAAACCATCTAAAAAATTATAAGTATTTTATGTAATGTAAAAATTTAGTCGAAAAATAAATCAATTTTTTTTGATTTATAGGTTTACAAAATATAACTTTTATCATATTATATGATTATAAGTGAATATGATTATATGTGAATATGTGAATATGAAAAAGGAGTAATTATGGAAATTATACAAATGTTAAAAGCTTTAAGCGATGAAACTAGACTAAGAATATTTAATATTTTAAGAGATGGGCCTTTATGTGTTTGTGAAATAGAAGCAATACTTGAAATATCACAATCTAATGCATCTAGACATTTAAGTAAACTTACTAGTGCTAATTTAGTTACTTATTATAAAGAATCAAAATTTATTTATTACAAACTAGATGATGAAACTTTAAATCAATATAATTTTATGCAAAATCTTTTAAATGATGGATTAGATAATGATGAAAAGTTAAAGTGTGATTACGATATTTTAAAAGCTTATAAAAAAGCTGATTTAAACTGTGATACTGTTTCAAAGGTTAAAGATATAATTTCAGAAATAAAAAAATAAATTAAATTCAGGAGGTAAGGTACATGAAAATAGCAGTAATATCAGATATACATAGCAACATATATGCACTAGATGCAGTGTTGGCTGACATTGAAACTAAAAATGTAGACATGACAGTATGTACGGGCGATTTAGTAGGCTACGGAACAAAGCCAAATGAAGTTATTGAAACTTTAAAGAAAAATAAGATACTTACTATAATGGGAAATTACGATGATGCTATAGGAAACTTAAAAATAGTTTGTGGATGTGATTACCCAGATCCTAAAGATGCTGAAAAAGCAGGTCTTTCAATGCACTTTACAGGTCAAACTACAAAAGTTGAAAATAAAGAATACTTAAGAAACTTACCAAAAGAACTAATCTTTAATTTTGATAAAAAAACTATAAGATTTGTTCATGGAAGTACAAGACTTATAAATGAATATTTAAAGGAAAACTCAAAAGAAGCAGATGAAGTTATGAGTGAGTTAGTTGAAGATATATTAGTTTGTGGTCACACTCATATACCATATGCTAAATATTATGGAGAAAAGTTACTTGTCAATGCTGGAAGTGTTGGTAAACCTAAAACAGGTAATCCCAATGCAAACTATGTAATTATAGATATAAAAAATGAAGATGAAATAGCTAAAACTCCATCAAGTGTTGAAGTGAAAATTATAGAAGTTAAATATGATTTTGAAAAGATGGCAAATGAAATAGAAGTAAATGAAATACTTCCAAATGACTTTGCGAGACTTATAAGAGAAGGCGTTTCAAAATAAAGATGTATATTGGAGGTTTAATATGGACAGAAAGAAATTATCGTTTTTAGATAGATATTTAACAATTTGGATATTTGTGGCCATGGCAGCAGGAATAGGCATTGGGTTTGTATTTCCAAAGTTTGTTGATAGCATAAACTCTTTACAAGTAGGTACAACATCTATACCTTTAGCTATTGGACTAATTTTAATGATGTACCCCCCATTAGCAAAGGTTAAATATGAAGAAATGGGAAGAGTATTTAAGGATATAAAGATCCTTATGTTATCTTTAGTTCAAAACTGGGTTATAGGACCTATTTTAATGTTTGTTCTAGCTATTGTATTTTTAAGAGGGTACCCAGAATATATGGTTGGACTTATAATGATAGGTTTAGCACGTTGTATAGCAATGGTTATAGTTTGGAATGATTTAGCTGATGGGGATAGCGATTATGCAGCTGGATTAGTTGCTTTTAACTCTGTTTTCCAAGTTTTATTTTTCTCATTATATGCTTATATATTTATAACAGTTTTACCAAGTTGGCTAGGACTTGAAAGCACAATTGTAAATATAACTATAGCAGAAGTTGGAAAATCAGTATTTATTTATTTAGGAATTCCATTTTTAGCAGGGATGATAACTCGTTATACACTTGTTAAGCGTCGTGGTAGAGAATGGTATGAAAATGTATTTATACCTAAAATAAGCCCACTTACATTAATAGCTTTATTATTTACAATAATTGTAATGTTCTCTCTAAAAGGAGAATTAATAGTTACATTACCAATGGATGTTGTTCGTATAGCAATCCCATTACTTATATACTTTGTTGTAATGTTTTTAGTTTCTTTCTTCTTAGGAAAGAAGTTTGGAGCAGATTATCCTGTAACAACAACACTAGCATTTACAGCAGGAAGTAATAACTTTGAATTAGCAATAGCTGTAGCAGTTGGTGTATTTGGAATAAATTCAGGAGCTGCATTTGCAGCAGTTATAGGCCCATTAGTTGAAGTTCCTGTAATGATTGGACTGGTAAATGTAGCTTTATGGTTTAGAAAAAAATATTTTAAATAAAAATTAATTATAGTTATATTGCTTTGGACTGCTTTTATGATGAGGCAGTTCAAAGTAAGAAAATATAAGGAGGTATGAAATGGGAAATAAAAAAAATAAGCCTGGAATATCTGTAGATGTTCAGGCAAAAGAAAAAGGTGGAGGACTTGGTGTATTTGAGAAATATCTAACAGTTTGGGTAGCACTTTGTATAGTAGTGGGGGTTTTAATAGGTGTTTATTTACCTCAAATACCTCAAACTTTAGATAGATTCACTTATGCTCAAGTTTCTATACCAGTAGCTATACTTATATGGCTAATGATTTACCCAATGATGCTTAAAATAGATTTTACATCTATAAAAAATGCTGCAAAACAAAAGAAAGGGTTAGTTGTTACTTGCGGAACAAACTGGTTAATAAAGCCATTTACAATGTATGCGATATCATATTTCTTCTTAGTTATAGTATTTAAGAACTTTATACCAGCTGATTTAGCAAAAGAATACTTAGCAGGAGCAGTATTACTTGGAGCAGCACCATGTACAGCTATGGTATTTGTTTGGAGTCACTTAACAGATGGAGATCCAGCATACACACTAGTTCAAGTTGCAGTAAATGACCTTATATTATTAATAGGCTTTGCACCGATTGTAGCTTTATTGTTAGGTGTGACTAATGTGGTTGTTCCAATGGATACTCTGTTATTATCAGTTGTATTATTTGTTATAATTCCATTTGTTGCAGGATACTTATCAAGAACTATGATAATTAAAAACAAAGGATTAGACTATTTTGAAAATGAGTTTTTACCTAAGTTTAATGGAATAACTGTTGTTGGATTATTACTAACATTAATAATACTATTTGCCTTCCAAGGACAAAAGATTATAGATAACCCAACACATATATTATTAATTGCTATACCTCTTACAATACAAACATTCTTTATATTCTTCCTAGCTTATCTTTGGTGTAAAGCTTGGAAGTTACCTCATAATGTAGCAGCTCCAGCAGGTATGATAGGTGCTAGTAACTTCTTTGAACTTGCAGTAGCAGTTGCAATAGCTTTATTTGGACTTAACTCAGGAGCTGCACTTGCTACAGTAGTTGGAGTACTTGTTGAAGTTCCAGTTATGCTTGCATTAGTTGCAATAGCAAATAAAACTAAACATTGGTTTAATGATTAAAATAAATATTTAAGTATCTAAATTGTAGGAAGTCAAAATTTAACAATAAGTTAGAATCAGACTTCCTACAATTTTATAAAATTATAGAGCTAGTTTAGGAAAACTCTAAATTCCTTTAAATATAAAAAATACAATTAATAAGGAGAGTTATTATGAAAATAGAAATATTTGAACCTACTATGTGTTGTTCTACAGGGATTTGTGGTCCTAGTGTAGATGAAAAATTAGTTAAGATAAGTGAAGATATAGAAATTTTAAAAGAGGAGTTTAAAGGTTTAACTATAGAGAGATATCAACCTCAAACTCATGCTATGAAGTTTATGTCTAATATGGATGTTGGAAAACTTGTAAGAGAAAATGGGCAACAAATACTTCCTATAACTGTTTTAGATGGAAAAGTAATCAAAAGTGGGCAATATCCAAGTTTAGAAGAATTAAAATCAAGTTTAAGAGGTGAGTAATATGACACAGTTTTTATTTTTCTCAGGTAAAGGTGGAGTTGGAAAAACTTCAATGGCTTGTACAACAGGTGTATACAATGCAGATAAAGGATTAAAAACTTTAATAGTTACAACAGATCCTGCTGCTAACTTATCAGATGTATTTGAGCAAGAAATAGGGCATAAAATAACTAAAATAAATAGTATAGAAAACCTTTATGCTATGGAAATAGATCCAGATGAAGCAACTAATGAATATAAAGAAAATCTACTTGCTCCAATGAGAGAAATCTTTGACGAAGAGATGATAAGAATAGCTGATGAACAATTAAGTGGTCCATGTACAGAAGAAATGGCATCATTTGATAGATTTATTGACTTTATGGAAATCGATGAATATGACATTATAATATTTGATACAGCTCCAACAGGGCATACTATAAGACTTTTAGAACTTCCGATAGACTGGTCTAAACATATAGAAGAAAGTGCTCAAGGAAGTGGTCAAACTTGTATGGGGCCAGTATCTATGATTCAAGATAGCAAAGATAAATTCGATAGAGCTATAGCTAAACTTAGAGACACTTCTCAAACGGATTTTATATTTGTTATGCAACCTGAACAAACATCGTTAGATGAAACAGTAAGAGCATCAAATGAATTAAAAGAGCTTGGAATATCAACAACAAAGGTTATCATAAATGGATTTATACCACAGGATGAAGCAATAACTCCATTTTTTAAATCAAGATATGAAATGCAACAAAACTATTTAGAAAAAGCAAATAAAATATTTAAAGGCTGGCCTATAGACACTATGGAGTTATTTGATAGTGAGCTTAAAGGCGTAGATAGATTTAGAGTAAGTGCATCTATATTATTTGATGGAAAGAAACCCGAAAAAACTACTAAAATAGAATATACAAATATTGATGATATAAAAATGCAAAAAAATGAAAATGCTAAATCTCTTATATTACCTAAAAAAGGTTCTATAAGAAATGTGTTCTTCTCAGGAAAAGGTGGAGTTGGGAAAACTGTAATGGCATGTATTACAGCTGTTAAATCTGCTAATGAAGGATTTAAAACTTTACTTCTTACAACAGATCCTGCGGCTCATATAGGAAAGGTTTTAGATAAACCAATAGAGGATAATCCAGCACCAATAGATGGATGCCCTAATTTATATGCAGCTAAAATTGACCCTAAAGTAGCTTTTGAAGAGTATAAAGATATGGTTTTAAAAGATGCTAAGTCTAAGTTTAGTGGACCAACAATAGCTACTATGGAAGAAGAATTAAATTCTCCATGTACAGAAGAGATGGCAGCATTCCAAAAGTTTATATCATATGCTTCAGAAGAAGAGTATGATGTTATAGTATTTGATACAGCTCCAACAGGTCATACATTAAGACTTTTAGAACTTCCTATGGACTGGTCAAAACAAATTCAAATGAAAGCTGGAGTTACTGCTGAAATTAGTGAAGAAGATAAAAAACAAAAAGAAAAGTTTGATAGAGTTATAGCTACTATGAAAGATCAAGAAAAAACTACTTTCAGTTTTGTTATGTATCCTGAAAAAACTCCTATAATAGAGGCGTATAGAGCTAGTGAAGAACTTAAAACAGTTGGTATTGAAACACAAATGGTTATCGCTAATCTTATAATACCAGAAGAACAAGCAACTTCACCGTTCTTTAGAAATAGAAGAAATATGCAAGAAAAGTACCTACAAGAAATAAAAAATGACTTTGAAAATTCTGAAGTTGTTAGAGTTCCTATGTATGATAAAGAAATCAAAGGTATAGATATGCTAACGAAGATAGGAGATAGCATATTCTAAAATTATATAAATAACAAAGGGGATTAAAAGATGATGAGTAGCAATATTGCAGAGTTTGAAAAGGTAATAGATGTAGAAAAAATAAAACTTACAGCAGAACAATATTATAGAGATGGAGACTTTTATTGCTCAGAGGCAATAGTCAAAGTAATAAAAGATGAATTTGAACTTGATATAACAGATGAAGTTATAGCAATGGCATCTGGATTTCCTGTAGGCATGGGAGGCTCAGGATGTACTTGTGGAGCTGTCGCAGGTGGAATAATGGCACTAGGGTTATTCTTTGGAAGAAGTGAATCAAAAGATGCAAGAGTAAATAATGCAATGGCATTGTCAAAGGAATTGCATGACTTCTTCAGAGGAAAAAATAAGTCACTATGTTGTAGAGTTTTGACAAAAGGAATGACTCTTGGAGAAAAAGAGCATATGGATCAGTGTATATTTTTTACAGGCCAAGTGGCAGAGCAAACAGCGAAAATTATATGTAGAGAATTAAATATAAAAACAAAATAAATTTATATAAATAAACTTAGGAGTAATTTAAGATGTCAGAAATAGAAAACACTAATAATTTTGAAGAGCAATTAGAAAATGGAGTTGTTGTTGTAGACTTTTTTGCAACTTGGTGTGGTCCTTGTAAAATGTTAGCTCCAGTATTTGATGAATTAGAAACTGAAATGAGAGATAGTGCTAAGTTTTTTAAAGTTGAAATAGACCAAAACATGGATTTAGCTAGAAGATTTATGGTATCAACTGTCCCAACTATTATGATATTTAAAGATGGAAAACCAGTTGAGACAATGGTAGGGTTTATGCCTAAAGATACTATAAAATCAAAAGTTGAAACTCATATATAGTATTTAATTTGGTTAATTAAGTTAGCTATATATTATATTAAAAATATATTAAATATATAGAATAAAATATCAGGGGGAGATTAAAATGTCTAAAAATTGGTATCCAGTTATTGATTTTACAAAGTGTAATTATTGTGGTAAATGTATGGAAAACTGTAACTTTGGAGTATATGATGGGAATGACTATCCTAAACCTACAGTAATTTACCCAGAAGGATGTATAGAAGGATGTAATGGATGTGGGAATTTATGTCCAAAAGGAGCAATCACATATAAAGACACTAGAAATGCTGGATGTTGTGAATCTGGTTGCAACTGTGAGGGTGGATGTTGTTAACCTAGATTAATTAAGAAAGAGGATATTAAAGTAATTTAATAATCCTCTTTTTTAAGGTTTTTTATTTAAATTAAGGGGGAATTTTAGTGCAAATATATTTAGATAATGCCGCTACATCTTATCCAAAACCAACCGTTGTAGCAGATTCAATATACAATTTTATGATAAATAATGGTACAACATCAGGAAGAGGGTCATACAAAAAAGCTATGGAGTCAGATAGGCTAGTATATGAAACGAGAAAGTTAATAGGTTATCTATTTAACTTTAATGATCCTAAAAAGGTAATTTTCACATCTAATGTAACTGAATCTCTAAACTTAGCTATAAAAGGAATACTAAAAAAAGGTGACCATGTTATAACAAGTTCCCTAGAGCATAATGCTGTATGGAGATGTTTAAAAACATTAGAAAGAGATATAGGAATAAATATAACTAAGGTAAAAGCGAGTAAAGAAGGTTATACAAATCCAGAAGATGTTCAAGAAAGTATAAAAGAAAATACAAAACTCATAATATTTACTCACGCATCTAATGTCTTAGGAACTATTCAACCAATAAGAGCAATTGGTAAAATAGCTAAAAATCATAATATACCATTCTTAGTAGATGCGGCACAAACAGCAGGTGCATACCCTATAGATATTCAAAGAGATAACATAAGTTTATTAGCATTTACAGGTCATAAAAGTTTACTTGGTCCAATGGGTACAGGTGGATTAATTGTAAATTGCGATAAAGATATAATTCCACTAAAGTCAGGTGGAACAGGAGGAGATTCAGCATATGAATATCAACCAGATTATTATCCAAATAGATTAGAAACAGGAACTTTAAACGTAAGTGGATTAGTTGGACTTAGAGAGTCTATAAAGTTTATAAATAAAGAAACTATAAATAAAATACATAATAAAGAGAGATATTTGGTTAAATATGCTTTAGATAGATTAGCTGGAATAGATGATTTAGAAATTTATGGTCCAAAAGATAGTGAAAAAATTGTAGGTGTAATATCCTTTAATGTTAAAGGTGTAAAACCTGAAGATATAGGATTTGAGTTAGATGATAAATATGACATAATGGTTAGAACAGGCCTTCATTGCGCTCCAAATGCACATGAACTTATAGGAACTAAGGATATAGGCACCATAAGAATAGGTATTGGGTATTTCAATAGTAAAGAAGATATAGATAAACTGATAGATTCTTTAATTGAAATTATAAGAAAACATAAGGGTTAAGGGGGAATTAACTATGTATTTAGAGGAGATAAAATTAAAATTTATACAACCATGTACAACTGGAGGATCTAAAATAAAAATACGAGCAGATTTATCAAGTGATATCTCTGAAATATTTCCATATTTAAATTCTTATATAAAATCAGCTATGTATAATAAAAAAGCTCAAACTGTAACATTTAAAATTGAACAAAAGATAGTTACCTTCTTTAGTAAGGAAGTTGCTATTACAAAATTACTTAATGAAACTGATGCATATGAAATGATGGATTATGTAAAGGGAATAGTAAATGAAGTTTATGAAAATAAAAATAATATAATACCTTCAGATGAAATGAAGAAATTACCTAGCCCTATTGAAATATACAAAAATTTACCTAAATTAAATTGTAAAACATGTGGAGAAATGACTTGTATGGCTTTTGCCAGTAAATTATTAAGTGGAGAAAAAAGTATAAAAGCTTGTAGACCATTGTATGAAGAGGTCAATATAGATAAATTAGAAAAGTTAGAAGTAAGTATTTTGCTTTTAGGTTATGAAATATAAGTGAGGTGTTTTTTATGAAAAGTTGTGGCAATTGTGGTATAGGTAAAAAAAGAAAAGATGGAAGCATTGAATGTATTAAATATAAAAAAATAAAAAACTCAACTGATAATAGTGAAACTTGCTTGTATTTTACTGAATTCAAATTTGAGGATGGTGAGCTTATGAATCCATTACAACATTTGCTTTTAAAAGAAGAAGATTTAAAATCTAAACACATGAAAAATACAATATAAAAAACTATATATTTAAGTTATAATTTATATATAGTTTTTATATAAGGAGAATTAGTATTATGAAAAAAGAAAAATGTTTTTGTTGTAATGCTGGTAACGACAAAGACGTTATAATTGGAGAATATGTATGCTATTGTAATCATGTTACTGAAGGGGACATACAAGATGCGATAGCTCAGGGTGCTAAAACTGTACAAGAAGTTATAAAAATAACAGGAGCAATGAAAAATAGTAATTGTGCTGTAAACAATCCAAAGGGAACTTGTTGTTATTCAGATATTGTTTATGTTTTCAATAAATATAAAGGCAAATAAAAATATATAAGCAGTAAATTAAAATAGAAATAAAATTATTATTTTATTCTAAAATCAAACTAATAAAAATTTTTCAATAAATAAAATTAATGTTTTAATAGACATAAAAAAGGTGTCATAACTTTACAGTGTTAATATTACACATTTTTTAGTATCAAGAACTAAACGCAAGTAAAAATATGCTAGATTATAATCTAGCATTAATGTATAATAAATTTAGCGTTTTAATGTACGTTAGTAATTTGATATTGGTTTTCACAACATTATTAAATTATGTCTATTGATAGTGGTTTCCACAACACTATTAATTTACACCCGAAAAACTTAAGAAAGGAGCCCAACAAATGAGAAATAAAATAGTGGCTTTTTGGAGTGCTCTTACTCCAGGTGAGAAAGCTGGTTTAATAACTGGTGCAATGCAGCTTGTAGCTGCGTTAATCTCTGCTTTAGCATAATGTTAAGGACTAGAGTAACTAGAAGGAAGGGCAACTCTCACAGAAACACCGCCCTTCTGGAAGGCCTCTAGAAAGTCACTATATAAATGTTGGATATTATGAAAAATAATAATTTAAGTCCAAATGATAAAGCATTAATTTTAAAATTAATAATGCAAATAGCAACTATAGTAGTATCTATTATTGTAATTGTAAAGTTTATCCTTGAGTAGAAGGTGGATTATTATGGATAAAATAAAAAAATTAACCGAATTACTAGGTCCAATTTCTAGTGTATTTTGTTCTATTGCAGTATTTTTAGCAATAGTTAAATCATTTGGTTTATTTTAAATTTATAGAACCAACATGGTTCTTTTTTTGTATAAAATAAATTAAAAAAGAAAATAAAATTTTCATTGAAAAATTTTGAATAAAGTGATAAAATAAAGTTAACAATTTAGTTAGTAACATTATTAAAATAAATGGTGTTAATTTCTTAAGTTTTCGGGAAAATAAAAAAAGTAGCTAATGGGTGAGAGCATTAGTTACTTTTTTTTATTGTTGTTGTGTCAATACTTAACGGTATTGACATTTTTTATTTTTACAAAATATTAATATATTAAAAGGTTTCATATCTTAGGTTCGAAAGGCTTATGTAAAATAATCTTGATTTAACCGTTCGTAAAAGTAGACTATGATGAATTAAATACTAAAATTTTAATCTTTTATGATATGAATCATAAAATAATTAACTATGTGAGCATTAAGAGTTAAATTTATTTTTTAATTCATATTCCTTTACTCTTCTATAGAACGTATTAGTTTTTAATTCTAATATTTCCATAGCTTTAACAGCTGTAATCTTTCCTTCTTTCCATTCGTTATAAATTTCTTCAAATTTTTCTCCTGGATCTATTTTATGTCTGCCAAAGCGTACTCCCTTTTCTCTCGCTATTTTTATACCTTCCCTTTGTCTTTCTTTTGTTCTAAGTCGTTCATCCTCAGCCATATAACTAAGCAATTGAAGAATTATATCTGATATTAAATTTTCTAATCCGTTCATGTCTTTGTATTTAGTAGTATCTAAAAGTGGCATATCTAAAATTACTATATCTACTTTTTTAACTTTAACTAATTCATTCCATTCATCTAATATCATTTGTTTATTTCTTCCAAGTCGGTCTAGCGATTTTATGTATAGTATATCACCTTCTCTAAGCATCCTTTTTAAAAGTTGATACTCAGGTCTTTTAAAATCTTTTCCACTCGCAACTTCTAAAAATATATAACTTTCATCAATTCCTAATTTTTTTGCTTCTACAATTTGTCTTTCTAAAGTTTGGTCTTTTGTACTTATCCTTGCATAAAAAAATTTTCTCATACAGGTTTATCCTTTCAAGTGTCATTTTCTCTTTCAA